>NZ_WWIR01000350.1 GCF_009863025.1 Streptomyces sp. SID4985 | reverse complement strand
GCGGCGTCCGCGCTGGGCGGGCCGTCCGCCCGGGCGGCGGCGGTGCGGGCCGCCGCGGCGGTCGAACTGGTCCACAACTTCACGCTGTTGCACGACGACGTGATGGACCGCGACACCACCCGTCGGCACCGCCCCACCGCCTGGACCGTCTTCGGCGATGCCGACGCGATCCTCGCCGGGGACGCGCTCCAGGCCCTCGCCCTGCGGCTGCTCGCCGACGACCCGCACCCGGCGGCGCGGGAGGCGTCGGCCCGTCTCACGGAGTGCGTCATCGAACTCTGCGCGGGCCAGCACACCGACACGGCGCTGGAGCAACGCGCCCCCACCGAGGTCGGGTTGGCCGAGGTGCTCATCATGGCCGAGGCGAAGACGGGCGCGTTGCTGGGCTGCGCCTGCGCGCTCGGCGCGCTGTACGCGGGCGCGGACCCCGCCGAAGTGGCGGCCATGGACGGCTTCGGCCGCCAGGCGGGCCTCGCCTTCCAGCTGATCGACGACGTGATCGGCATATGGGGCGACCCGAGGCGCACCGGCAAGCCGGCCGGCGCGGATCTCGTGGTCCGCAAGAAGTCCCTGCCGGTCGTGGCCGCGCTCACCTCCGGCACCCCGGCGGCCGCCGAACTCGCCACGCTGTACGCCCGCCCCTATGCCGACGACGACGGCGAGATCGCCCGCACGGCCCTGGCCGTGGAACAGGCGGGCGGCCGCGACTGGGCCCAGGCCGAGGCGGCTGACCGCATGGCCCGCGCCGTCCAGGAACTCTCCCGCGCCGTACCCGCCCCCGAGACGGCGGGCGGCCTGCTGGCCCTGGCGGAATTCGTCACCCGCCGGACCAACTGACCCCATCGCCCCCCTACCCCGGAGCCCCCGACCCCGTGCGCCCCCTGACCCCGCACGGTCGTCGGGGGCTCCGGTGCGGTGACCTGCGGGAATCTTCCCTGCGGGCACCGCGCCCGCCCTGGTCCTACTCAAAGGCTGACCACTTTCCAGAGCTCAGGGGTGTATTCGAATGCGCCAGCCCCCAGGGGTGCCGCACGCTCTTGGGATGATCGTCCTGCAGCCCGTCCTGGAGACCTGTGCCACCGATGGCTTCGACCTCTGGCCGGTGGCCGAGTGCGGGGCTTACGGCTTCCTTCCGCTCGGCGGTGCGCTCAGCCATGTCGAGGTCGGCACGGCCGTCATGTGCATTGCCGCGTGCAACAACGTCGACCTGGAGGGTGAGGGGCGGCCGAAGCCGCCTACCGATCCACTGGGGAACTTCCTGCATGGGCTTCTCACCATGGACGACCTTTTCGCCGCAGGTGGCCTGCGGGTGACTGATACAGCCACTGGCATCGTCCTGTCGCCGGGCTGTTGCAACGGGCTGGACGAACGACGCGACTGGCTTGCGGTCATCGATGGCGACGGCTGGGCCTCCTTCGGTCACGACCCCTCCCCGCTCGCCGAACGGACAGGCGACGTGGCGCGGCTGACCGTTGACGCCGAGCAGCAGGACAGCCCTGTGATCGAGCTGCCCATCACCGACCTGCGGCGCCTGCTCGCCGACGCGGAACGTGACCTGGCCGCGTTCCATCGCCTTGCCATCGGCTGGGCGGCCCTGCACGTGCCTGACTATGCCGTTCCTGTGTGCGCGGCTCTCGCTCGTGCCCTCGACCTGCCCGCGCCTGCCGTACTCCCGAAGCCGTAGGGCGACGACGTGCCCGGTACCTGGCGCTTCTATCGCCAGCCGTGCAGGGAGACGTCCGGGCCTCCCGTGAGGTATCGGCGGAGGGCGCTTGACGTGGTCTCCACGCAGTTCTCGGGGATGGCGTCGACGCCGACCCAGCCGACTTGGCTGTGCTTGAGCGGTTCCCGGTTCTCGGGCTCGCCGGCCCACTCGTGGGCGGCGAAGACGACCGTGAGGAAGCCGTTGGGGGATTCGACGCCCCAGGCGCCGTGGATGACATGAGCGACCTCGAGGGACTCCGGCTTCACCGTCAGGCCGGTCTCCTCGTAAAGCTCGCGGACGGCCGTCCTGGTGACCGGTTCGCCCGGCTCGCTCTTGCCGACGGGGAGGTCCCACAGGCCCGGGGCGAACTTGGCGTTCTCGCCGCGCTGGAGGAGGACGACGCGGTTGGTGGCCCTGTCGTGGACGATGACGGCGGCGACCAGGAGGGTCATGGATTCGAGCGCGGGCTCGAGGGCCTTCGGCCGGGCGTCGGTTGTCGGCTGAACCACGGTCATCCCTTCACCGGGCGGGTTGTCGGGCATGCCAGGCGAGGGCCTCGCGGGCTCGGCGGGCGAGATCGGCGGCGCCGGGAACGCGCCGCGCTGGTAGACCGCGAGAGTGGAGCGAATCGAGGTGATCGCCTTGCGGGTGCGGTCCGTTGTCATGCCCCCCATCGGTCCCTCCTCGGCCTGCCGCGCCTGCTGCGCCTGCCGCGCCTGCCGCGGCGAGCGGAAATCGGGCGGAGTGACCGGAGAAAGGCCGCACCCGGACCGTCAGGACGTCCGCCGTGGGCGGAGGGTCTTGCGGGCCGGGTGCGGCCTGGGGGAGACGCTGCAACTTAGGAAATCGCAGGTCAAGCGGCATGACCGGAGATCAAGCCTTCTTGGTCTCCCAGAAGATCTTGGCGACCTGGTCGATGTAGTCCAGCGCCTTCTGGCCCGTCGCCGGGTCGGTGGAGGCCTTGGCGGCGGACAGCGACTTCACGGCCTCGTTGAGGAGGTTCTGCAGCTCGGGGTAGCTGTCGAAGTGCGGGGGCTTGAAGTAGTCGCTCCACAGCACGTCAAGGTGGTGCTTCGCCAGCTCGGCGCGCTGCTCCTTGATCACCGTCGCGCGGATCTGGAAGTGGGGGTCGTCGTTGGCGGCCATCTTGTCCTGGATGGCCTTCACCGACTCCGCCTCGATGCGGGCCTGAGCCGGGTCGTACACGCCGCAGGGCAGGTCGCAGTGAGCGCTCACCGTGACCGTGGGGGCAAACAGGCGGGAAAGCATGGAGCGTTCCTTCCTCGTGATCGTCTTCTCAGGTGGGACATTACTCCCTGAGGGACTGGTTTTCCCGAGTGCCCCCCAGGGCTTAGGACAAAAGTCCGGGGTCGCCGGCCGCTGTTGTGCAACAAGGTGCAGCGTTGTCCGGCACGCGTGGATGGCCGGGTTCTGCTGGGTGATCGCGTTGTGAGGAACGGGAGTTCGTGTGTCGAATGGGTGACCTTCGTGGGTGGCGGCCGTTGGATGCGGTGGCGGACGGCTTCGGGCGGAAGTCGGTGGTGGAAGTGGGGGGTGACCACCCCGGTTCGCCCGCTTCCGGTGACCTGAAGGCCCGGTGCGCGGCCGGGCTGGACCGCGACAACGGCCGGTGGGCGGACTCCCTCCCACTCGGCCTCCAGGAACGGTCAGACTGAGACTGTGGAGGAACGGACCGGGGAGGTGCCGGGGATGCCGGAGCTGTCGCAGGAGACCGAGCGGGGCAGGGTGCTGCCGCCCTTCGGGCTGGCCGAGGTCACGGGGCCGTCCATGGTGCCCACGCTGCACCACGGGGACCGGCTGCTGCTGCGGTACGGCGCCCAGGTCAGGCCCGGTGACGTGGTCGTCCTGCGCCACCCCTTCCAGCAGGATCTGCTGGTCGTCAAGCGGGCCGCCGAGCGGCGCGAGGGCGGCTGGTGGGTGCTCGGCGACAACCCGTACGCGGGCGGGGACAGTACGGATTACGGCGTCGTGCCCGAGGAGCTGATCCTGGGCCGGGCCTGGCTGCGCTACCGCCCGCTCGGCGGTCAGCGGTCGCCGCGCGCGCTGACCCGCTGGCTGTTCTCGGCCGCCAGGCCGCTGCTCTCGGACCGGTCGGCCGCCAGGCGCTTGCGGGCGCGGTAGGCGGCGACGTTGGCGCGGGTCGCGCAGCGGTCGGAGCAGTAGCGCCGGGAGCGGTTGGTCGAGGTGTCCAGGTAGGCGTTGCGGCAGGGCGCGGCCTCGCACAGGCCCAGGCGGTCCACGCCGTACTCGGTGAGGTGGAAGGCGAGGCCCATCGCGGCGATGGCGGCGTAGCCCGCGGTCGCGTTGGAGGGGTGGTCGGCCAGGTGCATGTGCCACAGGGGGCGGCCGTCCTCGTCGCGGTGGTCGTGGCCGGAGATCTGCGGGCTGACCGGGAACTCCAGGAGCAGTGAGTTCAGCAGGTCGACGGCGAGGGTCTCGTCGCCCTGGTCGGCCGCCTCGAAGACCCCGCGCAGCCGCGCCCGTACCGAGCGGAAGCGGGTCACGTCGGCGTCGGTGGCGCGCCGGGCCGCCTGGGCGTTGGCGCCGAAGAGGTCGCGGACGGCCTCGACGGAGGTCAGGGAGTCCTTGCCCCGCGCCGGCTCCTCGCTGTTGACGAGGCGTACGGCGTAGTCCGAGTAATAGGCCAGTTCCACTAGTAATCCTTACGCGGGCGCTCTATGGTCGTGTCGGCGGGCGGGTAACAGACGTTCGCCCTTCCAGGGTATTACGTCTGATGGGGGAGGGGCGGGTAATCATGACCAGCAGCATCGGTACGGACTGGGCCGCGTGGCAGGAGAGCTGGGACCGGCAGCAGGAGTGGTACCTGCCGGACCGCGAGGAGCGGTTCCGGATCATGCTCGACATGGTCGAGGCGTTCGCCGGACCGGCCCCGCGGGTGCTCGACCTCGCGTGCGGCACGGGCACCATCACCGCCCGGCTGTTCGACCGCCTCCCGAACGCCGTCAGCACCGGCGTCGACCTCGACCCGGCCCTGCTCACCATCGCCCGCGGCACCTTCGCGGGCGACGACCGGGTGACCTTCGTGGAGGCCGACCTCAAGGACCCGGAGTGGACGGCCGCGCTGCCGTACGACTCGTACGACGCGATCCTCACCGCCACCGCGCTCCACTGGCTGCACCTCGGCGACCTCACCGATCTCTACGGTCGCCTCGCGAAACTGACCCGTGACGGCGGCGTCTTCATGAACGCCGACCACATGCCCGACGAGACCACGCCCCGCATCAACGCGGCCGAGCGCGTCCAGCGGCACGCCCGTATGGAGGCGGCCCGGCGGGCGGGCGTCCTGGACTGGGCCGACTGGTGGCGGCTCGCCGCCGTGGACCCGGTGCTCGCCGGGCCGACCGCCCGCCGCTTCGAGATCTACGGTGAACACGCGGACGGCGAGACCCCGTCCGCCGCCTGGCACGCGTCCGCCCTGCGCGAGAAGGGGTTCGCGGAGGCCCGGCCGGTGTGGTGCTCGCCGTCGGACACGCTGCTGCTGGCGCTGAAGTAGGCCCAGGGTGTGCCCAGTTGGAACGAGAACGGCGGATGCCGCCCGTCCCGGTGAGGGAGCGGGCGGCATCCGCCGTCGCGGAGCACGGTTCAGAGGACCTTCGACAGGAACGACTTGGTCCGCTCGTGCTGGGGGTCGGTCAGGACGTCGCGGGGGTTGCCGGACTCGACGACCACACCGTCGTCCATGAAGACCAGGCTGTCGCCGACCTCACGGGCGAAGCCCATCTCGTGGGTCACGACCACCATCGTCATGCCCGACTCGGCCAGGTCGCGCATGACGTCCAGGACGTCGCCGACCAGTTCCGGGTCGAGTGCCGAGGTCGGCTCGTCGAACAGCATGAGCTTCGGGTCCATCGCCAGGGCCCGGGCGATCGCCACCCGCTGCTGCTGGCCGCCGGAGAGCTGCGAGGGGTAGTGCCCGGCCCGGTCGGCCAGCCCCACGCGGTTGAGCAGGCTCATCGCCCGCTCCCGGGACTCGCTCCTGCTCTGCCCCTTGACCTGGACCGGGGCCTCCATGACGTTCTCCACGGCCGTCATGTGCGGGAACAGGTTGAAGCGCTGGAAGACCATGCCGATGTCCCGGCGCTTGAGCGCGACCTCGCTGTCCTTGAGCTCGTGCAGCTTGTCGCCCTTCTGGCGGTAGCCGACCAGCTCGCCGTCGACGTACAGCCGCCCGGCGTTGATCTTCTCAAGGTGGTTGATGCACCGCAGGAAGGTCGACTTGCCCGAACCGGAGGGGCCGATGAGGCAGAACACCTCGCCCGGCTTCACCTCCAGGTCGATGCCCTTGAGGACCTCGACGGCACCGAAGGACTTGTGGACGCCCTCGGCCTTCACCATCGCCACGGAAGCGTTCTCCGCGTCCGACTTGGTCAGCTTGTCGGTCATGCCGTGACCTTCCTGCTAGAGAAGGTCGTCAGGTGGGCCTTGACCTTCTGCCACGGGGTCGCCGGGAGGCTGCGGCTGGAACCGCGGGCGTAGTACCGCTCGATGTAGTACTGGCCCACGCTCAGCACGGAGGTCATGATCAGGTACCAGGCCGCGGCGAGGAAGTACATCTCCACCGGGGCACCGGAGTTCTGGCCGATGTCCTGGGCGTAGCGGAACAGCTCGGGATACTGGACGACCGACACCAGCGAGGTCGTCTTCAGCATGTTGATGACCTCGTTGCCCGTCGGCGGCACGATCACCCGCATCGCCTGGGGAATGATGATCCGGCGCAGCGTCCTGCTGTGGCTCATGCCCAGCGCGTGGGCGGCCTCGGTCTGGCCCTCGTCCACGGCGAGCAGACCGGCGCGGCAGATCTCCGCCATGTAGGCGGCCTCGTTGAGGCCGAGGCCCAGCAGCGCGGTCAGGAGCGGGGTCATGAAGTCCGACCACTCGTCCTTGTAGACCGGGCCGAGGTTGATGGTGTGGAAGACCAGGCCCAGGTTGAACCAGACGACCAGCTGGACCAGGACCGGGGTGCCGCGGAAGAACCAGATGTAGAACCAGGCGATCGACGAGGTCACCGGGTTCTTCGACAGCCGCATCACCGCGAGCAGGATGCCGCCGAGGATGCCGATCGCCATCGACGCGACCGTCAGCAGGAGGGTCTTGCCGACGCCGGTCAGGATCCGGTTGTCGAAGAAGTAGTCAGGTACCGCGCCCCAGTTGATCTCGCCCTGGCTGAAGGCGTAGACGATCGCGCCGAGGATCGCGATGGCGACGACGGCGGATATGTAGCGGCCGTAGTGCCGGACCGGGATGGCCTTGATGGCCTCCGGGCCGGCCGGGGGAGTGCTCTGCTCCCCGGCCGTCTTCTCGATGTCAGTCACGGGTGTTGCCTCTCAGTGGCCGCGTCGCTGCCGCGGTCACTTGCCGCCGTTGATCACGGACTCCTTGACGGCGCCGTCCTGGGCGCCCCACTTCTTGAGGATGGTTTCGTACTCGCCGCTCTTGACGAGGGCGGTCATCGCGGCCTGGAGAGCGTCACGCAGCTGCGCCTGCTTCTTGGAGACGGCGATGCCGTAGGGCGCCGCCTCGACCTGGTCGCCGACGATCTGGAAGTCCTTGCCGCCGCCCGAGGTCTTCACCGCGTACGCGGCGACCGGGAAGTCGGAGGAGGCCGCGTCCACGCCACCCGAGCGCAGGCGGGTCTGGGACTGCTGGTCGTCGTCGAACGCCTCGATGCTGAGCTTCTTGCCGCTCGGACACTTCTTGGCCTCCTGCTTGGCCAGGTCCTCCGAGACCGTGCTGCGCTGGACGGCGAGCTTCTTGCCGCACAGGTCGGACCAGGTCGTGATGCCCTTGGTGTCGCCCTTGCGGGTGTAGATCGAGACACCGGCGGTCAGGTAGTCGACGAAGTCGACGCCCTCGCCGACCTTCTTGCCGGTGTCCGGGTCGATGCCCTGCTGACGGTTCTTGTTGTCGGTCATCGCCGACATGGCGATGTCGTAGCGGCCCGACCGCAGACCGGTGAGCAGCGTGTCGAAGGTGCCGTTGTTGAACTTGAACGTCACACCGAGCTGCTTGCCCATGGCCGCCGCGAGGTCGGGGTCGAGACCGACGACCTTGCCGGAGGAGTCCTTGAACTCCACCGGGGCGTACGCGATGTCGGAGCCGACCTCGACGACACCCTTGTCCCTGATGTCGCTGGGGAGCTTGGAGGCGAGCGGCGCCGACGACGAGCCGGAGTCACTGGACTTGTTCGTCTGGTCACCGCAGCCGCTGAGGAGCAGGGTGCCCGCGACCGCGATCGAAACGCCCGCTGCAAGCCGGGTGCGAGTGGTCGTGCGACGGGTGGAGCTTGCGGTCATCGTGGGTTCCTCCGGCGGATGGGAAGAGGTCCGATGGGACGACGACAACACACACCTTCGTGTGTCGCGACCTCGTGGGTTTACGGCATCCTGCCATTCGGACCAGGCCATTCAGGGCCGTCACAATGTCAAAATCGGATAACGGGTGAACTCGAACCGGTTCAGGTCGGTACAACACCACTCCACGCGCATTCGGGGTATTCGCGCACCCGGAGACGGGGGCGGTTCGGGGCCGGACCGGCGGGCGCGGACCGGTCGTCGCCGGGCGTCGTCGCGCGGCCGCGCCATGTGACCTTGCGCCCAATGGACTCGTGGTCGGCCCGTCCGTCCGGTAAGAAGGTTCTTTACACCCCTCATCCGGGGCTCAGGGCGCGTGTGCGGCGCGCCCGTCGCGTATGTGCTCCCGCTTCACCTTCGACGAGGCGTACGCGGTGCCCGCCCGCTCCTCACCCGGAGCGGCCGACCCTCAACCATGCATACCTAAGGGGTAAGACAAAGTGGCAGCGGAGATCGTCAATCCTCGCAGCGACAGCGGTACCGGACCGGAGGGCGGGGCCGAGCCCCTGGACTCCTTCGATCCGGCGTTCGCGCTGCATCGTGGCGGCAAGATGGCCGTGCGGGCCACCGTGCCGATCCGCGACAAGGACGACCTTTCCCTCGCGTACACGCCCGGTGTGGCGCGCGTGTGCACCGCGATCGCTCAGCAGCCTGAGCTGGTCAACGACTACACCTGGAAGTCCTCGGTCGTCGCCGTCGTCACCGACGGCACCGCCGTGCTCGGCCTCGGGGACATCGGTCCCGAGGCGTCCCTGCCCGTGATGGAGGGCAAGGCGATCCTGTTCAAGCAGTTCGGCGGAGTCGACGCGGTGCCGATCGCGCTCGCCTGCACCGACGTGGACGAGATCGTCGAGACCGTCGTCCGGCTCGCCCCCTCCTTCGGCGGGGTGAACCTGGAGGACATCTCGGCCCCCCGGTGCTTCGAGATCGAACGGCGCCTGCAGGAACGGCTGGACATCCCGGTCTTCCACGACGACCAGCACGGCACGGCCGTCGTGACCCTGGCCGCGCTCCGGAACGCGGCCCGGCTCAGCGGCCGGGAGATCGGGCAGCTGCGCGCCGTCATCTCCGGCGCCGGAGCGGCCGGGGTCGCCATCGCCCGGATGCTGGTCGAGGCCGGCATCGGGGACGTGGCGGTCGCCGACCGCAAGGGCGTCGTCTCGGCGGAGCGCACCGACCTGACCGACGTCAAGCGGGAGGTGGCCTCCTTCACCAACAAGGCGGGCATCACCGGCTCGCTGGAGGACGCGCTCGTGGGCGCGGACGTCTTCATCGGCGTCTCCGGCGGTACGGTCCCCGAGGAGGCCGTCGCCTCCATGGCCGAGGGCGCCTTCGTGTTCGCGATGGCCAACCCGAACCCGGAGATCCACCCCGAGGTCGCGCACAAGTACGCGGCGGTCGTCGCGACCGGGCGCTCCGACTTCCCCAACCAGATCAACAACGTGCTCGCCTTCCCCGGCATCTTCGCCGGGGCGCTCCAGGTGCGGGCCAGCCGGATCACCGAGGGCATGAAGATCGCCGCCGCGGAGGCGCTGGCCGCCGTCGTCGGCGACGACCTCGCCCCCGACTACGTGATCCCCTCGCCCTTCGACGAGCGGGTCGCCCCCGCCGTGACGGCGGCCGTCGCGGCGGCCGCCCGCGCGGAGGGCGTGGCCCGGCGCTGACGCCTTCGGGCGCGGTGGCGATCGGCCTGGTGCCGTAGCGGCCGCGTCCGGTGCGAGAACGGCCCCGCCCTCTTCGGGCGGGGCCGTTCTGTCGTTCCGTCGTCGTGGCCGGCGCGCGAAGTCCGTTGCGCCGCACGGGTGTCGGGGGCAAGAGGGCGTGTGTCACACCGTCCGACGGTTCCGCGCGGGGTGGGACGGAACCTATCGTCGGGCCCATGTTCGCTGTCTACGCCGCCCGGATCGACCGTGACCAGCCGCTGTCCGGCCTCGAGTCGGGGGAGCGCCCGGCCCCCGAGGCGCGGCCCGGCTGGAGCACCGTCGACGTCCGCGCCGCCTCCCTCAACCACCACGACCTCTGGTCCCTGCGGGGCGTCGGGCTCCCCGAGGACCGGCTGCCGATGATCCTCGGCTGCGACGCCGCCGGGGTCGACGCGGACGGCAACGAGGTCGTCCTGCACTCCGTCATCGGGCAGACCGGCCACGGAGTCGGCCCCCGCGAGCCCCGCTCGATCCTCACCGAGCGCTACCCGGGCACCTTCGCCGAGCAGGTCGCCGTCCCCACCTGGAACCTGCTGCCCAAGCCGACGGGCATGTCCTTCGCCGAGGCCGCCTGTCTGCCGACGGCGTGGCTGACCGCGTACCGCATGCTGTTCACCAACGCCGGGGTGCGGCCCGGTGACTCGGTCCTGGTGCAGGGCGCGGGCGGTGGGGTCGCCACCGCCGCGATCATGCTGGGCAAGGCGGCCGGGCTGCGCGTCTTCGCCACGAGCCGGGACGAGGCGAAGCGGAAGCGGGCCCTGGAGCTGGGCGCCGTCGAGGCGGTGGAGCCGGGGGCGCGGCTGCCGCAGCGGGTGGACGCCGTGATCGAGACCGTGGGCGCGGCCACCTGGTCCCACTCGGTGAAGTCGCTGCGGCCCGGCGGCACGCTGGTCATCTCCGGCGCGACCAGCGGCGACCGGCCCTCCCACGCCGAACTGACCCGCATCTTCTTCCTGGAGCTGAAGGTCGTCGGCTCCACCATGGGCACCAAGGACGAGTTGGAGGACCTGCTGTCCTTCTGCTCCGTCACCGGTCTGCGGCCCGTCATCGACGAGGTGCTGCCGCTGGACCGCGCCCGCGAGGGCTTCGAACGGCTGGAATCCGGCGAGCAGTTCGGGAAGATCGTGCTCACTCCCTGAACCGCCCGCCCCGGTGCCGGTCGGTTCAGACCCGTGGGCGGCGCAATATGGAGCCGACCTGGGCCGCCGCCGTCGCGAGGCGGTGGCGGACCTCCCGGAGTTGGTCGTCGGTGACGCCGCGGTCCCGGGCCGCGTCCCGGATGTCGTCCCGGAAGCGGTCGAGGAGGCGGTCCAGGTCGCGCGCCGGGTCGCCGGTCGGGTCCTCGTGCGCCCACTCCGGCGCGTACTCGGCGGGGAAGTCCTCCGGGGTGGTGGAGAACTCCGGCTCCATGAAGGGACCGCCCGCGCGGGCCGAGTTCCGGCCGGGGCCGGAGGACGTGCCGTACTCCTTGCCGAACTCGCCGAATTCCCGGGCCAGTTCAGAGATGCCCTCGCGGACGCCGGTCGGCCAGTCACCCCGGCCGAAGGCGTCCTGCACCCGCTCCTGGACCCGGCGGGCGACGCGCTGGAGCTCCTCCTGTGCCTGGGCCCGTGCCCGCGACTGTGCCTCCTGGGCCTGGCGGCGGGCCCGCTGGGCCTCCTCGCGGGCCCGGCGGCTCTCGTCCTTGGCGCGGCGGGCCTGCTCCTTCCACTCCTGCTTGGCCCGGCGCAGCTCCTCCTTCGCGGCGCGCCACGACTCGGCGTCGCCCCGGTCGCCCTGGTCCCCGTAGGCGTGGGACTGGGCGGAGCCGGTCCGGGCGCCCTGGCGGGCCTCGGTCGCGGCCGCGCGCATCTCGCGCCGCAGATCGCCCGCCGCGCCGCGCACGTCGGCCTTGATCTCGGCGGCCAGTTCCGCGACCGAGTCGCGGATCTCCAGCTCCAGGTCGGCGAGTTCGCCGCTGCGGTCGGCCAGTTCGGCGCGGCCCGCGTCCGTGATCGCGTACACCTTGCGGCCGCCCTCGGTGGTGTGGGTGACCAGGCCCTCCGCCTCCAGCTTGGCCAGGCGGGGGTAGACCGTGCCCGCCGAGGGGGCGTACAGCCCCTGGAAGCGCTCTTCGAGGAGCCGGATCACCTCGTAGCCGTGGCGGGGCGCCTCGTCGAGCAGCTTCAGCAGATACAGGCGCAGGCGGCCGTGGGCGAAGACGGGAGGCATGTCAGAGCACCTTCTTGTCGGTCGTGCCGTCGGCGGGGTTCCGGGTGGCGTCGTCGCCCCGGCCGGTGAAGGAATTGTCCCCCGGACCGGTGCCGGGGCCCGCCGACGGGCCGTCCGCGTCCTCGTCCGCCGGGCGGCGCAGCAGGGCGATGGAACCGGAGACCGTGGTGGCCCGGAGCCTGCCCTTGCCCGCGCCCAGCCGGCCGGCGATCTTGTGGGCGCCCCACTGGCCGTACACCCGCAGGCCGTCGAAGGCGTTGGAGATCGTGCCGCTCGCGGTGTTCGCCTCCACCTCCGTGTCCGCCGGGTGCGGCAGGCGGATGGCGATCTCGCCGGAGACGCTGTTCAGCCGGACGTCGGTGGGGCCCGCCGGGTCCAGGTCGACGATCATCGAGCCGCTGACGGAGTCGGCGCGCACGGAAGGACCGGAGCCGTCCATCACGGTCAGGTCGCCCGAGACGGAGTTGAAGCGCAGGTCGCCGGTGACGGTCTGGGCCTCCAGATTGCCGGAGACGGTGTCCGCGCGGACCGCGCCGGAGAGGCCGACCAGGGTGGCGTCACCGGTGACGCCCTTGACCACCGCCGGGCCGCGCAGCCCCGAGACGACCGCCGCGGCGCCGACCACGCCCACCTCCACGCGGGTGTCCGCGGGCACGGCGAGGGAGACCACCACGCTGCGCCGCCAGCCCTTGCGGTCGAGCCACTTCAGGAAGCCCTTCCAGGGCAGGTCCTCGTACGCCACCGTGAGCGTGCCGCCCTCTTGGGTGACGATCAGGGGCGGGCCCTCGATCTCGGAGACCTCCAGGCGGGCGGGACCCTCCTCCGTGCCCACCACGTTCACCAGGCCATTGACGACGCGCACGTGCAGTTCGCTCACGGGAGCGTCGAAGGCGAGCTTCTGGGGCTCGGCGACGGACCACTCGGACATGGGGCCTCCTCGGCAAGGGCACGCGGCACGACGCGCCATATCGCGTCTACGGGAAACACGATATATCGTGGCTGTCGGAAGTCAAGACACTCTTTCGTGAGAGCCCGGGAGGCCGTGGGGTGTCCGGGGAAGTGGTGGGGGCGCGTGGAAGCGCGGACGGACGCGTGGGCGGAAGTGCGTACGGACGCGCGTACGGAGGCATCGACGACAACAGGCCCGCGACCGGAAGCCGAAGCCGTCCGGTCGCGGACCTGTCGAAAGAGTCGCGGGCCTGCCGAAAGAGGCGGGGTCTCCCCGAGGGGCCCTACTCGTCGTCCTCGTCGTCCAACCGCGCCAGCCACGTCGCCAGCCGCTCCACCGGGACCTCGAAGTCGGGGTTCAGGTCGACGAACGTGCGCAGCTGCTCGGCGAGCCACTCGAAGGTGACCTCCTCCTCGCCGCGCCGCTTCTCCAGTTCCTCGATGCCTCGGTCGGTGAAATACATGAATGCTCTCCTGGGGTGGGCCCGGTCCGCAGGCCGTTCGCCTCCAGGTTATGCACTGGAGCCGCCCGGCGGACGAGCGCCCTCACCCTGCCGAACCGCTCCCGACCTCCCGAACCGCTCCCGACCTCCCGAACCGTCCCCGACCTCGCCGAACCGCCCACCTCGCGCCCCCGCCCCCGGCACAATGGCTCCGGACAGGGTCGTCACGCACACGGCGGACCGCCCGGCGGAAGCCGGGCCGGGGCCGCGGCACGGGGGAGTCATGGACCACCGCGGGATTCAGGAGATCGAGCTGCCCGGCGGAGGGACGGTACTGGCGCGCGTCAGCGTCCTCGACCCGGCCGAGCTGCCCGGCGACGACGAGTTCTCGTACGACGACGTCGGCGCCCTCGACCACATGGCGGCCCGCGTCGACCAGCTGAACGAACTCGTCCGGGGAGTCGGCCGGGCCGTGCTCGACGCGGCGCGCACGGTCGCCCCCGACGAGGTCAGCACCACCTTCGGCGTCGAACTCGCCGTCAAGCCGGGCAAGGCGGTCGCGCTGCTCGCGGACGGCGAGGCCAAGGCCGCCCTGTCCATCACGCTCACCTGGCGGTCGGCGCAGCTTCCCGCGCCCCGTTCGGGAGCCGATGAGGACAGCACCGTCACGGCATGACGGGGAAGCTCGACGCGCTGCTGCTGCGCGCCACCGTCCGGATCGGGCCCGACAGCGCAGCGGACACGCTCTGGGGCAGCGGCTTCTTCGTGGCTCCCGGCTGGGTCCTGACCTGCGCGCACGTGCTGCGGCCCGCCGGGGAGCCGGAAAAGACCGGCCCGCTGCGGGTGCGCGGACACAACGGACTGGACGCGCGGGCGCGCCTGGCCTACCGGCTCGGCGGCGGCACCGACCCCGAGCAGGACCTGGCCCTCGTCCGCGTGGCCGGGGGCGGCGACCACGCGTGCGTACGGCTCACCGACCGCCATGACGCGCCGCTGACCGTCACCGCCCATGGCTGGCGGACGCCCGCAGGGGGCGCGCCCCAGCGCTGGACGGGGCAGACCGACTGCAACGGCAGGGACGGCGCGCACGGACTGACGCTCGCGCCTCAGGTGGAGATCCCGCACGGAGCGTCCGGCGGCCCGCTGCTCGACGTGCGGCGGGGTGTGGTCGTCGGCGTGGTCAAGGCGCGCCGGAAGGAGAAGGACGGCGGTCTGGCCGTGGCGGTCACCGCCCTGCGCGGCTTCCGGGCGGCGGTTCCGGTGGGCGCCGAGCGCGGCCTCGGCGCCGACCCGTACGCGGCGCTGATCCGCGCCCACGACACCTGGCACCGGCAGGTCGAGGGGCCGCTGTCCTGGGTGAAGGCGCAGGTCGAGGCGGGCGGGGCGGACGGGCACCCGTGGAGCCCCCGGGACAGCGCCGAGGCCTGTGCCCTCCTCGCCGCCCTGCCCCCGCCGGACTCACCGGCCCAGCTGCAGGGGCTGGTCGACGAGGTCCTCGGCGACGAGATGCTCTGGGACGACGAGACCGCCCCGCAGGACTGGCGGGACGGCCATGGCCGCCTCCACGACCGGCCCGAGAGCGCCGACATCGTCGCGCTGCACTATCTGCGCGTCGTGGCCCGGATGCACGCGGAGCGGGTACCGGACGCCGCGTCGGCGCTGGAGAAATGGGTCGAGCAGCGGGCCGCACGGCTGCCCGACGCCGTACGCGCGCTGCTGACGGGGGTCGCGAAGCAGGCGCCCGCGCTCCGTGGGGCCGTGGCGTGCCCGGCCCCTGCTGTGGCGGCGGCCGCCGTCGCGCCGGTGCGTATCGCCGCACCAGTGCACACCGCCGCATCGGCGAGTGCCGCCCGGGACGAAGGCCCCGTCGTGGCCGTGGAGTTGGAACCCGACCTCTTCCGCCCGCACGACCGCTTCCACTGGAGGATCTGGGCCTGGACCGCTGGCCCCGAGACCGTGCGCGTCGTGGACCAGGACACCGACGGTGAGGGGGCGTCCCTCGCCGAACTCCCGTACCTCCTCAACGAACCGCTCACCCGTGCCTTCGGGCGGCTCGACAGCGACCGGCGGGCGCGGCTGGAAATCGCGCTGCCTGTCGAGCAGTTCGGCGTGGACGCCCATCTGTGGCGGCCGAGCCCGGTCGTACGGAGCCTGCGGCCGCATCCCGCCGAGCGGCCGTTCGGGGTGCACCGGCAGGTGGTGCTGCGCTGTCTGAAGCGCCGGGGCGAACCGTCCCGGATCTGGCGCGACCGGTGGCACGCGCTCGCGGCGGGCGTACCACAGGCCCTGCCCGTCGCGTCGGACGCCTACGCCGCCACGGCCTTCCACGACGCCCCGCCGGGCGCGGTCCCGGTGCTCTGCAGACCGCCCGCCGAAACCACCGCCGCGCTGGCCCAGGCGATCGACGAGGGCTTCGGCGTGATCCTCTGGAACCTCCGGGCCGAGCACGCGCACGGCTGTGGATCGGCGTGCGGCGAACTCCACGGCAGAGCCTCGGAGTTGCTCGGCTCCGCACATCGGACGACCGCACTGCCCGAGCAGGTGCGTGTCCTGCGGGAACGCGTCAGCCAGGCCGACGCGGACGCCGACTGGGCCGAACACCTCGCCCTCTTCTACGACGACCCGGGACGCCCGATCCCGCTCTGCGACGACCTCCTGGAGTCCCCGTGACCGAGATCCCCGAGACCTCCGCGACCCCCGAAACCCCCGCGACGGACTGGCACATCTACCGGGGCACCGGCCAACCGCACGACGCCATCGGCTCGTTGCCCGCACCCCCGCCCTGGCGGGCCTTCGACGGCGACCCCGTCATCACCTCCGTACCACCCCTCGGCACCGAATCCGCGCGCCGGTTGGGCACCCCGGGACGGCGCCCGGCCTGGCGTCCCGAGGAACTGGAACTGATCAACGCGGCGATCTATCTGCGCCGTCCGCTGCTCGTGACCGGCGATCCCGGCTCGGGCAAGTCCACCCTCGCCCACGCCATCGCGCACGAACTGGGCCTCGGCCGGGTCCTCCAGTGGCCCATCGTCAGCCGCACGAGCCTGCGGGACGGCCTGTACACCTACGACGCCATCGCCCGCCTCCAGGACACGCAGATGGCGAAGCTGCGGCAGGAGAACCACCGGGACATCGGCGAGTACATCAGGCTCGGCCCGCTGGGGACCGCCCTGCTGCCCTACGAACGGCCCCGGGTCCTGCTCGTCGACGAGCTGGACAAGAGCGACATCGACCTGCCCAACGACCTGCTGAACGCGCTGGAGGAGGGCGAGTTCCGCATCCCCGAACTGCAGCGCGCAGGAGGCCGGGACAGCGAGACGAAGGTGCTCACCGACGACGACGAGAACGCCACGGTGCGCAACGGGCGCGTCCGTTGCCGCGCGTTCCCCATCGTGGTGATGACCAGCAACGGCGAACGCGACTTCCCCGCACCGCTGTTGCGTCGCTGTCTGCACCTCGACCTCCCCTCGCCCCGGAACGACGCCTGGGGACAGGCCCGGCTGAGCGCCATGGTCGGCGCCCACTTCGGCGACCAGGACGCGGCGGCGAACAGCGAGTTGATCCACACCTTCCTCAGCTCCGCACCGGGAGCCCTCCGCGCGGCCGACCAACTCCTCAACGCCATCTACCTCACGCAGGAGGCCGTCCGCGACAGCACGCCCGACCGCCGTCGCCTCGCCGAGCTGCTGATGCGGCCCCTGGAGCAGGGCGACCACGGGGTCGGACCGCGCTGATGACCGCACCGGACGGGCAGCTGGGTGAACTGGCCGAGCGCATCAGGGCGTTGGGCACCGACCCCTCGGCGAGGGAACTCGCGGAGTCGCTCTGGCTCGCGCGGCACGTGGGACGCCCCGCGCTGGGCCCCGCCACGCCGGAACTGTCGCCGCTCGACCCCGACGACCCGGAGGAGACCGGCGAGTTCCGGATCGACTACACCCCGCCCGCCTGGTACACCGAGAACGCGGGGACCGGCCGCCGTGGGGACGCCCGCTCCGGCGATCCCGTACGGCTGCACGCCGAGCGTCCCGCGCCCGGCCCGATTCCGGTACCGACGACGGCGGGACCGGACGCCGACGCCGTTCGGGTCCGCGTACCCACCGCCACCGCGCTGCCTCAGCCCCTCGTCCTCCAGCGGGCCCTGCGACCGCTCCAGCACTACCACCCGCCCGTCCGCACACCCGCGCTCCTCCTCGACGAACAGGCCACCGCCGAGCAGGCCGCCGAGACGCACCTGGTGCTCCCCGTCCTGCGCGCCGTGACGCGCCGCGAGGCCCGGCTGCGGCTGCTGATGGACGTGTCCACCTCCACCGGTGTCTGGGACACCGCTCTCGGCGAACTGCGCCAGATCTGCGCGGGCCTGGGCGCCTTCCGCGAGGTGACGGCGCACTACCTCCGTGAGGACGAGGACGGCCGCCTCATGGCCGCCACCAGCCGCGACGGGGTCCGGGCGAGCCGGGGCGCCGAGCAGCTCCGCGACCCCACCGGACGGCAGCTCACCCTCGTCCTGAGCGACTGCGCCGGTCCGCTGTGGCGCTCCGGCCGCATGCAACGGCTCCTCCACCACTGGAGCGAGGCCGCGCCCGTCGCCGTCGTACAGCCGCTGCCCCAGCGCATGTGGCGGCGCACCCATCTGCCCGCGCTGCCCGGCACCCTGCGGCGTCGCGAAGGTCTGGGCGCCCGGCTCGACTTCGCCTCCGCCGACGGCGGGACACCGGCGGGAGCGGCGCCGGTCCCCGTCCTGTCCCTGTCCCGCACCGCTTTGGGCGCCTGGGCCCGGCTGCTGGCCGGCAGCACGGGCCTGGCGCTCCCCGCCCCCGCGGCCTGGGTCAGCGCCGGTCATCCGGCGGCACCCCCGCGCGCGACACCGCGCGAGACCGACGCGGAGACCCTGGTACGGGCTTTCCGCCGCTCCGCGTCACGGCAGGCGGTCCAGCTCGCGGTCTCCTTCTCCGCCGTACCGCTCACCCTGCCCGTGATGCAGCTCGTCCAGCGCGCGATGCAGCCGCGGTCCGGGCCGACGGTACTGGCCGAGGTCCTGCTGAGCGGCCTGCTGGAACGCGCCGGGGACGAGGGCTGGTACGACTTCCGGCCCGGCGTCCGCGAGACCCTGCTGCGTCTTCTCCCGCTCGGCGACGCCCAGTTGATCCTCAAGCACTGCGGCGACTACGTCGAACGCCACTTCGGCCGCCGCGCCCGCAACTTCCCCGCCCTCGCCCTGGCCGGACTCGGTGGTCCGCGGGCGGAGCTCCCGGACGACGGCGGTACGGAGGCGGTGCCGGACGCGTTCGCCGTGGTCTCCTCCCTGGTCGCCGGACGGTTCGGCGCGAGCGTGCCCGTCGTACGGCAGGAGACGTACCACCTCGTGCACGCCGAGAAGGACGCGCCGTGGGCCCGGTGGGCCGCCCATCTCCTCGCCTCCCACGGCAAGGAGGTGGCGCTGCGGAGGTTCGACGGGGGAGCGGGGGAGCTGCGCGAGCTTGTGCGGGGCGCGGGAGATGCCGGGAGTCCGCACCGGACGGTGCTCTTCCTCGGAAGCTGGCACGCCGACTTCCGCCTGGTCAACCCGCTGCGCGGTCTCGCGAAGAGCGGCGACGACCGGTTCGACGCCGTCTCCGTCGTACGGCCCGTGCCCTTCTCGTGGGTGGCGGAGCTGGAACGGGTGACGCCGCTGTGGGACACCACGGAGTCCGAGGCGGGCGGGCGGCTGCTGGACCTTCTTGGTGTCGAGCGCCGGGACGCGGCCGGGGACGGGCCGGACTTCCCGGGGCCGACGCTGCGTGTCGTGGATGGAGTCCCCGATCCCCCCAAGGATCTGTCCGTGCGGGACGAACTTTTGGAGGCGGCGCGGGAGAGTCTGACGGCATACGGCGTCTGCACCCTCACCGGGGGGCCGGGCACCGGCAAGACGGCGCTCGCGGCCCAGTACGCGCGCCACCACGCCTCCGCGTACGACGTCGTCTGGTGGGTGCGGTCCGGGTCCGCCGAGCAGCGCCGGGAACGGCTGGCCAATCTGGGGGTCGAGTTCGGCATCCCCTCGCGAGGTGACGTCGCCGACCGGCTGGCCGAGCTTCGCCAGGTCCTGCGGACGACCGCGCTGCGCTGGCTGATCGTCTTCGACGACTGCGACGACTCGGACGAACTCGCCGGTCAGGTCTTCGACGGCGGCCATGTCCTGATCCTCGGCCGTCCCCCGAAACGGTGGAGCGAGCGCGCTCCCGTGTTGCGGCTGGAACCTCTGGGCGTCAGCCAGGAACGGACCCGAACGCCGGTGGAGCCGGGGCGGGTCGAGGGAGCTCTTGCTCGCGTGTACGGCCGCCTGGAGGGGGCCTATACGGGCTTCTTCATCGCGCCGGGACTCCTGGTCAGCACGGTACGTCTGGTGCGGCCGCCGTACGTGGACGGGGAACAGAACATGGTCACTGTCGTCACCGAGGACGGGCGCAGACACCGGGGCGACCTGCTGCGGGTGCTGGGGCAAGTGGCCTTGTTCCGGGTCCCACAGGCACGCGGAACCCCGTGCCTGTGGATCACGGACGCTCCGGATGTCCGACCCGACGACGTGGTCCTGTGCGGCACGACGCGCATGATGAACGAGCCGCCGGTCAGGCTCTGTCCCGCACGTGGTGAAGGAGAACCGGGCAGCGACACCATGCGTCTCGTCGGCGACCTGCCCGGTGGAGGCGTCGGGGAGCCGGTTCTCAGCGCTCGGGACGGTTCGGTCGTGGGCATGGTTACCGGTCCTCCCATCGACCGGAAAAGCGGCGGCAAGGCCGTACGGATCGAGGTGCTCCGGAAGCTGTGCGACCTCGACGCCGAGAGCTCGCAGCTGTGGCACGACATCGTCCGTGAACACGACCGCTACCACGCCCGTCGGACAGTCTCGGGGGCGGTGAGGCCGATGCCCTGGCAGCGTGAACTGTACGGCCTGTTCGCCGAGTTGCCCCCTCCTGCCGGGCCGGGCCAGGTGTGGAGAAGGATGGCGTCCGCCGGGGAGCCGACGGGAGACCATCCGCCCCGGAGCTGGCGCGACGGGGCCGGCCTGGAGTACGCGAGGGGAGGTACCGTCGCCGTGGTCCACTACGCGGCCCGGGTTTGGGCCCATCTCGCCGACAGAGCACGTGTGTCCGGTGCACGACAGCGCCTCCAGCAGTGGATCAGGCAGCAGCAGACCTTGCGCGGACTTTCCGAACCTGGTGCGACCGACTGCGAGTTGACGGTGGAAATCCGTCCCGACCGGTCCGGCGGCTATACCTATGAGCTGAGCCTTCTGCAAGGGGAAGGAATTCTCTACAGCGAGCACGCGTCCTCACCCGTTCCCATGGACAGGCTGTTCACCGTCGTGCGCGAGGCGCTGTGGAGCGCGGCGCACCGGGTTCAGGGAAACACGAGGGTCGTGTACCGGCTTCTTGATGAGCTGCTTTGGGAACTCCCCGTCGAACGCTGGACGGCAGAGGCGGTCCCAGACCTTGCCTGGTCCGTCGACGTCCGTCGTCTGAGAGGCGGTCGGGACCCTGGAAGCGACCCCGCCCCATGAGAAAGGCCCGGCCCCCGGACGAATCCGGAAGCCGGGCCCCGCTCAACGCGGCCCGCGCAGGGCTACGCCTCGAAGACCTCGCGCACCAGCTGCTCCTGCTCCGCCTGGTGGCGCTTGGCGGAGCCGACCGCCGGGGAGGAGCCGTGCGGACGCGAGATGCGGCGCAGGCGCTCGCCCGCCGGGACGTCGGCGCCGACGGCCAGGTCCAGGTGGTCGATCAGGTTGAGGGCGATGAAGGGCCACGCGCCCTGGTTCGCCGGCTCCTCCTGGGCCCAGATGTACTTCTCGGCGTTCGGGTACTTGTTGACCTCCGCCTGGACCTCCGCACCCGGCAGCGGGTACAGACGCTCGAGGCGGATGATCGCCGTGTCCGTGATGCCGCGCTTGACCCGCTCGGCCTCCAGGTCGTAGTAGACCTTGCCCGCGCAGAAGACGACCCTGCGGACGGCGGCCGGGTCGACCGTGCTGTCGCCGATGACCGGACGGAACTCGCCCGAGGTGAACTCCTCCGCCTTCGAGGCCGCCGCCTTCAGGCGCAGCATCGACTTCGGGGTGAAGACGACCAGCGGCTTGTGGTCCGGGTTGTGGACCTGCCACCGCAGGAGGTGGAAGTAGTTCGACGGGAGCGTGGGCATCGCGACCGTCATGTTGTTCTGCGCGCAGAGCTGCAGGAACCGCTCCGGGCGGGCCGAGGAGTGGTCCGGGCCCTGGCCCTCGTAGCCGTGCGGGAGGAGCAGGACCACACCGGAGGTCTGGTTCCACTTCTGCTCGGCCGAGGAGATGAACTCGTCCACGACGGTCTGCGCGCCGTTGACGAAGTCACCGAACTGGGCCTCCCACATCACGAGCGCGTCCGGGCGGGCCAGCGAGTAGCCGTACTCGAAGCCCATGGCCGCGTACTCGGAGAGCAGGGAGTTGTAGACGTTCAGCCGCGCCTGGTCCTCGGAGAGGTACTGGAGCGGGGTGTACTCCTCGCCGGTCTGCCGGTCGATGAGCACCGCGTGCCGCTGGCCGAAGGTGCCGCGCTGGGAGTCCTGGCCCGAGAGACGGACCGGGGTGCCCTCCAGGAGCAGCGAGCCGATGGCCAGGGTCTCGCCCATGCCCCAGTCGATCGTGCCGTCCTCGACCATGGTCGCCCGGCGCTGCAGCTGCGGCAGCAGCCGCGGGTGGGCGGTGATGTGGTCGGGGATGTCGATCTGGGACTCGACGATCCGCTTCACGGTCTCCGCGGAGATCGCGGTCGGGACCGCCACCGGGAAGTTGTCGCTCGGCGCCTGGGACTCGCCCTGGGCGGGCTGCGCGGTGGCCTCGCGGACCTCCGTGAAGACCTTCTCCAGCTGGCCCTGGTAGTCCTGGAGCGCCTGCTCGGCCTCTTCCAGGGTGATGTCGCCGCGACCGATGAGGGACTCGGTGTAGAGCTTGCGCACCGAGCGCTTCTTGTCGATCAGGTCGTACATCAGCGGCTGGGTGAAGGCCGGGTTGTCCGACTCGTTGTGCCCTCGGCGGCGGTAGCAGATGAGGTCGATCACCACGTCCTTGTTGAACGCCTGGCGGAACTCGAAGGCGAGCCGCGCGACGCGGACCACGGCCTCCGGGTCGTCGCCGTTCACGTGGAAGATCGGGGCCTCGATCATGCGGGCCACGTCGGTGGCGTACATGGACGAGCGCGAGGACTCCGGGGCGGCGGTGAAGCCCACCTGGTTGTTGATGACGATGTGGACCGTGCCGCCGGTGCGGTAGCCGCGCAGCTGCGACATGTTCAGGGTCTCGGCCACCACGCCCTGGCCCGCGAAGGCCGCGTCGCCGTGGATCGCCACCGGCAGGACGGTGAAGTCCGTGCCGCCCTTGTTGATGATGTCCTGCTTGGCGCGGGCGACGCCCTCCAGGACCGGGTCCACCGCCTCCAGGTGCGAGGGGTTCGCGACCAGGGAGACCGCGATCTGCTCGCCGTCCAGGCCGGTGAAGGTGCCCTCGGCGCCCAGGTGGTACTTCACGTCGCCGGAGCCGTGCATCGACTTCGGGTCGAGGTTGCCCTCGAACTCGCGGAAGATCTGCGCGTACGACTTGCCGACGATGTTGGCGAGGATGTTCAGGCGGCCGCGGTGGGCCATGCCGATGATGACCTCGTCCAGGCGCGACTCGGCCGCGGAGTCGATGACCGCGTCGAGCAGCGGGATGACGGACTCGCCGCCCTCCAGGGAGAAGCGCTTCTGGCCGACGTACTTCGTCTGCAGGAAGGTCTCGAAGGCCTCCGCCGCGTTCAGGCGGCGCAGGATGCGCAGTTGCTCCTCGCGCTCCGGCTTGGAGTGCGGGCGCTCGACGCGGTCCTGGATCCACTTGCGCTGCTTGGGGTCCTGGA
This sequence comes from Streptomyces sp. SID4985, assembly GCF_009863025.1. Classification (GTDB taxonomy): domain Bacteria; phylum Actinomycetota; class Actinomycetes; order Streptomycetales; family Streptomycetaceae; genus Streptomyces. The sequence continues at coordinate 1,100 of NZ_WWIR01000350.1, read as the reverse complement.
TGTGCATGAACTCGATGCCGATGGTGCGGCAGTACGAGTCGCGCAGCACGCCGAGGATGTCGCGCAGCTTCATCAGGGACTTGCCGGCGAAGCCGCCGACGGCGAACTCGCGCTCCAGGTCCCAGAGGGTGAGCCCGTGCTCGGTGATGTCCAGGTCGGGGTGCTTGCGCTGCTGGTACTCCAGCGGGTCGGTGTCGGCCATGACGTGGCCGCGGACCCGGTAGGAGTGGATCAGCTCGAAGACGCGGGCGGCCTTGGTGACGTCGTCGTCGTGGCTGGCGTCGATGTCCTTGAGCCAGCGGACCGGCTCGTAGGGGATGCGCAGCGCCTTGAAGATGTCGTCGTAGAAGCCGTTCTCGCCGAGGAGAAGGTTCGAGACCTGGCGCAGGAACTCGCCGGAGGCGGCGCCCTGGATCACCCGGTGGTCGTAGGTCGACGTGAGCGTCATGACCTTCGCGATGCCGAGCTTGTTCAGGGTGTCCTGGCTGGTGCCCTGGAACTCCGCCGGGTAGTCCATGGAGCCGACGCCCATGATGACCGACTGGCCGGGCATCAGGCGCGGGACCGAGTGGACGGTGCCGAGGCCGCCGGGGTTGGTCAGGGAGACCGTGACACCGGTGAAGTCGTCCATGGTCAGCTTGCCCTCGCGGGCGCGGCGGACGATGTCCTCGTAGGCCTGCCAGAACTCGAAGAAGTTCAGCGTCTCGGCCTTCTTGATCGCCGCGACGACCAGCTGGCGGTCGCCGTTGGGCTTGACCAGGTCGATGGCGAGACCGAGGTTGACGTGCGGCGGCTTGACGAGGGTGGGCTTCCCGTCCTTCTCGCCGAACGAGTAGTTCATGGACGGCATGGCCTTGATGGCCTGCACCATGGCGAAGCCGATCAGGTGCGTGAAGGAGATCTTCCCGCCCCGGGCGCGCTTCAGGTGGTTGTTGATGACGATGCGGTTGTCGAACAGCAGCTTCACCGGGACCGCGCGGACCGAGGTGGCCGTCGGCAGCTCCAGCGAGGCGTTCATGTTCTTGACCACGGCGGCGGCCGGGCCGCGCAGGGTGATCAGCTCGGGGCCCTCGGCGGCCGGAGCGGCTGCCTTCGGCTGC
>NZ_WWIR01000349.1 GCF_009863025.1 Streptomyces sp. SID4985 | reverse complement strand
GCGGATTCAATTCGGACGTGCGGACACGCCGAATGGACCCCCGCCAAGGGGAAGTCGTAGGTAGTGGGGTGGCCGCTTCCGTCTACTGGCGATTGCCGTACCCGGTTCAAGCGACTCGGAGAACATTACGCATCTTCCAAGACCGAGTCAACGTGACCTGCGTCTCGGCCCGGGTGCGACGCGGGGGAGGGCAGTGCGGAACCTGCCCTCCCCCGACGACGCCGTCCACATCAGTGTGCGGCCGACTCCCAGTCCGGGCCCACGCCCACCGAGACGTCCAGGGGTGCCCGGAGGGACACCGCGTCGGCCATTTCGCGGCGGACGATCTTCTCCACGGCGGCGCGTTCGCCGGGGGCGATCTCCAGGACGATTTCGTCGTGGACCTGGAGGAGCATGCGGGACTTGAGGTCCGTCTCGCGCAGGGCGCGGTCGACGTGGAGCATGGCGATCTTGACGATGTCGGCCGCCGTGCCCTGGATGGGGGCGTTCAACGCCATCCGCTCGGCCGCCTCGCGGCGCTGGCGGTTGTCGCTGTTGAGGTCGGGGAGGTAGCGGCGGCGGCCGAAGAGGGTCGCCGTGTAGCCCGTGGCCCGCGCCTCGTCGACGACCCGGCGCAGATAGTCCCGTACGCCGCCGAACCGCTCGAAGTAGGTGTCCATCAGGGCGCGCGCCTCGCCCGCCTCGATGTTCAGCTGCTGGGAGAGGCCGAAGGCGGAGAGCCCGTACGCCAGGCCGTACGACATCGCCTTGATCTTGCGGCGCATCTCCGGGTCGACCGCGTCCCGGCCGACGGAGAACACCTGGGAGGCGACCGTGGTGTGCAGGTCCTCGCCGGAGGTGAACGCCTGGAGCAGGCCCTCGTCCTCGGAGAGGTGGGCCATCACGCGCAGCTCGATCTGGCTGTAGTCGGCGGTCATCAGGGACTCGAAGCCCTCGCCCACCACGAAGCCCCGGCGGATCGCGCGGCCCTCGTCGGTGCGGACCGGGATGTTCTGCAGGTTCGGGTCCGTGGAGGAGAGCCGGCCGGTCGCGGCCACCGTCTGGTTGAAGGTGGTGTGGATACGGCCGTCGCCCGCGATGGTCTTGATCAGGCCCTCGACCGTGACACGCAGCTTGGCCTGCTCACGGTGGCGAAGCATGATCACCGGCAGCTCGTTCTCCGTCTGGGCGGCGAGCCAGGCGAGAGCGTCGGCGTCGGTGGTGTACCCGGTCTTGGTCTTCTTGGTCTTGGGCAGCGCCAGCTCGCCGAAGAGGACTTCCTGGAGCTGCTTGGGCGAGCCGAGGTTGAACTCGTGCCCGGCGGCCGCGTGCGCCTCCTTCACGGCCTGTTGCACCGCGCCCGCGAAGGTCTGCTCCATGGTCTCCAGGTGCCCGCGGTCGGCCGCGATGCCGTACCGCTCCATGCGGGCGAGCAGCGCGGAGGTGGGCAGCTCCATGTCCCGCAGCAGATCGGCCGCGCCGACCTCCTCCAGACGGGCCTCGAACGCCTCGCCCAGGTCGAGGATCGTACGGGCCTGGATCATCAGCGCCTCGGCCTCGGCACCGTCGTCCGCGCCGAACGCCAGCTGGCCGTCGGCCGCGGCGGCCGGGGCAAGCTCGCGGTGCAGGTACTCCAGCGAGAGCGCGTCCAGGTCGAAGGAGCGGCGCCCCGGCTTGACCAGGTACGCGGCGAGCGCGGTGTCCATGCGGACGCCCTCGACGCTCCAGCCGTGCTCACCGAAGACCCGCATCGCGCCCTTGGCGTTGTGGAACACCTTGGGGCGGTCCGCGTCCGCCAGCCACGCGGCGAAGGCCCGCTCGTCGGTCTCGTCCAGTTCGGCCGGGTCGAACCAGGCGGCCGCTCCGCCGGGCGCCGCGAGGGCGACCTCGGCCACCGAGCCCGCGCCGAGCGCCCAGGTGTCCACCGTGGCGACGCCCAGGATCTCCGTGCCGTGCTCCGCCAGCCAGGGGGCCAGCTCGCCGGTGCCCAGGACCGTGCCGTCGATCTCCACGCCCTCGGTCGCGACCGGGGTCGTCTCGGCCTCCTCGGCGCCGGGGTCGACGGCGAAGAGGCGCTCGCGCAGGGAGGGGTTGCGGATCTCCAGGGTGTCCAGGATCGTCACGACGGACTTGCGGTCGTACGGGGCGCGCTCCAGCTCGGCGACCGTCTTCGACAGCTCGACCTCGCGCTCCAGCTCGGTCAGGACGCGGTTGAGCTTGACCGACTCCAGGTGGTCGCGGAGGTTCTGGCCTGCCTTGCCCTTGACCTCCTCGACCCGCTCGACCAGCTCCGCGAAGGAGCCGAACTGGTTGATCCACTTCGCGGCGGTCTTCTCGCCGACGCCGGGGATGCCGGGCAGGTTGTCGGACGGGTCGCCGCGCAGGGCGGCGAAGTCGGGGTACTGCGCGGGCGTCAACCCGTACTTCTCGAGAACCTTCTCCGGGGTGAACCGGGTCAGCTCCGAGACGCCCTTGGTCGGGTAGAGGACCGTGGTGTGGTCGCTGACCAACTGGAAGGAGTCGCGGTCGCCCGTGACGATCAGTACGTCGAAGCCCGCGGCCTCGGCCTGGGTGGCGAGGGTGGCGATCACGTCGTCCGCCTCGAAGCCGTCGATCGCGAAGCGGGGCGCGTTCATGGCGTCGAGCAGCTCGCCGATCAGCTCGACCTGGCCCTTGAACTCGTCCGGGGTCTTGGAACGGTTCGCCTTGTACTCGGTGAAGCGCTCCGAGCGCCAGGTCTTGCGGGACACGTCGAACGCCACCGCGAAGTGCGTGGGCGCCTCGTCACGCAGGGTGTTGGCCAGCATCGAGGCGAAGCCGTAGATCGCGTTCGTGGGCTGGCCCGTCGCGGTGGTGAAGTTCTCCGCGGGCAGCGCGAAGAACGCGCGGTACGCCAGCGAATGCCCGTCCATGAGCATCAGCCGGGGCCGGCCGGGGTTGGTCTCGTTCTTCTTCGATGCTGTCTCTGCCACGCCCCCGATCCTGCCACGGCCCACTGACAGCCGGGTCCACGAACAGGACGGCCACCGGACCGGCGATCACCAAAGACACACGGGAGAGCCGTTCACCGCGCCCCTCCCCCCGCTCACCGAACGCCACCGTCCCACCCCCTCCCTCTGCGCCCCCTCGCCAGGCATGCTGATGCGCGAGACGTGGGAACGGGCCACAGGCAGGGCGTGGCGCCGGGACCGGAGAGACAGTCGAAGGGGAGCGGGCACATGGCGACGAAGCCGCCCAAGAGCGATCCGGTGCAGGACGCGCCGCGGATAGCAGAGCCGAAGCACGCGGCGGCGGGGCTGCCCGCGGTGGTGCACTCCTTGAAGATCGCGCAGGAGCAGATGGGGGTCAGGCGCACCGCGCTCACCCTGCTCCGGGTGAACCAGAAGGACGGCTTCGACTGTCCCGGCTGCGCCTGGCCGGAACCCGCGCACCGGCACACCGCCGAGTTCTGCGAGAACGGCGCGAAGGCCGTGGCCGAGGAGGCCACGCTGCGCCGGGTGACCCCGGAGTTCTTCGCGGAGCACTCCGTCGAGGATCTGTCCGACAAGAGCGGTTATTGGCTGGGCCAGCAGGGGCGCCTCACGCACCCCATGTATCTCGCCGAGGGCGCGAGCCACTACGAGCCCGTGAGCTGGGAGCGTGCCCTCGGCATCGTCGCCGAGGAGATCGCCGCGCTGGACTCCCCCGACGAGGCGGTCTTCTACACCTCGGGCCGCACCAGCAACGAGGCCGCCTTCCTCTATCAGCTGTTCGCGCGCGAGCTGGGCACCAACAACCTGCCCGACTGCTCCAACATGTGCCACGAGTCCTCCGGCTCGGCGCTGTCGGAGACGATCGGCATCGGCAAGGGCAGCGTTCTCCTGGAGGACCTCTACCGCGCCGATCTGATCATCGTCGCGGGGCAGAACCCGGGCACCAACCACCCCCGGATGCTCTCCGCGCTGGAGAAGGCCAAGGCGTCCGGGGCGCGGATCATCAGCGTCAACCCGCTGCCCGAGGCTGGCCTGGAGCGGTTCAAGAACCCGCAGACCCCGCAGGGGATGATCAGGGGCGCCGCGCTCACCGATCTGTTCCTCCAGATCCGTCTCGGCGGCGACCAGGCCCTCTTCCGCCTCCTCAACAGGCTCGTCCTGGAGACCGAGGGCGCGGTGGACGAGGAGTTCGTCCGCGAGCACACCCATGGGTACGAGGAGTTCGCGGACGCCGCCCGCAAGGCCGAGTGGGACGAGACCCTGGCCGCGACCGGTCTGGCCCGCGAGGAGATCGAGCGGGCGCTCGCCATGGTGCTCGACTCCCAGCGGATCATCGTCTGCTGGGCGATGGGTCTCACCCAGCACAAGCACTCCGTGCCGACCATCCGCGAGGTGGTCAACTTCCTGCTTCTGCGCGGCAACATCGGCCGCCCGGGCGCGGGCGTCTGCCCGGTGCGCGGTCACTCGAACGTGCAGGGCGACCGCACCATGGGCATCTTCGAGCGGCCCGCCCCGGCGTTCCTGGACGCGCTGGAGAAGGAGTTCGGGTTCGCTCCCCCGCGCGCGCACGGTTTCGACGTCGTACGGGCCATCCAGGCGCTGCGGGACGGCGAGGCGAAGGTGTTCTTCGCCATGGGCGGCAACTTCGTCTCCGCCTCCCCCGACACCGAGGTCACCGAGGCGGCGATGCGCCGGGCGCGGCTGACCGTGCACGTGTCGACCAAGCTGAACCGTTCGCACGTGGTCACCGGCGCCCGCGCCCTGATCCTGCCGACGCTCGGCCGCACGGAGCGCGATGTGCAGGGCGGCGGCGAGCAGTTCGTGACCGTCGAGGACTCCATGGGCATGGTGCACGCCTCGCGCGGACGGCTCGCGCCCGCGAGTCCGCAGCTGCTGTCGGAGCCCGCGATCGTGTCCCGTCTGGCGCGCCGGGTGCTGCCGGACAGCGCGGTGCCGTGGGAGGAGTTCGAGCGGGACTACGCGGCGATCCGCGACCGCATCGCGCGGGTGGTCCCCGGTTTCGAGGACTTCAACGCGCGCGTGGCCGACCCCGCCGGCTTCGCCCTGCCGCACGGGCCGCGCGACGGGCGCCGCTTCGCGACGGCCACCGGCAAGGCCAACTTCACGGCCGCCCCGGTGGAGCACCCCGAGCTGCCCGAGGGACGGCTGCTGCTGCAGACGCTGCGCTCGCACGACCAGTACAACACCACGATCTACGGCCTGGACGACCGTTACCGGGGCATCACCGACGGCCGCCGTGTCGTCCTGGTCCACCCCGAGGACGCGCGCGAACTGGGCGTGGCCGACGGGTCGTACGTCGATCTGGTGGGCGAGTGGCGCGACGGGGTGGAGCGGCGGGCGCCCGGCTTCCGGGTGGTGCACTACCCGACGGCGCGGGGCTGCGCGGCCTCGTACTACCCGGAGACCAACGTGCTCGTGCCGCTGGACGCCACCGCCGACACCAGCAACACCCCGGCCAGCAAGTCGGTGGTGATCCGGCTGGAGGCGGCCGCGACACCCCGTCTGGAACAATCGGCGACCGACTGAGCGTTCGCTCAGCGACAGGGACGGGCCGCCGGACAGGCGTGGCGAGAACGGAGCGGGACCATGGGTGAGCAGCAGCAGGTGAAATTCCCGCAGGAGATCATCGACGAGTACGCGGCGCTCGGTGTGGACCTGCCCGCGCTGTTCTCGGCGGGCCACCTCGGCACGCGGATGGGTGTGCAGGTCCTGGAGGCGGCCCCGGACCGGGTGGTGGCCACCATGCCGGTGGAGGGCAACACCCAGCCGTACGGCCTGCTGCACGGCGGCGCCTCGGCCGTGCTCGCCGAGACCCTGGGCTCGATCGGCGCCATGCTGCACGGCGGCAGCTCGAAGATCGCGGTGGGCGTGGACCTGAACTGCACGCACCACCGGGGCGTGCGCTCCGGCCTGGTGACCGGCGTGGCCACCCCGGTGCACCGGGGCCGCTCGACGGCGACGTACGAGGTCGTGATCAGTGACGAGGAGGGCCGCCGGGTCTGCACGGCCCGGCTGACCTGTCTGCTGCGTGACGTCCGGCCGGGCGGCGCCGAGGGCTGAGCCCGCCGAGGACGGGACCAAGTGACCGTCCGTCTTGTCGAGTTGATGAAGTGTCAGGGCCGGGGGCCCGCGTCGTCCGGAGTGCCGACGGCGCGGGCCCCCGGCCCTCGCCATGCCCGCATATGACCGAATTCCGGGAAACCGGAAGGCGCCGAATCATTTCCCTGAAAGTAACTCTGTGTAATACGCGCGCAATACGGATTCCTGTTCCACCCCGCGTTCCCGATCCGCCCGGCAGATCGCCGCGGTCCCGAATGTCACGTGCCGCGACGAAGATCGCGTCATCACCAAAACCCTTGAGACGCCTGAACAGTTGAGGGGCGTTCCTGCGGGTTCTCACGATGTGGACGGGGCGAACCGGACCGAATTCCTGCCTTTCACCCACCGCGTACCGCTCTGCATTACCTCGTGTCATAACAAGAGCGTCACAGCATTCGTCAGACCCTCCTCCACGTTCCCCACACACGCCTAGAGTCACGGCCAGTCACCGCGCCCCGGATTCACTTTTCGGCCAGTGCGCGGCTCGACCGTTTCCATGAGGATGCGGTCGTCCAGGGAAAGGACTGATCGTGCGTCAACGTTCGCTCATCGCCATCACCGCCGCGCTGGCTGCGGGAGCTCTCACCCTGACCGCCTGCGGCTCGCGCGACAGCGGCGACAAGGGGAACGGCTCCGCGGACGGCGGCACCACCGTCGTCATCGGTGTCGACGCCCCGCTGACCGGCGACCTGTCCGCGCTGGGCCTCGGCATCAAGAACTCGGTGGACCTCGCGGCCAAGACCGCGAACAAGAAGGAATACGTCAAGGGCGTCACCTTCAAGATCGAGGCCAAGGACGACCAGGGCCAGCCCTCCTCGGGCCAGCAGAACTCCGTCGCCTTCGTCACCGACAAGAGCGTCCTCGGTGTCGTCGGCCCGCTCAACTCCTCCGTCGCCGAGTCGATGCAGAAGGTCCTCGACGACGCCAAGCTGGCCCAGGTCTCCCCTGCCAACACGGGCGTCAGCCTCACCCAGGGCCCGGACTGGCAGCACAAGCAGGTGCGCCAGTACAAGTCGTACTTCCGCACCGCGACCACGGACGCCGTCCAGGGCCCGTACGCGGCGCAGTACGTCTTCAACAAGGCCAAGAAGAAGAAGGTCTTCGTCATCGACGACAAGAAGACCTACGGTGCGGGCCTCGCCGCCACCTTCACCGCCGCGTTCACGAAGCTCGGCGGCAAGGTGGTCGGCACCGAGCACATCAACCCCGACACCAAGGACTTCTCCGCGGTCGCGACCAAGGTGAAGAACTCCGGCGCCGACATCGTCTACTACGGCGGCGAGTACCCCCAGGCCGGTCCGCTCAGCAAGCAGATCAAGGCCGCCGGTGCCAAGATCCCGCTGATCGGCGGCGACGGCATCAAGGACGACACCTTCATCAAGCTCGGCGGTCCCGCGGCCACCGGCGACTTCGCCACCTCCGTCGGCGCCCCGGTGGAGACCCTGCCCTCCGCCAAGCAGTTCGTCGACGACTACAAGGCCGGCGGCTACAAGGAGGACTACGCGGCCTACGGCGGCTACTCCTACGACTCCGGCTGGGCCATCATCGAGGCCGTCAAGAAGGTCGTCGACGACAACGGCGGCAAGCTGCCCTCCGACGCCCGCGCCAAGGTCACCGCCGCGCTGCAGAACGTCTCCTTCGACGGCGTGACCGGCAAGGTCTCCTTCGACCAGTTCGGCGACGCCACGAACAAGCAGCTCACCGTGTACACGGTCAAGGGCGGTGCCTGGACCACCGTGGAGTCCGGTACCTACAACGGCTCCTGACCCACACACCCGCACCAGCCGAGCCGCGCGGGGCGCTGAAGTGGCGCCCCGCGCGGACTCACATCCGGACACATCCGTCGAACTCATCCGAACGCTCGGAGGCAATGCGGTGAACGAACTGCCGCAGCAGCTGGTCAACGGCCTGCTACTAGGTTCCATGTACGGGCTGGTCGCCATCGGCTACACCATGGTCTATGGCATCGTCCAGCTCATCAACTTCGCCCACGGCGAGATTTTCATGACCGGCGCCTTCGGCGCCCTCACGATCTACGTGTACGTCCTTCCCGACGGCACCTCCATGTGGATCGCCCTGCCGCTGATGCTGGTGGGCGCCATCGTGGTCGCCGTCGGTGTCGCCGTCGGAGCGGAACGATTCGCCTACCGGCCACTGCGCACCGCCCCCCGGCTCGCCCCGCTCATCACCGCCATCGGCCTCTCCCTGGCCCTCCAGCAGGCGGTCTGGGCGTGGTACCCGGAGGCCAAGTCCGCACGCACCTTCCCGAGCATCCCGGGCGGCCCCTTCGAGCTGGGCAGCGTCACCATCCAGACCGGTGACATCTTCCTCCTGATCGCGGCCCCCCTCAGCATGGCCGTCCTCGCCTACTTCGTGATGCGCACCCGCACCGGACGCGGCATGCAGGCCACCGCCCAGGACCCGGACACCGCCAAGCTCATGGGCGTCAACACCGACCGCATCATCGTGATCGCGTTCGCCCTCGGCGCCGCCTTCGCCGCCGTCGGCTCCGTCGCCTACGGCTTCAAGTACGGCCAGATCGACTTCCGCATGGGCTTCATCCTCGGCCTCAAGGCGTTCACCGCGGCCGTCCTCGGCGGCATCGGCAACATCTACGGCGCCATGCTCGGCGGCCTCGTCCTCGGCGTCGCCGAAGCCCTCTCCACCGCCTACATCGCGGACATCCCCGGGATGGACAAGTTCGGCAGCCAGTCCTGGGCCGACGTCTGGGCGTTCGTACTCCTCATCCTCGTGCTCCTGCTGAGGCCACAGGGCCTGCTCGGCGAGCGCGTCGCGGACAGGGCGTGACACCGATGACCACACAGACCACCGCACCCGGCACGCCGGAGACCCCGGACACCCCGGACACCAGCGCCCCCGCGGCCACCGGCCTGATCGGCCTGCCCGCCACCGTCGGCCGCGCGCTGGCCACCGGCGGCGGCGCCCTGGCCGTCGTCTCCACCTTCCTCGCCTGGACCTGGACCGCCGCCTTCCCCGGCGACCTCACCGTCTACGGCTACCCCGGCGGCCTCCAGGTCCTCGTCCTCATCGGCGGCCTGCTCACCACCCTGTTCGGCCTCGCCTCCTACGGCGTCAAGGGCCTCAGGCTCCTGACCCCGGGCAGCGCCGACAGCGCCCTCAAGCTCGCCGCGCTCGGCACCTTCGCCACCGCCTGGTACACCGTCATCGCCATCAGCGCCAAGCTCGGCGGTGTCGTCAACCTCGAACCCGGCGGCTACGTCGTCGCCGTCGCCACCCTGGTCGCCCTGCTCGGCTCCCTCGCGCTGCCCTTCCAGCGGCCCGAGCCCGACCCCGCCGACCCCGACGACACCGGCTGGGAAGCCTTCCGGCACCGCGCGCGACAGAACCGGCAGAACTTCAAGGCCGCCTTCGCCTCCGAGTCCCCCGCCCCCGGCCGCACCCTGCCCGCCTGGGCGGAGATCCTCGTCATCGCCGGTGTCATGGCCCTCGGCCTGCTCGTCTTCACCTACGGCATCGGCACCGAGTACGACGAACTCTTCATCGGCTTCCTCATCACCGCCGGATTCGGCTTCGCCGCCCTCGCCAAGGCCGGACTCGTGGCCCGGATCTCGGCGATCACCGCACGCCACCGCAACGTCACCATGACCGGCGCCTTCGTCGCCGCCGCGGCCTTCCCCTTCACCCAGTCCGACGACCAGTACGCCACCATCGGCGTCTACATCCTGATCTTCGCCACCGTCGCCCTCGGCCTGAACATCGTCGTCGGCCTCGCCGGTCTGCTCGACCTCGGCTACGTCGCGTTCCTCGGCGTCGGCGCCTACACCTCCGCCCTCGTCTCCGGCTCGCCCTCCTCGCCGCTGCACGTGCACTGGCCCTTCTGGGCCTCCGCCCTGCTCGGCGCGGTCGTCGCCATGATCTTCGGCGTCCTCATCGGCGCCCCCACCCTCCGCCTGCGCGGCGACTACCTCGCCATCGTGACCCTCGGCTTCGGAGAGATCTTCCGCATCACCGTCCTCAACATGGACGGCACCTCCGGACCCGACGTCACCAACGGCTCCAACGGCATCTCCTCCATCCCCAACCTCAACATCCTCGGCTACGACTTCGGCCAGGAACACCAGCTCTTCGGCGCCACCATCGGCCGGTTCGCCAACTACTTCCTGCTGATGCTCCTCATCACCCTCGTCGTCGTCATCGTCTTCCGGCGCAGCAGCGACTCCCGCATCGGCCGCGCCTGGATCGCCATCCGCGAGGACGAGACCGCCGCGCTCGCCATGGGCATCAACGGCTTCCGGGTCAAGCTCATCGCCTTCGCCCTTGGCGCCTGCCTCGCCGGTCTCGCCGGATCCGTCCAGGCCCACGTCACCTACACCGTGACCCCGGAGCAGTACCAGTTCGCGCACGTCGTACCGCCCAACTCGGCCTTCCTCCTCGCAGCGGTCGTCCTCGGCGGCATGGGCACCATCTCCGGTCCCCTCGTCGGCGCCGCACTGCTGTACCTGATCCCGGCCAAGCTCCAATTCCTGGGCGACTACCAGCTCTTCGCCTTCGGCGTCGCGCTCGTCCTGCTGATGCGCTTCCGCCCCGAGGGCCTCATCCCCAACCGGCGCCGCCAACTGGAGTTCCACGAGGACACCGAGGCGCCCGTCCTCAGCAAGGCAGGGGCCTGACCACCATGACCACCGACACCACCACCCAGGAAACCGCCCCCGGCACCACCCCCGGCGAGACGGTCCTCGACGCCCGCGGCGTCACCATGCGCTTCGGCGGCCTCACCGCCGTCCGCGACGTGAACCTCACCGTCAACAGCGGCGAGATCGTCGGCCTCATCGGCCCCAACGGCGCCGGAAAGACCACCTTCTTCAACTGCCTCACCGGCCTCTACGTCCCCACCGAGGGCGAGGTCCGCTACAAGGGCACCGTCCTGCCGCCCAAGTCCTTCAAGGTCACCGCGGCCGGCATCGCCCGCACCTTCCAGAACATCCGGCTCTTCGCCAACATGACCGTCCTGGAGAACGTCCTCGTCGGCCGCCACACCCGCACCAAGGAAGGACTCTGGTCCGCCCTGCTGCGCGGCCCCGGCTTCCACAAGGCCGAAGCAGCCTCCCGCGCCCGCGCCATGGAACTCCTCGCCTTCGTGGGCCTGGACCACAAGGCCGAGCACCTCGCGCGCAACCTCCCCTACGGCGAGCAGCGCAAACTGGAGATCGCCCGCGCGCTCGCCAGCGAGCCCGGCCTCCTCCTGCTCGACGAGCCCACCGCGGGCATGAACCCGCAGGAGACCCGCGCCACCGAGGAACTGGTCTTCGCCATCCGCGACCAGGGCATCGCCGTCCTCGTCATCGAGCACGACATGCGCTTCATCTTCAACCTGTGCGACCGCGTCGCCGTCCTCGTCCAGGGCCAGAAGCTCGTCGAGGGCGACAGCGCCACCGTCCAGGGCGACGAACGCGTCGTCGCCGCCTACCTCGGCGAACCCTTCGAGGACGCCCCCGGCGCCGAGGAGGTGGCCGAGGTCGAGGCCGCCGAGGCCGACGCGGCCGGAGCGGTCGCGCCCCAGGCCGAGGCGGAGACCGAGGCCGAGGTCCAGGACCAGGCCACGACGGACGCCGCGCCCGACGAGGCGAACGGCACCGGCGAGGAGAACGGCAAGGAGAACGACCGATGACCGCACTGCTCGAAGTCGAGGACCTGCGGGTCGCCTACGGCAAGATCGAAGCCGTCAAGGGCATCTCCTTCAGCGTCGAGGAGGGCCAGGTCGTCACCCTCATCGGCACCAACGGCGCGGGCAAGACCACCACGCTGCGCACCCTGTCCGGGCTGCTCAAGCCGGTCGGCGGCCAGATCCGCTTCAACGGCAAGTCGCTGAAGAAGGTCCCCGCCCACGACGTGGTCTCCCTCGGACTCGCCCACTCCCCCGAGGGCCGGCACATCTTCCCGCGCATGACCATCGAGGACAACCTGCGCCTCGGTGCCTTCCTGCGCAACGACCGGGCCGGCATCGAGAAGGACATCCAGCGCGCCTACGACCTCTTCCCCATCCTCGGGGAACGCCGCAAGCAGGCCGCGGGCACCCTCTCGGGCGGTGAGCAGCAGATGCTGGCCATGGGCAGGGCGCTGATGTCCCAGCCCAAGCTGCTCATGCTGGACGAGCCCTCCATGGGCCTCTCGCCGATCATGATGCAGAAGATCATGGCGACGATCGCCGAGCTGAAGTCCCAGGGCACGACCATCCTCCTGGTCGAACAGAACGCCCAGGCCGCCCTCTCGCTCGCCGACCAGGGCCACGTCATGGAGGTCGGCAGCATCGTCCTCTCCGGCACCGGCCAGGACCTGCTCCACGACGAGTCCGTGCGGAAGGCGTACCTCGGCGAGGACTGAGCCGTCGTACACGACGAGGCCCGCGCTCCCCTTCCGGGGGGGGCGCGGGCCTCGTCACATGAACGAGGAGGATCAGTCCTTGTCCTTGTCCTTCTTCTTGGACGCCTTCTTCTCGTGGTCGTCCGCGATGACCGCCTCCGCGACCTGCTGCATCGACAGGCGGCGGTCCATGGAGGTCTTCTGGATCCAGCGGAACGCGGCGGGCTCGGACAGGCCGTACTCCGTCTGGAGGATCGACTTCGCGCGGTCCACCAGCTTGCGGGTCTCCAGGCGCTGGGTGAGGTCCGCGACCTCCTGCTCCAGCTGGCGCAGCTCCGTGAAGCGGGAGACGGCCATCTCGATGGCCGGGACCACGTCGCTCTTGCTGAAGGGCTTGACGAGGTAGGCCATGGCACCGGCGTCGCGGGCGCGCTCCACGAGGTCGCGCTGCGAGAACGCGGTCAGCATCAGGACCGGGGCGATGGACTCCTCGGCGATCTTCTCGGCCGCCGAGATGCCGTCGAGCTTCGGCATCTTCACGTCCAGGATCACCAGGTCCGGCTTGTGCTCCCGGGCCAGCTCCACGGCCTGCTCACCGTCGGCGGCCTCGCCTACGACCGAGTAGCCCTCCTCCTCCAGCATCTCTTTCAGGTCGAGCCGGATCAGCGCCTCGTCCTCCGCGATGACGACACGGGTCGTCAGCGGGGGCACATGCGACTTGTCGTCGTCGGACACGTCTGCGGGCTGGGGCGACTCGGGGGCGGTCACGGAGGCTCCTTGATCCAGGGCAGGGGCACTGCTTCTAGCAGGGTACCTAGCAGCGGGGACGTGCAGTAAACCGGTACACTCACGGAGTGCCTGGCCGGGTTGGCGGAATGGCATACGCTGATGTCTCAAACACATCTGTCCGAAAGGACGTGCGGGTTCGAGTCCCGCACCCGGCACTCTGCGACGCCATAAGCGGAGGATCACGTTCGCGTGGTCCTCCGCTTTTTGCTGCGCGTCGCCGTAGCCGGTGACGCACGGTGTTCGGATGAACATCCATGGCACTGACGTACGACAGAGGGCACTCACGCTGCTGCGCGGCGGCGCGAAGAACGCCGACGTGGCCAGGAATCTCAACGTGCCGCTGGGGACCATCGGCTACTGGAAGCACATGGACCGGGCCAAGCGTGGCGAGTGTCCTGGTCGGCACAACCCGTCGTGTCCTCGATGCGACGGGCGAGAACTCGACGAGTCGGCGTACAGCTACCTGCTCGGCCTGTACCTGGGCGATGGCCATATCAGCCATTACTCCCAGCACCGCGTACCCAGCCTCATGATCACGTGCGCCGAGTCGTGGCCCGGCCTCATGGACGAGTGCGAAGCGGCCATGCACGCGGTGTTCCCTGACAACTCCGTCTGTCGCGTTCGCCGAACGGGCTGCCGCAACGTCAAGGTCTGCTCGAAGCATCTGTTCTGCCTCTTCCCGCAGCACGGCCCCGGCAAGAAGCACGAGCGCGCGATCGCCCTGGAACCCTGGCAGCAGGAGATCGTCGACGCTCATCCCTGGGAGTTCATCCGCGGCCTCATCCACTCCGACGGCTGCCGCATCACCAACTGGACCGAGAAGCTGGTCGGCGGCGAGCGCAAGCGCTATGAGTACCCCCGGTACTTCTTCGCCAACAAGTCGGATGACATCCGTCGGCTCTTCACCGACACCCTCGACAACGTCGGCGTCGAGTGGACGACTCTCGCCCGCGGCAGCGACCCCTTCAACATCTCCATCGCCCGCAAACCCTCCGTCGCCCTCATGGACACCCACGTAGGCCCCAAATACTGACGACGCCTACCGGGGACTGTCGTCCTCCCCCACGTGATGCACCCGGACCAGGTTCGTCGTGCCCGAGACCCCCGGAGGGGAGCCCGCTGTGATGACCACCATGTCGCCCTTCTCGCAGCGGCCGTAGCGGAGCAGCAGCTCGTCCACCTGGGCCACCATCGCGTCGGTCGAGTCGACGTGCGGGCCCAGGAACGTCTCCACCCCCCACGTCAGGCTCAGCTGGGAGCGGGTCGCCGGTTCGGGGGTGAAGGCGAGGAGGGGGATCGGGGAGCGGTAGCGGGAGAGACGGCGGGCGGTGTCGCCGGACTGGGTGAAGGCGACGAGGAACTTGGCGCCGAGGAAGTCGCCCGTCTCCGCCGCCGCGCGGGCGACCGCGCCGCCCTGGGTGCGGGGCTTGTCGCGTTCGGTCAGCGGGGGGAGGCCACCTGCCAGCATGTCCTCCTCTGCTGCCGTGACGATCTTCGCCATGGTGTGCACGACCCCGACGGGGTACTTGCCGACGCTGGTCTCGCCGGAGAGCATCACCGCGTCCGCGCCGTCGAGCACCGCGTTGGCCACGTCCGAGGCTTCGGCGCGGGTCGGTCGGGCGTTCTCGATCATGGAGTCGAGCATCTGCGTGGCGACGATGACCGGCTTGGCGTTGCGCCGGGCGAGTTGCACGGCGCGTTTCTGGACGACGGGGACGTGTTCGAGGGGCATCTCGACGCCGAGGTCGCCCCGGGCGACCATGATGCCGTCGAAGGCGGCGACGATCTCCTCGATGTTCTCGACGGCCTGGGGCTTCTCCACCTTGGCGATGACGGGGAGGCGGCGGCCTTCCTCGTCCATGACGCGGTGGACGTCGAGCACGTCGCGTCCGGCGCGGACGAAGGAGAGGGCGACGGTGTCGAAGCCGGTGCGCAGGGCCCAGCGGAGGTCGTCCTCGTCCTTCTTGGTGAGGGCGGGTACGGAGACGGAGACGCCGGGGAGGTTGAGTCCCTTGTGGTCGGAGACGACGCCGCCTTCGAGGACGCGGGTGTGGACGCGGGGGCCGTCGACGGAGGTGACCTCCAGGCAGACCTTGCCGTCGTCGACGAGGACGCGTTCGCCGGGGGTGACGTCGGTGGCGAGTCCGGCGTAGGTGGTGCCGCAGCGGTGGCGGTCGCCCTCGACGCCCTCTTCGACGGTGATGGTGAAGGTGTCGCCGCGTTCGAGGATCACAGGGCCTTCGGCGAATCGGCCGAGCCGGATCTTCGGGCCTTGAAGATCGGCGAGGAGTCCGACGCTGCGGCCGGTTTCGTCGGCGGCCTTGCGTACGCGCTGATATCGCGCCTCGTGTTCGGCCTGGCCGCCGTGGCTGAGGTTGAAGCGGGCGACGTCCATTCCGGCTTCGACCAGTGCCTTGATCTGGTCGTACGAGTCGGTGGCCGGCCCGAGTGTGCAGACGATCTTTGCTCGGCGCATGATGCGAGCCTAGGGCTTACCGGCGGGTAGAGAATCCGGGCCCGATGGCCATTCAACGACCTTTACGGAAAGGCTTATTGACAAGTGTTGAATTGTGCGGCGACCCGCTCCTATGAGCGATGTTTTTCGCGCAACAGTTCGTCACCCATTTCGCTCACCCATTCACGCCGCCCATTTCCAGGTCCGCGTTTTCACAGCCTCGGCGGCACCAGCGTGAAGCGTGCCGTGACCTGCGCGGCCACCGTGATCCGTGCGGGCTCCAGGTCGAGGGCCTCGGGCGGTTCGGCGGGGCCGCCCCTGGTGAGGGAGCGGGCGGCGCCGCCGTAGGCGGCCATGGCGCGGGGGCGGTCGGCGCCGGTGTCGGCGAGTTCGACCAGGGCGGCGACGGAGGTGCCGAGCGCGTCGGCGTACTCGCGGGCGCGCTGGAGGGCGTCGGCGACGGCGCGGCGGCGGGCCTCGGTGTGGACCGGGGAGCCGGGGCGCAGGGACCACCAGGGGCCGTCGACCCGGGTCAGTTCCAAGTCGGCCAGTCGGGTGGCGAGTTCGGCCAGTGCGGTGAAGTCGGTGAACTCGGCGTCGAGGCGGACCTGGCCCTGGTGGCTGCGGACGCGCTCGCCCCGGCCGCGTTCGGAGAGTTCGGGGGTGATGGAGAAGGCACCGGTGGAGAGTTCGGCGACGGCTTCGCCGTAGGACTTGACGAGGTCGAGGACGGCGGCGTTGCGGCGGGTGAGGTCGTCGAGGGTGGCGCGCCGGTCGCGGCCGCGGGCGGCGACGGTGATGCCGATGCGGGCGATCTCGGGTCCGGTCTCGAGTTCCGCCGCGCCCTGGACCACGAGGAGGGGGGCGTCGGGGGTGCCGTGCGCGGGTGCGGGTGGAGTGGTCATGTGTCCCACTGTGTCATGTGACGCCCTTACGGGTGGCGGGAGTTCAGGGTGTATCGGTCACCGGATCGCAACCTGGTAGGTCTGTTGCGGCGGGGCGCGGCCCGGCACAATCTACGCGCGTTGTCCGATCATGCCGAGAGAGGCCACCGATGTCGTTGAACCGCCGGAAGTTCCTGAAGAAGTCCGCCGTGACCGGGGCGGGGGTGGCCGTCGCGGGCGGGGTGGGGGCGCCGGTGGCCGAGGCCGCGCCCGGCAGCCACAGCGCGCACGACCAGCACGGCAAGCATCACGAGAAGCGGTACGAGCTGACCGTGATGGGTACGACCGACCTCCACGGGCACGTCTTCAACTGGGACTACTTCAAGAACGCGGAGTACTCCGACCCGGCGGGCAACGCGCTGGGGCTGTCCCGGGTCTCGACGCTGGTGAACCAGGTCCGTGCGGAGAAGGGGCGGCACAACACGCTGCTCATCGACGCGGGCGACACGATCCAGGGCACCCCGCTGACGTACTACTACGCGAAGGTGGACCCGATCACCGCCAAGGGTGGTCCGGTGCATCCGATGGCGCTGGCGATGAACGCGATGGGGTACGACGCGGCGGCGCTGGGCAATCACGAGTTCAACTACGGCATCGAGACGCTGCGCAAGTTCGAGAGCCAGTTGCGCTTCCCGCTGCTGGGCGCGAACGCGCTGGACGCGAAGACGTTGAAGCCCGCGTTCCAGCCGTACGTGATGAAGGAGTTCCGGGTGCCGGGGGCGCCGCCGGTGAAGGTGGCGGTGCTGGGGCTGACGAATCCGGGCATCGCGATCTGGGACAAGGCGTACGTCCAGGGGAAGCTGGCGTTCGAGGGGCTGGAGGAGCAGGCGGCGAAGTGGGTGCCGAAGCTGCGCTCGATGGGTGCGGACGTGGTGATCGTCTCGGCGCACTCGGGTACGTCGGGCACGTCGTCGTACGGTGACCAGGTGCCGTACGTGGAGAACGCGGCGGCGAACGTGGCGCGGCTGGTGCCGGGGATCGACGCGATTCTGGTGGGCCATGCTCACCTGGAGATCCCGGAGCTACGGGTCGTCAACGAGAAGTCGGGGAAGACGGTCGTGCTGTCGGAGCCGCTGTGCTTCGCGGAGCGGCTGACGCTGTTCGACGTGGAGTTGGTGCTGCGGCGGGGCAAGTGGGAGGTCGAGTCGGTCGCGGCGTCGCTGCGGGACTCGCGGACGGTCGCGGACGACCCGAAGATCACCCGGCTGCTGACGGCCGAGCACACGAAGGTGGTCGCGTACGTCAACCAGGTGGTGGGCCGGGCGACGCAGACGCTGACGACGGTGGACGCGCGGTACAAGGACGCGCCGATCATCGACCTGATCAACAAGGTGCAGGAGGACGTGGTCAAGGCGGCGCTCGCGGGTACCTCGTACGCGTCGCTGCCGGTGCTGTCGCAGGCGTCGCCGTTCTCGCGGACCAGTGAGATCCCGGCGGGCGATGTGACGATCCGGGATCTGTCGGGCCTGTACGTGTACGACAACACGCTGGTGGCGAAGCTGCTGACGGGGGCGCAGGTGCGGGCGTACCTGGAGTACTCGGCGGAGTACTTCGCGCAGACCGCGCCGGGTGCCGCGGTGGACGTGGACAAGCTGACGAACGCGAACGGCCGCCCGGACTACAACTACGACTATGTGTCCGGGCTGTCGTACGACATCGACGTGGCGCAGCCGGCCGGGTCGCGGATCAGGAATCTGACGTTCGGCGGGGCGCCGTTGGACGACGCCGCGCAGTTCGTGTTCGCGGTGAACAACTACCGGGCGAACGGTGGCGGCGCCTTCCCGTATGTGGCGTCGGCGAAGGAGCTGTGGTCGGAGTCCACGGAGATCCGGACCCGGATCGCGGAGTGGGTGACGGCCAAGGGCGAGCTGGACCCGAAGGACTTCGCGTCGGTGGACTGGAAGCTGACGCGGAACGGCACGCCGGTGTTCTAGTAGTCCTCGGCTGCTAGACCGGTGCCCCGGCGACGGTGCGGACCTGGTGGGTCCTGCCGTCGCCGGGGTTCGTGCGTTGCGGGTGGAGTCCGAAGGTGGTGAAGGCGGTCCGGGTGGGGAGCGGGTACTGCTCCTTGCCCGTCAGGGAGTTGAGGATGCTCGCGCTGCGCCAGGCGGTGAGGCCGAGGTCGGGGGCGCCGACGCCGTGGGTGTGGAGTTCGGCGTTCTGGACGTGGACGGCGCCGGTGACGGCGGGGTCGAGGACGAGCCGGAACGCGTCGTCGATCAGGGGGCGTCCACGGCTGTCGCGGCGCAGGTGCGGGGTGAGTCCGGCGAGGACGCCGTCGAGGGGACGTTCGCGGTAGCCGGTGGCGAGGACGACGGCGTCGGTGGCGAGGCGGGTGCGGGTGCCCTGGTCGTGGTGTTCGAGGTGGAGTTCGACCTGTCCGGTGCCGAGGCGGCCCGCGGTGCGGACGTGGACGCCGGGGGTGAGGACGGCGTCGGGCCAGCCGCCGTGGAGGGTGCGCCGGTACAGCTCGTCGTGGATGGCGGCGAGGGTGCCCGCGTCGACGCCCTTGTGGAGCTGCCATTGGGCGGGGACGAGCCGGTCGCGGACGGGTTCGGCGAGGGCGTGGAAGTAGCGGGTGTGGTCGGGGGTGAAGTGTTCCAGGCCGAGCTTGGAGTACTCCATGGGGGCGAAGGCGGGGGTGCGGCCGAGCCAGTGGAGGCCCTCGCGGCCTTGGGGGCGGTGGCGCAGGAGGTCGAGGAAGACCTCGGCGCCGGACTGTCCGGAGCCGACGACGGTGACGTGTCCTGCGGCGAGGAGGGCGTCGCGGTGGGTGAGGTAGTCGGCGGCGTGCAGGACGGGGACGCCGGGGGCGGCGGCGAGCGGGCGCAGGGGTTCGGGGATGTGGGGTGCGGTGCCGATGCCGAGGACGAGGTTGCGGGCGCGGGTGCGGCCGAGGGATTCGGCGTGGCCTTCGGCGTCGAGGCGGGTGAAGTCGACCTCGAACACGTCGCGTTCGGGGTCCCAGCGGACGGTGTCGACCTGGTGGGAGAAGCGCAGTCCGGGCAGGTGCCGGGAGACCCAGCGGCAGTAGGCGTCGTACTCGGCGCGTCGGATGTGGAAGTGCTCGGCGAAGTAGAAGGGGAAGAGGCGCTGGCGGGCGCGGAGGTAGTTGAGGAAGCTCCAGGGGCTGGTGGGGTCGGCGAGGGTCACGAGGTCGGCGAGGAAGGGGACTTGGAGGGTGGCGTCCTCGATGAGCAGGCCGGGGTGCCAGTCGAAGCCGGGGCGCTGTTCGTAGAAGACGGCGTCGAGTTCGGCGAGGGGGTGGGCGAGGGCGGCCAGGGAGAGGTTGCTGGGGCCGATGCCGATGCCGACGAGGTCGCGGGGGGATGCGGGCTCGTGCCGTGGGGGCTGGGTCATCCGGTCGTGTGTCCTTCGACGAGTTTCAGGAGGTGGGCCAGGTCGTCCGGGCGGGTGTGGGGGTTGAGGAGGGTGGCCTTGAGCCAGAGGCGGCCGTCGGCGTGGGCCCGGCCGAGGACGGCGCGGCCCTGGTGGAGCAGGGTGCGGCGGACGGCGGCCACGGTGTCGTCGGGGGCGTGGGCGGGCCGGAACAGGACGGTGCTGATGCCGGGGGCGCCGTACAGCTCGAAGCGGGGGTGGTCGCGGACGAGTGCGGCGAACTCCTCGGCATGGGCGCAGACTTGGTCGACCAGTTCGGCGAGTCCGGTGCGGCCGAGGGTCTTGAGGGTGACGGCGGCCTTGAGGATGTCGGGGCGGCGGGTGGTGCGCGGGGAGCGGCCGAGGAGGTCGGGGTAGCCGGCGTCGGTGTCGTCGTCGGCGTTGAGGTAGTCGGCGCGCTGGTGGAGGGCGGTCAGCTCGGCGGGGCGGGCGACGGCGAGGAGTCCGGCGGCGACGGGCTGCCAGCCGAGTTTGTGCAGGTCGAGGGTGACGGTGTCGGCGGCGTCGAGTCCGGCGAGTTTGGCGCGGTGGCGGTCGCTGAACAGGAGTCCGCCGCCGTAGGCCGCGTCGATGTGGAGGCGGGCGCCGTGGGCGGCGCAGCGGGCGGCGATCTCGGGGAGCGGGTCGATGAGTCCGGCGTCGGTGGTGCCCGCGGTGGCGGCGACGAGGGCGGGGCCCTGGAGTCCGGTGAGCGCGGTGTCGAGGGCGGCGGGGTCGAGGGTGCCGTCCGGGGTGGGCAGGACGAGCGGGGTGGGCAGGCCGAGGAGCCAGGCGGCGCGGGGCAGGGAGTGGTGGGCGTTGGCCCCGCAGACGAGGGTGGGCGCGCTGCCGTGGGTCTCGCGGGCGAGGAGCAGGGCGAGTTGGTTGGACTCGGTGCCGCCGGTGGTGACCAGGGCGTCGGCGAGTCCGGCCTCCTGGGCGAGGGCGCGGGTGACGCGGGCCTCCAGTGCGGAGGCGGCGGGGGCCTGGTCCCAGGAGTCCATGGAGGGGTTGAGGGCACTGGCGGCGAGGTCGGCGGCGGTGGCGACGGCGAGCGGGGGGCAGTGCAGGTGGCCCGCGCAGAGCGGGTCGGCGGGGTCGGCGGCGCCTGCGGCGAGGAGGTGGACGAGGGTGCGCAGGGCGTCGGGGTCGCCGTGCTCGGGGAGGACGTCGCCGAGGGCTTCCTCGACGCGGGCGTCCACGGCGTGCGGTCCTCCGGCGGGCAGCGGTCCGCCCCTGTCGCGCGCGCCCGCCGCGAGGGCGTCGAGCACGGTGTCCAGCAGGGGCCGCAGCGCGTCGGGGCCGTGCGGTCCGGCGGCGAGGGGCGGGGTGCTCATGGGCTCTCCTGCGGGGCGGGGGACGTCCGGCCGGGCGGATTTGGGGCCGGGTGTCCGCGATGTCCAACGACTCGGGGCGGTCGTGGGTACTGCCGTACGGGGAAAATGCGTCGGAGGAGTGCGTGTACGGGCATATCGTCGGCGGGATGAACGAGGTGTGGCCGGTCGACGTCCCAGGTGAGCGCGTTCTCGTCCGGGAGGTGCGCCCCCGTGACGAGGGGCCGCTGCTCAGACTGTTCGAGGAGTGCGAGGACTGGTTCCTGGCGGCGACGGGGCTGCCGTCGGGGCCGGGTGACGTGCAGAGTCTGTTCTACGCGCTGCCGCCGGGCGCGGACCCGGAGGCCAAGGCGCTGCTGGTGGTGGAGCGCAACGGCGAGGTCGCGGGCGTGATCGACGCGGTGCGGGACCATCCCGAGCGGGGAGCGGTGGCGGTGGGCCTGTTCCTGCTGGCGCCGTGGGCGCGGGGGCGGGGCCTGGGCCGGGCCGTGGCGGAGGCGCTCCTCCCCCGCTTCGGCGAGCCCCCGCTGGTCACGGCGACGGTTCCGCCGGGCTGGGTGCCGGGTGAGCGCTTTCTGACCCGCCTCGGCTTCACACTGGACGGCCCGCCGGAGGATACGGCGTCGACGGAGGCGGCGTCGGCGCCCGGTCGCGGTGCGGGGGCGCCGCGCCGGGCGGTGCTGCGGAGAGCGGCTTCCGCCTGACAGCACCGCCCGGCGCCCCGGTCGGCTACTCGCCCCGTACGCGCAACGCCCGTGCCAGATCGTCCAGTTCGTCGATCAGCTTGCGGCGCAGGGCCGTGGGCGGGGCGTCCTCGCGCAGGCAGGTCTCCCCGAGGGTGAGGGTCTCGCGGTCGACGGCGTGCCGGGGGAAGGCCCAGACGCCCGCGGCGGCGGCGATGGCGGGGCCGCGGCGGGCGGCGAGGGCGGGGGCCTCCTTGAAGTAGCGGGGGACGTACTCCCGTACCAGGTCGGCCTGTTCGGGCTGCCAGAAGCCCTGGGCGACGGACTTGAAGAGGTAGTTGGAGAGGTCGTCGCCGGTGAACATCGCGTCCCAGGCGATCCGCTTGGCCTCCGGGTCGGGCAGCGCGGCGCGGCAGCGGGCGGTGCCCTCCTGGCCGCTGGCGGAGGGGTCGCGCTCCAGCTCGGCGGCGATGGCGGCCTCGTCGGTGGCGCCGAGCACGGCGAGCCGGCCGAGGATGCGCCAGCGCAGCTCGGGGTCGAGTTCGGGTCCGCCGGGCACGGTGCCGTCGGCGAGCCAGGCGGCGATGGTCTCGGGGTGGGCGGCGACGTCGATGAAGCGGCGTACGGCGATCAGGCGCAGGCCGGGGTTGTCGCCGTCCTCGGTGCGGCGGATGAGGTCGCGGCAGAGCGAGGTGAGGGTGGCGAGGGCGGCGGGGCGCTCCTCGGGGGTGAGGTAGCGCAGGGCGATGTTGCCGATGGCGAAGGCGAGGACGCCCTCGACGAGGGCGAGGTCGGTCTCCCGCGGGAGGTGCGCGCGGGCGGCCTCCAGGTAGGCGGCGGGCGGGAGTTCGCCGTCGCGTACGGCGTCGCGCAGGGCGTTCCAGACGACCGCGCGGGTGAGCGGGTCGGGCAGGCCGGAGAGGCTGGTGCGGACGGTCTCGAAGGAGTCGGTGTCGAAGCGGATCTTGGCGTAGGTCTGGTCGCCGTCGTTGAGGACGACCAGCGCGGGGCGCTTGCCGATGGGGGCGGGTCCGGTGTGCGGGATGTCGAGGCCGAGGTGTCCGCGCGGGGTGAGGCGGCCCTCCTCGGTGAGGTCGTGGTCGTAGAGGCCGACGGTGACCCGGTGCGGGCGGCTGCCGTCGTGCTCGACGGTGAGGGTGCGGGTGCCGTCCTCGGCGGAGCCGATCTGCGCGGTGAGCTTGTCGACGCCGGTGGTGCGCAGCCAGGCGTCGGCCCAGGCGTGGACGTCGCGTTCGGTGGCGGCGGCGAGGGAGTCGATGAAGTCGGCGAGGGTGGCGTTGCCGAAGCGGTGCCGCTCGAAGTGGATGTTGATGCCCGCGAGGAAGTCCTTCTCGCCGAGCCAGGCGACGAGTTGGCGCAGGGCGGAGGCGCCCTTGGCGTAGGAGATGCCGTCGAAGTTGAGGAGGGCGGCGGCGGTGTCGTCGACGGCCTCGGGGGCGACGGGGTGGGTGGAGGGGCGCTGGTCGGCGTCGTAGCCCCAGGCCTTGCGGGTGACGCCGAACTCGACCCAGGGCTCGGTGAAGCGGGTGGCCTCCAGAGTGGTCTGGTAGCCCATGTACTCCGCGAAGGACTCGTTCAGCCAGATGTCGTCCCACCACTTGAGGGTGACGAGGTCGCCGAACCACATGTGGGCCATCTCGTGGGCGATGACCATGGCGCGGGTCTGCCGCTCGGTGTCGGTGACGGCGGAGCGGTAGACGAACTCGTCGCGGAAGGTGACGAGTCCGGGGTTCTCCATGGCGCCCGCGT
Organism: Streptomyces sp. SID4985; assembly: GCF_009863025.1. GTDB lineage: Bacteria > Actinomycetota > Actinomycetes > Streptomycetales > Streptomycetaceae > Streptomyces. The sequence goes on along the minus strand of NZ_WWIR01000349.1, from coordinate 12,938 downwards.
TGAACTCGGGGACGAACGCCTGGTCGTAGGAGTCGAAGGGGTAGGGCTCCGTGAACTTCTCGTGGTAGCGGTCGAAGCAGGCGCGGGTGACGTCGAGGATCTCGTCGGCGTCGGCGTCGAGGTGGGGGGCGAGCGAGCGGCGGCAGTGGATGCCGAAGGGCAGGCCGCGGTGTTCGGTGCGCACCGAGTGCCAGGGGCCTGCGGCGACGGCGAGGAGGTAGGTGGAGATGAGCGGGGTGGTGGCGGCCTTCCAGCGGCCCTCGCCGAGGTGCTCGGTGATGCCGTTGGCGAGGACGGTCCAGTCCTCGGGGGCGGTCACGGTGACGTCGAAGACGGCCTTGAGGTCGGGCTGGTCGAAGGCGGCGTAGACGCGCTGGACGTCGTCGAGGAAGAGCTGGGTGTAGACGTAGGTCTCGCCGTCGGTGGGGTCGGTGAAGCGGTGCATGCCCTCGCCGGTGCGCGAGTAGCGCATGGCGGCGTCCACGACGAGGTCGTGCGGGCCCTTGGTGAGGTTCTTCAGCGGCAGCCGGTTGCCGTCCAGGGTCTCCGGGTCCAGGGGCTGTCCGTCCAGGGTGACGGAGCGCAGCTCGACGGGCTTCAGCTCGACGAAGGTGTCCCCGTCGGACCGCGCGCTGAACGCGATCACGGTACGGGAGCCGAAGGTCTCGTCCCCGGTGGTGAGGTCGAGGTCGACGGTGTAGCGGTGGACGTCGATGAGCTGTGCTCGGGCTTGCGCTTCGTCGCGCGTCAGTACGGACATGCAGGCCATGCTGCCCGATGCCGCCGGTGCCGGACAGGGGCGGACCGGTACATGGCTTATGTCCGCCCCTCGCCCGCCCCTCGTCCGCCCTCGCGCGCTTTTCCCCCCGGCTCACCAGAGGCTTCGCGCCCCGCTCCTCCCTCAGTTCGCCGGAGGCCGCGCCGTGTCCTCGGCGATGCGTTCGTGGTGGCGGATCACCTCGGCCACGATGAAGTTGAGGAACTTCTCGGCGAAGGCCGGGTCGAGGCGGGCGTCCTCGGCGAGGCTGCGCAGGCGGGCGATCTGGCGGGACTCGCGGGCGGGGTCGGCCGGGGGCAGCCGGTGGCGGGCCTTGAGGCGGCCGACCTGCTGGGTGGCCTTGAAGCGCTCGGCCAGCATGTGGACGACGGCCGCGTCGATGTTGTCGATGCTCGCCCGCAGCCGCTCCAGCTCCTCGCGGACCTCGGGCTCGACGTCACCGGTACCGGTGTTGCTGATGGTCATGGGCGACAACCCTACGGGGCGCGGCCCGGCCCCGTTCCGGGACGGTCGGGACGGACCTATGGTGGAGGGGGCTTCCCGGCGTCTTTGGGGGTGCGGACGTGGCGAACGGCGGACCGGTCGAGCACGGGTTCCCGCATCTGGCGACGGTACGGCGGGCGGTCACCGCGCTCTACAGACGGCTGTCGTACGACGTGGTGGAGACCTTCTCGGCCAGCGTGGCCCCGGCCGACGTGGCCTTCGGGGACGCGGACGACCTGCATCTGGGCGCCCAGCGGGTGGCGCGTGAGCTGGTGCGGCACTTCCGGCTGCCGGACGCCCGGCTGATCGTGGGCTTCCGGGAGATGACCCACGCGGCGAACGTCGAGCTGGCGGCGGGCCCGGAGTACTTCGTGGAGCTGAACGACCGCTTCCGCACCCACCGCGAGGACATCGGCGCGGCCCTCGCCCACGAGGTCACGCACGTCTATCTGCACCGGCTCGGCCTGGCCTTCCCGACCACGGCGGAGAACGAGATCCTGACCGACACGGTGGCGGTCTACCTGGGCGCGGGCTGGCTGCTCCTGGACGCCTACCGCGAGCACGGCCCCGCCTCGCAGAAGCTGGGCTATCTCACCCCGGAGGAGTTCGGGTACGTGCTGGCCAAGCGGGCCCTGCTGTTCCACGAGGACCCGGCGGTGTGGTTCACCAGCCCGCAGGCGGCGGACGCGTACGCGAAGGGTCTCGCCCGGGCCCGGCACGACGAGCGCAGACCCCCGCTGACGGCGGCGGGCCGCCCCGCCCGGCTGCGCTACGCCCACCAGCGCCGCCGTCCCCCGCGCACCCCACCGGACCCGGAAGCGGGCTACACCTTCACCTCCGGGGCCGACGGGCACCCGCGTGTCTCCTTCGACTGCCCGGTCTGCCACCAGCGGATCAGGGTGCCGGTGCGGGGCCGGGTCAAGGCGCGGTGCGGGCTGTGCCGCACGGTGCTGGAGTGCGACACCTGAGCGACCGCAAGGTTTAGTCCGGCAGCCGGTCCAGCAGCCAGTGCGCCAGTTCCTCGGTGACGGTGGTGTGGGCCGTCGTCTCGGAGGAGCAGAGGAAGTCGTCGACGTCGCTCTCGTCCGGCGCCAGGTTGTCGACGTCCGCGTACAGGTCCTTCTGCTGGTCGAGGTCGCGGATCGAGAGCGCGCTGACCGTGGGCACGAAACAGACCTCCGGGTGCCGCAGGTCGACCTGGGCGCCCACCTTCTTCAGCGCGTCGGCGAGGATGCCGTAGGAGCGCAGGGTGCCGCCGGGGGCGCCGTCCAGCTCGGGGAAGCCGCTGGTGGTGATCGTCTTCTCGGCGGCCGGGAAGCGCCGCTTCAGCTCGGCGACCGTGACGTCCTTGCCCTGGGCCTGGGCGTAGAAGACGGTGCCGGGGTAGACGCGGTCCAGCTTGAGCACGGTCTCGCCGGGCGGTACGGCGATGCCGGTGCCGTCGCCCCGGCCGTTGGCGAGCGCCAGGAGGCGGGGGATGCGGGGCCAGTCGCCGACCCGCTGGAGCTCCTGGAGGAGCTGGGTGCGCTCGGGGGCGATGCCGCTCTCGCCGCTCTCCGGGTCGTAGTGGCGCCAGAGCATCTGGCGGGCGGCGGGGCTGTTCATCTGCCGGGCGAAGTCGTTCGGCACGGGGATGAGGTACGAGAACGCCTGGAGGCCGACGGGGATGTACGCGCCCCGGTGCGGGGTGTCGTACGAGAAGTAGGCGGCGGTCTGGTGGTCCATGCGCTGCATTTCCATCTTGGCCAGCGCGTAGCGGGTGATCAGGCCGCCCATGCTGAAGCCGCCCACCATGAGGCGGGTGCTGCCCAGCCGTTCGGCGACGGCCCGCATGATGGCCGCCATCGCGGTCTGGGCGTTGTCGAGGATCGACGCGGTGCGCTCCTCGAAGCCGAGCAGGATGACGTCCCGCCCGCGGTTGCGGAGCTGGGTCAGGAAGGGGAACTGGCCCTGGTCGAGGCCCGCGTAGAGCCAGTCGAGGTCGCTGCGGCCGAGGTTGAAGCCGTCGGCGATGAGCACCGGCCGGGTGATGCCCTGGTTGCGCTGGCCGTAGTAGACGTGGGCGAAGCCGTTCGGCAGCTGCCACGTGTCGTCGGGCTTCGGGGCGGTGTACCCGGCGGGCGGGGCGGCGGCGAGGGGGCCGGTGAGCGTGAACTCCCCGGCGCTCTGCTCGGCTCGCTCGTTCTGCTCGGACAAGGCCGTCTCCTTCCGGATCCGCGCACGGCGCAGCGGCCCACGAGACGCGGGCCGGGAGACTGCGGTGGGCGCGATGATCCGGGACATCATCAGCACGCCCTCTCACCAGCGAGGACGTGCCTCGCCGGTCCTGTCATCCCTAAGAGTGCGCGGGCTGCGGGGCGGTGACGCGGCGTCGGGAAATCAGGTGATCACAGCCGGGGAGGGGGCCCTCCCCGGCCGTCCGCCCACCGTCCGCGCCGGTCCGATAGTTTGTTCGCCGCCGCCCCACCGGCTCACCCCTGTCCCAGTCTTCCCCGAGTCTTCCCCCGAGGAGCCGGCCGTGACCGCCGAGTCCGACGTGACCACCTGCTTTCGCCATCCCAAGGTGGAGTCGCACGTCCGCTGCACCCGCTGCGACCGTTACATCTGCCCGGACTGCATGCGCGAGGCGGCGGTCGGCCATCAGTGCGTGGAGTGCGTGAAGGAGGGGACACGGTCGGTCCGGCAGGCGCGGACGGCGTTCGGCGGCAAGATAAGCGCGGTCCCGCTGGTCACCTATGTGCTGGTCGGCCTGAACGTGGCCGCCTATCTCCTGGAGCTGGCCCGGCCGTCGCTCGTGGACCGGTTCGGGATGCTGGGCGCGGGGCTGCTCGGCCCGCACGGCGGGCACTACCTGTGGCAGTACCCGTACGACCCCGTGCTGCGCCCGGAGGGGCTCGCGGGCGGGCAGTGGGAGCGGCTGCTGACCGGCTCGTTCCTGCACATGCCGCCGGACGAGGGCGTGGGGATGATTCACATCGTGATGAACATGGTCTCGCTGTGGAGCATCGGCCGCGTGGTGGAGACCCAGCTGGGCCGGGCCCGCTATCTCGCGCTGTATCTGCTGTCGGCGCTGGGCGGTTCGGTGCTGGTGCTGCTTGTCGCCCCGGACGACCTGACGATCGGCGCCTCGGGCGCCATCTTCGGCCTGGGCGCGGCCTATTGGCTCATGGGACGCCGCCTGGGCTACGACATGCGGGCGGTCAACCAGTACATGACCGGTCTGCTGGTGTGGCTGGTGGTCTCGGCGTTCATGACGTCCTGGGAGGCGCATCTGGGCGGCCTGCTGACGGGCGGTCTGGTGACGCTGGCGTACGCCTACGCGCCCCGGGACAAGCGCCGGACGCTGATACAGGCGGGGGCGTGCGCGGCGCTGCTGGTGCTGCTGGCGGTGCTGACCTGGGTGAAGGTGTCGGGCTTTACGGGCGTCATGGCATGACGTGAACAGGCGGCGGCGCCTGCCTGGGCGTCCGGTCGGGGACTGTCGGGCAGGCGCCGCCCGATGCCGCGTACGCCGTTGTACGGGACATCCGGTGGAAGGGACCGTCAGACCGCCAGGGAGCGGTCGGTCGGACGGATCGGGGCGGGCAGGTCGCTCGCCCCGGTGAGGTGGCGGTCCACGCCGCGGGCGGCGGAGCGGCCCTCGGCGATGGCCCACACGATGAGGGACTGGCCGCGGCCCGCGTCACCGGCGACGAACACACCGGGCACGTTGGTCCGGAAGTCGTCGTCGCGGGCGATGTTGCCCCGCTCGTCCAGTTCAAGACCGAACTGCTCCACGAGCCCGTTCTCCCGGTCGGTGCCGGTGAAGCCCATGGCGAGGGTGACCAGCTGGGCCGGGATCTTCCGCTCGCTGCCGGGCTTCGGGGTCAGCCTGCCGTCGATGAACTCGACCTCCGTCAGGTGCAGCCACTGGACGTTGCCGTCCTCGTCGCCCTCGAAGTGGGTGGTGGAGACGGAGTAGACCCGCTCGCCGCCCTCCTCGTGGGCGCTGGTGACCTTGTACAGCATGGGGAAGGTCGGCCAGGGCTGGTTCAGCGCGTGCCGCTCGTCGTTCGGGCGGGGCATGATCTCCAGCTGGGTGACGGAGGCCGCGCCCTGGCGGTGGGCGGTGCCCACGCAGTCGGCGCCGGTGTCGCCGCCGCCGATGACGACGACGTGCTTGCCCTCGGCCGAGATCGGCGGGGCCACGTAGTCGCCCTCCTGGACCTTGTTGGACAGCGGCAGGTACTCCATCGCCTGGTGAATGCCGTTCAACTCCCGCCCGGGGACGGGGAGATCGCGGGCGGTGGTGGCGCCGACGGCCAGGACGACCGCGTCGTAGCGCTTCTTGAGGTCGGTCGCCTTGAGGTCGCGGCCGATCTCGACGCCGGTGCGGAAGCGGGTGCCCTCCGCGCGCATCTGCTCTATGCGGCGGTTGATGTGCCGCTTCTCCATCTTGAACTCGGGGATGCCGTACCGCAGGAGGCCGCCGACGCGGTCGGCGCGCTCGTAGACGGCGACCGTGTGCCCGGCGCGGGTGAGCTGCTGGGCGGCGGCGAGCCCGGCCGGGCCCGAGCCGATGACGGCGACGGTCTTCCCCGAGAGGCGCTCGGGGATGCGCGGGGCGACGTCCCCGGTCTCCCACGCCTTGTCGATGATGGAGACCTCGACGTTCTTGATGGTGACCGGCTGCTGGTTGATGCCCAGCACGCAGGCCGACTCGCAGGGGGCGGGGCACAGGCGGCCGGTGAACTCCGGGAAGTTGTTGGTCGCGTGCAGCCGCTCGGAGGCGGCGGCCCAGTCCTGCCGGTAGGCGTAGTCGTTCCACTCGGGGATCAGGTTCCCGAGCGGACAGCCGTTGTGGCAGAACGGGATGCCGCAGTCCATGCACCGGCCGGCCTGCTTGCTGATGATCGGCAGCAGGGAGCCGGGGACGTAGACCTCGTTCCAGTCCTTGAGGCGCACGTCCACGGGGCGGGAGCGGGCGACCTCGCGGCCGTGGGTGAGAAAGCCCTTGGGATCAGCCATTGGTCGCCGCCTCCATCATCTTCTCGGTGATCTCGGTCTCGGAGAGACCGGCTCGCTCGGCGGCGTCCTTGGCGGCGAGCACTGCCTTGTAGGTGCTGGGGATGATCCTGCTGAAGCGCTCGACGGCCCGGTCCCAGTCGGCGAGCAGCTTGGCGGCGACCGTGGAGCCGGTCTCCTCCGCGTGGCGGCGCACCACCTCGTGCAGCCAGATACGGTCGGCGTCGTCCAGGGGCTCGATCGCGCCCGCGTTGCCGGGGTTGACGTTGTCCCGGTCGAGGTCGATCACATAGGCGATGCCGCCGGACATGCCCGCCGCGAAGTTGCGGCCGGTCGGGCCGAGGACGACGGCGTGGCCGCCGGTCATGTACTCGCAGCCGTGGTCGCCCACGCCCTCGGAGACCACCAGCGCGCCGGAGTTGCGGACGCAGAAGCGTTCGCCGGTACGGCCGCGCAGGAACAGCTCGCCGCCGGTGGCGCCGTAGCCGATCGTGTTGCCCGCGATGGTGGAGTACTCGGCCAGGTGGTCGGCGGCGCGGTCAGGGCGGACCACGATGCGGCCGCCGGAGAGGCCCTTGCCGACGTAGTCGTTGGCGTCGCCCTCCAGGCGGAGGGTGACACCGCGCGGCAGGAAGGCGCCGAAGGACTGGCCCGCCGAGCCGGTGAAGGTGATGTCGATGGTGTCGTCGGGCAGGCCCGCACCGCCGAACTTCCGGGTCACCTCGTGGCCGAGCATGGTGCCGACCGTGCGGTTGATGTTGCGGATGGCGACCTGGGCGCGCACCGGATGGGCCTCGGCGGCGTCCGGGGCGGCCAGCGCGTCGGCGGCGAGCCTGATCAGCTCGTTGTCGAGCGCCTTCTCCAGGCCGTGGTCCTGGGTGGTGATCTGGTGGCGCACCGCGCCCTCGGGCAGCTCGGGCACGTGGAACAGCGGGGCGAGGTCCAGGCCCTGGGCCTTCCAGTGGTTCACCGCGCGCTCGACGTCCAGCACCTCGGCGTGGCCGACGGCCTCCTCGATGGAGCGGAAGCCCAGCTCGGCCAGGAGTTCGCGGACCTCTTCGGCGATGAACCGGAAGAAGTTGACGACGTACTCGGCCTTGCCGTTGAAGCGCTCGCGCAGGACCGGGTTCTGGGTGGCGATGCCGACCGGGCAGGTGTCCAGGTGACAGACGCGCATCATCACGCAGCCGGAGACGACCAGGGGCGCGGTGGCGAAGCCGAACTCCTCGGCGCCGAGCAGCGCGGCGATCACCACGTCACGGCCGGTCTTCAGCTGGCCGTCGGTCTGGACGACGATCCGGTCGCGCAGCCCGTTGAGGAGCAGGGTCTGCTGGGTCTCGGCGAGGCCCAGCTCCCAGGGACCGCCCGCGTGCTTGAGCGAGGTCAGCGGGGAGGCACCCGTACCGCCGTCGTGGCCGGAGATGAGCACCACGTCCGCGTGCGCCTTGGACACACCCGCCGCGACCGTGCCGACGCCGACCTCGGAGACCAGCTTGACGTGAATCCGCGCCTGCGGGTTCGCGTTCTTGAGGTCGTGGATCAGCTGGGCCAGGTCCTCGATGGAGTAGATGTCGTGGTGCGGGGGCGGGGAGATCAGGCCGACGCCGGGCGTGGAGTGCCGGGTCTGGGCGATCCACGGGTAGACCTTGTGGCCGGGCAGCTGGCCGCCCTCGCCGGGCTTGGCGCCCTGGGCCATCTTGATCTGGATGTCGTCCGCGTTGACCAGGTACTCGGAGGTCACGCCGAAGCGGCCGGAGGCGACCTGCTTGATGGCGCTGCGCCGGGCCGGGTCGTAGAGCCGGTCCGGGTCCTCGCCGCCCTCGCCGGTGTTGGACTTGCCGCCCAGCTCGTTCATCGCGATGGCGAGCGTCTCGTGCGCCTCGCGGGAGATGGAGCCGTACGACATGGCGCCGGTGGAGAAGCGCCTGACGATCTCGGAGACCGGCTCGACCTCGTCCACCGGGATCGGCTCGCGCCCCGAGGTGAAGCCGAACAGGCCGCGCAGCGTCATCAGGCGCTCGGACTGCTCGTTCACGCGGTCGGTGTACTTCTTGAAGATGTCGTACCGGCCCGCGCGGGTGGAGTGCTGGAGACGGAAGACCGTCTCGGGGTCGAACAGGTGCGGCTCGCCCTCGCGGCGCCACTGGTACTCGCCGCCGATCTCCAGGGTGCGGTGCGCGGGCGCGATGCCGCTGGCCGGGTACGCCTTGGCGTGGCGGGCGGCGACCTCCTTGGCGATGACGTCGATGCCGACACCGCCGATCTTGGAGGTGGTGCCGACGAAGTACTTCGACACGAACTCGTCCTCGAGACCGACGGCCTCGAAGACCTGGGCACCCCGGTAGGAGGCGACGGTGGAGATGCCCATCTTGGACATGACCTTGAGGACACCCTTGCCGAGGGCGTAGATCAGGTTGCGGATGGCCTGCTCGGGCTCCATGCCGGGCAGGAAGGTGCCCGCGCGGACCAGGTCCTCGACGGACTCCATCGCCAGGTAGGGGTTGACGGCGGCCGCGCCGTAGCCGATCAGCAGGGCGACGTGGTGGACCTCGCGCACGTCACCGGCCTCGACCAGCAGGCCCACGTGGGTGCGCTGCTTGGTGCGGATGAGGTGGTGGTGGACGGCGGCGGTGAGCAGCAGCGAGGGGATCGGCGCGTGCTCGGCGTCGGAGTGCCGGTCGGACAGGACGATCAGCCGGGCGCCGTTGTCGATGGCGGCGTCCGCCTCGGCGCAGATCTCCTCGATGCGCGCGGCGAGGGACTCGCCGCCGCCGGAGACCCGGTACAGGCCGGAGAGGGTCGCGGCCTTGAAGCCGGGCATGTCGCCGTCGGCGTTGATGTGGATGAGCTTGGCCAGCTCGTCGTTGTCGATCACCGGGAACGGCAGCAGGACCGAGCGGCAGGACGCGGCGGTCGGGTCGAGCAGGTTGCCCGAGGGGCCGAGCGAGGAGCGCAGGGAGGTGACCAGTTCCTCGCGGATGGCGTCCAGCGGGGGGTTGGTGACCTGGGCGAAGAGCTGGGTGAAGTAGTCGAAGAGCAGCCGGGGGCGCTCGGAGAGGGCCGCGATGGGACTGTCGGTGCCCATGGAGCCGATGGGCTCGGCGCCCGCCTTGGCCATGGGGGCGAGGATGACGCGCAGCTCTTCCTCGGTGTAGCCGAAGGTCTGCTGGCGGCGGGTGACGGAGGCGTGGGTGTGCACGATGTGCTCGCGCTCGGGCAGGTCGCCCAGCTCGATCTCACCGGCCTCCATCCAGTCGCCGTAGGGCCGCTCGGCGGCGAGGGACGCCTTGATCTCGTCGTCCTCGATGATGCGGTGCTCGGCGGTGTCCACGAGGAACATGCGGCCGGGCTGGAGGCGGCCCTTGCGGACCACGCGCGCGGGGTCGATGTCGAGGACGCCGACCTCGGAGCCGAGGACGACCAGGCCCTCGTCGGTGACCCAGTAGCGGCCGGGGCGCAGGCCGTTGCGGTCGAGTACGGCGCCGACCTGGACGCCGTCGGTGAAGGTGACGCAGGCGGGGCCGTCCCAGGGCTCCATCATCGTGGAGTGGAACTGGTAGAAGGCGCGCCGGGCCGGGTCCATGGAGTCGTGGTTCTCCCACGCCTCCGGGATCATCATCAGCACGGAGTGGGGCAGCGAGCGGCCGCCCAGGTGCAGGAGTTCGAGCACCTCGTCGAAGGACGCCGAGTCGGAGGCGTCCGGCGTACAGACCGGGAACGTCCGGGTGAGGTTGTCCTCGGTGCCGAACAGGTCCGAGCCGAGCTGGGACTCGCGGGCGCGCATCCAGTTGCGGTTGCCCTTGACGGTGTTGATCTCACCGTTGTGCGCGATGAAGCGGTACGGGTGCGCGAGCGGCCACGACGGGAAGGTGTTCGTGGAGAACCGGGAGTGCACGAGCGCGATCGCGGAGGCGAAGCGGCGGTCGGACAGGTCCGGGAAGAAGGGCTCCAGCTGGCCGGTGGTCAGCATGCCCTTGTAGACGATGGTCCGGGCGGACAGCGAGGGGAAGTAGACCCCCGCCTCCCGCTCGGCGCGCTTGCGCAGCACGAACGCCTTGCGGTCGAGCGCGATGCCTTCGCTGACGCCGTCACTCACGAAGATCTGGCGGAAGGCGGGCATGGTCGAGCGGGCGGTCGCGCCGAGCAGCTCGGGGGCGACCGGGACCTCGCGCCAGCCGAGGACCGTGAGGCCCTCCTCGGCGGCGATCGTCTCAATCCGTGAGACGGCGTCGGAGGTGCCGTCCTCGGGCAGGAAGGCGATGCCGACCGCGTAGGAACCGGCGGCCGGCAGATCGAATCCGGCCACCTCGCGGAAGAACGCGTCGGGCACCTGCGAGAGGATTCCGGCGCCGTCCCCGGAGTCGGGTTCGGAGCCGGTGGCACCTCGGTGTTCGAGATTGCGCAGTACGGTCAGCGCCTGCTCGACCAGCGCGTGGCTCGCCTCGCCGGTGAGGGTGGCCACGAAACCGACGCCACAGGCGTCGTGTTCGTCGCGGGGGTCGTACATGCCCTGAGCCGCAGGGCGGGCATCCATGAAGGACCAGGGGCGGTCGGTCACGGAGTGCTGGGACGGCTGGCGCGGCGTACGCATCGGCTCTCCCGTCGTCGTCATCTGGCCATGTGCGGTACCGAGGGACGACGCTGGCCCTCTGCGTGGGGTGCAAAATTTCGTGCAGGTTACATGATGGGACGGCTCCCGGGAACCGGATAGGCCGTTCCAGCATGCGGACGCCACACGGAAGGTCGCGTCGGGTGCCGCGGGGGTGCGGCGAGGGTGCCGCAGGGGTCGCGGCGGGTGCCGCGAGGTCGGTCACGGCGGGTGCCGCGCACGGCGGCGGGAAAGGTGCGTGAAGGCCGGGCCGGGGGTGATCGGTCGGATCGGGACCGGGCCGGTCCGAGGGGGCGGGCCGGGTGTCTTTCCCCCGGGTCCCACGGGCGCACCGCAGGCGTCATTGCCCGCAGTGCCAGTGCTCACAGGTCATGCCCCGTGGTTAAGCGTTCGAAACCCGCGAGTAACGATTATTTATGCGGGCTCTCGCATACATCCCGTGACTGTCATCCTAGGGCCGTACCGAACAGGCTGCCCAGGGCGTACGTCACACCGGCCGCCGCGCCACCGAGGGCGAGCTGCCGCAGGCCGCTGAACCACCAGCTCCGCGCCGTCACGCGGGCCACCACCGCACCGCAGCCGAAGAGCCCGGCGAGGGCGAGGAGCACGGCGGGCCAGAGCACGGTCGCGCCCAGCAGGAACGGCAGCACGGGCAGCAGGGCACCCAGCGCGAACGAGGCGAACGAGGACACGGCGGCCACCAGCGGCGAGGGCAGGTCGGCCGGGTCGATGCCCAGCTCCTCGCGGGCGTGGATCTCCAGGGCGCGCTCGGGGTCCTTCGACAGCTGCCGGGCGACCTCGCGGGCGAGGCCGGGCTCGACTCCGCGCGCGGCGTACAGCGCGGCCAGCTCCTCCTCCTCGGCCTGCGGGTGTTTGCGCAGCTCACGGCGCTCGACGTCCAGCTCGGCCAGCACCAGCTCGCGCTGCGAGGCGACGGAGGTGTACTCGCCGGCCGCCATGGAGAAGGCGCCCGCGGCGAGCCCGGCGAGGCCCGTGATCACGATCGTCTGGTGGCCGACGGACCCGCCCGCGACACCGGTCAGCAGGGCGAGGTTGGACACCAGGCCGTCCATCGCACCGAAGACGGCGGGGCGCAGCCAGCCGCCGTTGACGTCGCGGTGCGTGTGGTTGTCACGGTGCGCCTCGTGCAGCGTGGCCTCGGTGTCGATGATGGCCATCCAGAACCCCCGGGAAGCTTAGCCAAAGCTAACTTTGGACTGTTTCTATCTTTTGACAACCCTCAACCTACGTCGGCCATTCCGCACCCGCCAGCAAGGAAAGGCTGCGCTAACCTGCGGCTTTACCTTTTCTTGCTCATCCGAGGAATCACACGCTCAGATGCCGAGAGGGTGATACCGGCCCTCCGGAGGCTGGTCGGCGCGTGTCGCGGGGGACACATCCGCAAAGGGCCGCGCGGCCCATGTCTCCAGGACAGGCCCCGGCGCGGCCCACCGCCGAAGGAGAGTCCGCCATGGCTTCGACCGCCCGCACCGCCCCGGACCCCGACCCAGACCTCGACCCGGATCCGGCCCCGGACCCCGTCCCGGACCCGGCGCACGGGGACCGGCCCGGACCGCGCGAGCGGGCGCGCGGCGCGCTGCTCGGCCTGGCGGTGGGCGACGCGCTCGGCGCCCCGGCCGAGAACATGAAGCCCTCCGAGATCCGCGCCCGCTGGGGCCGTATCACCGGGTACGTCACCGACCGGCCCTCGGGCACGGACGACACCGAGTACGCGATCTTCTCGGGGCTGCTGCTCGCCCGGCACGGCTCCGCGCTCACCCCGGCGCATGTCGAGGCGGCGTGGCACCAGTGGATCGCGGACCGGGCCGAGGGCCCCTTCCGGGGCGCGGGCTTCAGCGAGCGCGGCACCCTGGAGAACCTGCGGCGCGGCCTCGCGGCCCCCATCTCCGCCCAGCACCGGCACGCCTGGAGCGACGGGCTCGCGATGCGGGCGGCACCCTTCGGGGTGTTCGCCGCCGGGCGGCCCGCCGAGGCGGCCCGGCTCGTGGCGATCGACGGCTCGGTCAGCCACGAGGGCGAGGGCATCCACGGCGGACAGGCGGT
>NZ_WWIR01000348.1 GCF_009863025.1 Streptomyces sp. SID4985 | reverse complement strand
GCTGCACGGCGGACGGCGTCGCCGGGCCGGTGCTGCTCGATGTCGCGGTCCAGGCCGAGCCGCGGCTCAGGATCGTGGGGGAGCGGCTGACGGCGGGCGGGGTGGTCCTGCTGGAGACCGCGCTGCGCGATCCGGCGCGCCGGGCCGTGCAGGCCGCCTGGCACACGGCGGGCGCCGCCCCGGTGACCCGCGCGCCGCTCCCGGACGACCGGCTCGGCACCCCGTTGCTGCCGTTGCGCGTGGCCGGGGCGACGGACGGGCAGCGCCGGGTGCTGGCGGCGGCCGAGCAGATGGTGGTCGCGCTGCGCTCGGTCTTCCCCTGTGATCCGCGCCCCGAGTTCATGCGCGTGCCCATTCCCACCGGGCCGGGACGGCTGCTGCCCGGCTGCGACAACTTGGCGGATGTCGTCGCCCGCACCCGCGCGGAGTGCGGACGGCGGCACGCGCTGCTGGTCGAGACGGTGCGCGCGGGCGTCGCGGGCCCGGTCGCCGACCTGGTGGCCGAACGGCTCCCTGACGGCACGGTACGGGCACTGCTCGACCGGGGCGACGGCCACCGCACCGATCTGGCCCGCCTTGGCGAGGGCGAGCTGCGCTACATCGCGCTCGCCCTGGTGCTGATGACCGGGCCCGGCGTCCTGGACGTGGACGCGCCGGGGGAGGTGCCCGACGCGCTGCGCACGCTCACCGTGCTGGCCGACGGCTTCGACCGGTGCCTCGACCCCGCCCGGCGCCGCGAACTGCTGGGCCTGGCGGCCAGGATGGGTGAGCGCGGCCATGTTCGCTGCGTGGGCGCGGTGAGCGACGCGTCCTGGGCCTCGGGGACCCCGGGCGTCACGGTGGTACACCTGAGGGTGTGACCGAACGCCCCGATCTCCCCGAACTCCAGCGCAGGCTGGCCGAGTTCGCCGCCGCGCGCGACTGGCAGCCCTACCACACCCCGAAGAACCTCGTCTCCGCGCTCAGCGTCGAGGCGTCCGAACTGCTGGAGATCTTCCAGTGGTTGACGCCCGAGGAGTCGTCCCGGGTGATGGCCGACCCGGACACCGCGCACCGTGTCACCGACGAGGTGGCCGACGTGCTCGCCTATCTCCTCCAGTTGTGCGAGGTGCTCGGCATCGACCCGCTGACGGCGCTCGCGGCCAAGATCGAGCGGAACGAGAAGCGGTTTCCGGTGGGCGGCGACGGAGGGGCCGCGTCACTCCAATAACCGGACTATCAGACTCCATTATCACTCTATGGAGTCAACTTCCCCGCCGATTCCGAATTGTTGTCCACAGATTTCCGTCTTGCTCTGGCTTTTCGCACCAAGCACCCTCACTCTGGGTAGTGAACAGAAAGAGTGCGGACAGATGTACGGCGACTTCGGCGGACCGGGGGCAGCGGATGGATGCGGTGCGGCTCATCGAGACGAGCAGGCGTGCCCTGGCGGCGGAGGCCGAGGCACCCGAGGGCATGGTGGAGGTGTGGCAGGCACAGGCCCTGGCCCAGGCGATCGGCAGCCGCCTCGCGGTCTCCGGTCCGCCGGAGCTGCGCGGCGAGGCGCTGGGGCTGACCGAGCTGGCGGGCCGGGGCTGCGGCGTCCTCGACCCTCCGGAGCTGGAGCTGGGTGACCTGCGCGCCGCCCAGCTCACCGAACTGGCCGACGCCCGCCAGACGCTGCTGTGCCTGTGCGGACTCCTCGGCGAGGTGGGCATCGCCCTGGTCGGCATGGCCAGCGCGGCGGCGGACGAGACGACGTACTGGCAGTGCATGGAGGCCATCGACGCGGCCGACGAGTCGCGCGACCGGGTCCTGGAGATGCTGCGCAAGCTGGCGGCGCGGGAGGAGATGGTGCACGAGAGGGAGGCGGGCTGAGCTGCGTCCTTGCCGCTGGTGGGGCCCAGGGGTGTTGCAGGATGGATGTATGGACCTTCGAATCTTCACCGAGCCCCAGCAGGGCGCCACCTACGACACGTTGCTGACCGTGGCGAAGGCCACCGAGGACCTGGGCTTCGACGCCTTCTTCCGCTCCGACCACTATCTGCGCATGGGCAACGTCAGCGGTCTGCCCGGCCCGACCGACGCCTGGATCACCCTGGCGGGACTCGCCCGCGAGACCCGGCGCATCCGGCTCGGCACGCTCATGACGGCCGGTACGTTCCGGCTGCCCGGCGTGCTCGCCATCCAGGTCGCGCAGGTGGACCAGATGTCCGGCGGCCGGGTCGAACTGGGCCTGGGCGCGGGCTGGTTCGAGGAGGAGCACAAGGCGTACGGCATCCCGTTCCCGAAGGACAAGTTCGCCCGCCTGGAGGAGCAGCTGGAGGTCGTCACCGGACTGTGGGCGACCGAGGCCGGCAAGACGTACGACTTCCACGGGAAGTACTACGACCTCACCGAGTCGCCCGCGCTGCCCAAGCCCGCCCAGTCGAAAATCCCGGTCATCATCGGCGGCCACGGCGCGAAGCGCACCCCGCGTCTGGCAGCGCGCTACGCCAGTGAGTTCAACATCCCCTTCGCCTCCGTCGAGGACTCCGCCCGCCAGTTCGGCCGTGTCCGTGCCGCCGCCGAGGAGGAGGGCCGCGCGCCCGACTCGCTCGTCTACTCCAACGCGCTCGTGGTGTGCGTGGGCCGGGACGACCAGGAGGTCGCCCGCCGTGCCGCCGCCATCGGCCGTGAGCCCGAGGAGCTGAAAGCCAACGGCCTGGCCGGCACCCCGGCCGAGGTCGTCGAGAAGATCGGCCAGTACGCCGCCGTGGGCTCCGAGCGGATCTACCTCCAGCTCCTGGACCTGACCGACCTCGACCAGCTGGAGCTGATCTCCGCCGAGGTCATGCCGCAGCTGTCGTAGCCGGTGCCCTGCCGCGGCTGTCCTGGATCGCGTCCCGAGGACGGTCGGCTGTGACGGTCCTGTGACCGGAACTGTGGCCTCCATCACGGCCCTTGACGGGCCGTGATGGTCGTCTCTGGCGATGGAAGAGTTGCTTTCGCTCGTCTTCGTCCTGCTCCTGTTCCCGGCCGTCGCCGGCGCCTTCGCCTGGCCCGTCGTGCTGCTCGGCAAAATCCTCGCCGTGGTGCTCCCGGGCCGCAGCCCCGGCTGGCGGTACGACCTGCTGCGCTGGGGAGCCTGGATGGCGGCCGCGGCCGCGCTGATCCTCTACCTCCTGGGCGCCGGAGACGTCGCGTTCTCCGTGAACGAGTCCTCCCACGGCGCGGACTCCACCCCCGCCCAGGAATGCCGGGACGCCTACCCCATGGACCGGCTGCGCGGACAGGAGGGCTCCTACCTCCCCCTCGGCTTCGACTGCCTCCTCGACGACGGCAGCACCGGCTCCAGCTCCGGCTACTTCTTCTGGCTCAACACCCTGATCGCCGTCTTCGCGCTGACCTCCGTCGGCCTGGCGATCACCATGGGCGCGATCACCGAACGCAGAGCGCGCGCCGCTCAGGGAAAACCACTGGTCACCTCGGCGGACAATCCACCAGACTCGGACACGTGTTCCTGACGATCTCCACGCGCGGCACCGCCGCCACACCGGCCACCGACCTCGGGTATCTGCTGCACAAGCACCCCGACAACGCCCAGACGTTCGCCACCTCCCACGGCACGGCGCACGTCTTCTACCCCCAGGCGGACGCCGAGCGCTGCACGGCGGCGCTGCTGCTGGAGATCGATCCCGTCGCGCTGGTCCGGCGCGGCAAGGGGAAGGGCCGGGGCGGCGCGCCCGACACCGCGCTCGCGCAGTACGTCAACGACCGCCCCTACGCGGCCTCCTCGCTGCTCGCGGTCGCGCTCAGCTCGGTCTTCTCCAGCGCCCTGCACGGTGTCTGCAAGGCCCGCCCGGAGCGCGCCGCCACCCCGCTGCCGCTGCGCGTCGAGGTGCCCGCGCTGCCCGCACGCGGCGGCCCGGAGCTGGTGCGACGCCTCTTCGAGCCGCTCGGCTGGACCGTGAGCGCCGAGCCCGTCGCCCTGGACACCCGGTTCCCGGAGTGGGGCGACTCGCGCTACGTCCGGCTCGCCCTGGAGTCCGACACCCTCACCCTGGCCGAGGCGCTGCGCCATCTGTACGTCCTGCTCCCGGTCCTGGACGACGCCAAGCACTACTGGGCCTCCGCCGACGAGGTCGACAAGCTGCTGCGCGCCGGTGAGGGCTGGCTGGCGGCCCACCCCGAGCAGAAGCTGATCACCAGCCGCTATCTCTCCCGCCGCTGGTCCCTGACCCGGCAGGCGATGGAGCGCCTGGAGCTGGCCCGTCTCGCCGAGGCGGACGACAGCGAGGTCGAGGACATCGACAACGCGGTGGCGCAGGAGGCCCCGGAGGCGGAGGAGTCCGCAGCTGGTACCGAGGCCGACGGGAGCACGCCCGCCGCCGTCCCGGCCGCCGACGCGGAGGGCACTCCCTCCGACGCGGAGGGCGTTCCCGCCGAGGCCAAGCCCCTCCCGCTCGCCGTCCACCGCCGCGAGGCGATCCTCGCCGCCCTGCGCGAGTCCGGCGCCGCCCGCGTCCTGGACCTCGGCTGCGGCGAGGGCACCCTGCTGCGCACGCTGCTCCAGGAACCGCGCTTCACCGAGATCGTCGGCATGGACGTGTCCGCCCGCGCCCTCGCCATCGCCGCGCGCAGGCTCAAGCTGGACCGCATGGGCGAGCGCCAGGCGTCCCGCATCACCCTGCTCCAGGGCTCGCTGGCCTACACCGACAAGCGGCTCGCGGGCTACGACGCCGCCGTGCTCAGCGAGGTCATCGAGCACCTCGACCTGCCCCGGCTGCCCGCGCTGGAGTACGCGGTGTTCGGCGCCGCCCACCCGCGCACGGTGGTGGTGACCACGCCGAACGTCGAGTACAACGTCCGCTGGGAGTCGCTGCCCGCCGGACACGTCCGGCACGGCGACCACCGCTTCGAGTGGACCCGCGCGGAGTTCCGCGCCTGGGCGGACCAGGTCGCCGGGCGGCACGGCTACACCGTCGAGTTCCGCCCCGTGGGACCCGAGGACCCCGAGATGGGTCCGCCCACCCAGCTGGCCGTGTTCCAGCAGCACACCACCCCGCAGGAAGAGAAGAAGGAGGCGAAGGCGGCATGACCGAGAACAGCGAGGGGCGCGTGCTGCCCGTCACCGACCTCTCCCTGGTGGTGCTCGTCGGCGCCTCCGGCTCCGGCAAGTCCACCTTCGCCCGGCGGCACTTCAAGCCCACCGAGGTCATCTCCTCCGACTTCTGCCGGGGTCTGGTCTCCGACGACGAGAACGACCAGAGCGCCACCCGCGACGCCTTCGAGGTCCTGCACTACATCGCGGGCAAGCGGCTCGCGGCCGGGCGCCGCACCGTCGTCGACGCCACCAGCGTGCAGCAGGACGCCCGCCGTCAACTGATCGACCTGGCCAGGCAGTACGACGTGCTGCCCATCGCCATCGTGCTCGACGTGCCGGAGGAGGTGTGCGCCGAGCGCAACGCGGCCCGGCCCGACCGCGCCGACATGCCCCGCCGGGTCGTCCAGCGGCACACCCGTGAACTCCGCCGTTCCCTACGGCACTTGGAGCGCGAGGGCTTCCGCAAGGTGCATGTGCTGCGCGGAGTGGAGGAGATCGAGAAGGCCACCCTCGTCACCGAGAAGCGCTTCAACGACCTGCGCCACCTCACCGGCCCGTTCGACATCATCGGCGACATCCACGGCTGCTCGGCCGAACTGGAGTCGCTGCTCGCCAAGTTGGGCTACGAGGACGGGGTGCACCCCGAGGGCCGTACCGCCGTGTTCGTCGGCGACCTGGTCGACCGCGGGCCGGACTCCCCGGGCGTGCTGCGCCGGGTGATGGGCATGGTCGCCGGGGGAAGCGCGCTGTGCGTGCCGGGCAACCACGAGAACAAGTACGGCCGTTACCTCCGGGGCCGCAAGGTCCAGCACACCCACGGCCTCGCCGAGACCATCGCCCAGATGGAGGGCGAGAGCGAGGAGTTCAAGG
Organism: Streptomyces sp. SID4985; assembly: GCF_009863025.1. GTDB lineage: Bacteria > Actinomycetota > Actinomycetes > Streptomycetales > Streptomycetaceae > Streptomyces. Next base: position 44,921 of record NZ_WWIR01000348.1, on the reverse strand, counting down.
AAGAGGTGCGCCGCTTCCTGGACGGGCTCGTCAGCCACTACGTCCTGGACGGTGGCCGGCTGGTCGTCTGCCACGCGGGCCTGCCGGAGAAGTACCACGGCCGCACCTCGGGCCGCGTCCGCTCGCACGCCCTGTACGGTGACACCACCGGCGAGACCGACGAGTTCGGCCTGCCCGTGCGCTACCCGTGGGCCGAGGACTACCGGGGCAGCGCCGCCGTGGTCTACGGCCACACCCCGGTCCCCGAGGCCACCTGGCTCAACAACACCATCTGCCTGGACACCGGCGCCGTCTTCGGCGGCAAGCTGACCGCCCTGCGCTGGCCCGAGCGCGAGGTGGTGGACGTACCCGCCGAGCAGGTCTGGTACGAACCGGCCAGGCCGCTGCGCACCGAGGCGCCCGGCGGCCGCGACGGCCGTCCGCTGGACCTGGCGGACGTGCGCGGACGCGGTGGCGTGGAGACCCGCTACCTGGGCCGGGTCGCGGTCCGCGAGGAGAACGCGGCCGCCGCCCTGGAGGTGATGAGCCGCTTCGCCGTCGACCCACGCCTGCTGCCGTATCTGCCGCCCACCATGGCGCCCACCCCCACGTCGCGGGAGGAGGGCTACCTGGAGCATCCGGCCGAGGCCTTCGCGCAGTACGCGCGGGACGGCGTCGCGCGGGTCGTGTGCGAGGAGAAGCACATGGGCTCGCGGGCCGTCGCCCTGGTCTGCCGGGACGCGGAGGCCGCGCGTGAGCGGTTCGGCGTCGAGGACGGGCGCACCGGCTCGCTCTACACCCGCACCGGGCGCCCCTTCTTCGACGGCGAGAAGGTGACCGAGGAGATCCTCGGCCGACTGCGCTCGGCGGTCACGGAAGCGGGACTGTGGGACGAACTCGACACCGACTGGCTGCTGTTGGACGCCGAGCTGATGCCGTGGTCGCTGAAGGCGGGCGGTCTGCTGCGCCGCCAGTACGCGGCCGTGGGCGCCGCCTCCGGGGCGGTGTTCCCGGACGCGCTCGCCGCCCTGGAGTCCGCCGCCGCACGCGGTGCCGAGGTGGCGGACCTGCTGGAGCGGCAGCGCGAACGCGCCGTGGACGCGGCCGCGTTCACCGACGCCTACCGCCGCTACTGCTGGACCACCGACGGACTGGAGGGCGTCCGCCTGGCGCCCTTCCAGCTGCTCGCGGTGCGCGGCCGCAGCCTTGCCGGACTCCCGCACGACGAGCAACTGGCCCTGCTCGACCGGCTGGTGGAGCACGACTCCACCGGTCTGCTCCAGACCACCCGGCGCCTCTACGTCGACACCGGCGACCCGGAGTCGGTGCGCGCGGGCGTCGACTGGTGGCTGGAGATGACCGGCCGGGGCGGCGAGGGCATGGTCGTCAAGCCGCTCGGCGCCCTGGTCCGCGACGACAAGGGCCGCCTGGTGCAGCCCGGCGTCAAGTGCCGGGGCCGGGAGTACTTGCGGATCATCTACGGCCCCGAGTACACCCGCCCGGACAACCTCGACCGGCTCCGGCAGCGCTTCCTGAACCACAAGCGCTCCCTCGCGGTCCGCGAGTACGCCCTCGGCCTGGAGGCCCTGGACCGCCTCGCCGACGGCGAGCCGCTGTGGCGGGTGCACGAGGCGGTCTTCGGGGTGCTCGCGCTGGAGTCGGAACCGGTGGACCCGCGCCTGTAGGGAACGGGCCCCGGCGCGGGTCCGCCGAGCGGCGGACTACCTGTGCCAGGGCCCGGTCACCGCGAACGTGGTGCCGGGCGTGTAGCAGTTGACGTACATCGTCTCCCCGTCCGGGGAGAAGGTGACGCCCGCGAACTCGCCCCACTCCGGCTTCTCGGGCGTGCCGATGTTCTGCCTGCCCCGGGCCATCGCGTACACCTCGCCGGCCCGGGTGACGCCGAAGACGTGCTGGGCGCCGTTGCCGTCCTCGCACACCATCAGGCCACCGCTCGGGGCGAGGCAGATGTTGTCCGGGGACTCGCCGGGCAGCTGGACGTCGGTGTCCGGGCCGAAGACGATCACCAGGGTGAGACGGCGCCGGTGCGGGTCGTAGCGCCAGATCTGGCCGAAGTGGTCGGCGGCGGAGCCCTCCGCGCTGTGGGCGAAGGACGACACGAAGTACACGCAGGTGCCGCCCCAGTAGCAGCCCTCCAGCTTCTGGGCGTGGGTGACGCCGCCGGGGCCGTAGTCCTGGAGGCGGGTCGGGGTGGTGGCGGCCAGCGGGTCGGGGACGTCCACCCACTCGACGCCGTCGAAGCTCGCCCCCGTCTCCTGCACGGTCGACAGATCGGGCACCCCGGGCACCCGCATCGCCTGGAGCCGGCCGCCCGCGCGCAGGGAGCCCACTCCGCCGAGCGGTTTGTGCGGCAGGAAGCGGTAGAAGAGGCCGAAGGGCTTGAGGAAGGCGTCCTCGGTCTCGTAGACGACGCCGGTGCGCGGGTCGATCGCGATCGCCTCGTGCTGGAAGCGGCCCATCGCGGTCAGCGGGACGGCGCCGGTGCGGTGCGGGTCGGTGGGGTGGACCTCGAAGATGAAGCCGTGGTCCTTGGTGTGGCCGTTGTCGCCCGCCCGGTCCTCGGTCTCCTCGCAGGTCAGCCAGGTTCCCCAGGGGGAGCGGCCGCCCGCGCAGTTCACGGCCGTACCGGCGATGGCCACCCGTTCCGACAGCACCCGGTTGCGCGAGTCCAGCTCCAGGGCCGTACAGCCGCCGTGGCCCTCCGGGTCGTAGGTGAGGCCCTCGACGGCGGGCACCCGGATCTTCGCGGTCGGGCGGTTCTCGTGGTTGCGCACGAGGTGGGTGCGGCCGCCCCGGCCCGCGAAGGCGGCCATGCCGTCGTGGTTGGACGGCACCGGGCCCTCGCCGGAGCGCAGCGGGGCGCCCTCGCGGGAGAGGACCCGGTAGCGGAAGCCCTTCGGCAGGTCGAGCAGGCCGTCGGGATCGGGGACGAGCGGGCCGTAACCGGTGCGGCCCAGGGAGCGCGCGGCGGCGGTGCCCGCGAAGAGTTCGGAGAGAGCACCGGTGAAGACGATGCCCGCCCCCACCGCGCTCGTGGAGGCGAGGACCTGACGTCGTGATGCGGACATGCGGGAGCAACCTTCCTGCTGGCGGACAGGAACACGTGCGTTCCGCTGTGTGTACCACCCGACACGGATCACGGGAACCACGCGTGCGCCACCTGTCACTCTCCGAGCACCGGCCACGCCGGACCCCGCTGGTTCCCGTCGCCCGGCGGAAGCCAAACGGTCGGGAAGCGCGTGAACCCGGTCGCGGACGGCCAGGATGAAGGCATGGCATTCCACGTCGATTCCGAGGCCGGACGGCTGCGCCGGGTGATCCTCCACCGCCCCGACCTCGAACTGAAACGGCTCACCCCGAGCAACAAGGACGCCCTCCTCTTCGACGACGTGCTGTGGGTGCGCCGGGCGCGCGCCGAGCACGACGGGTTCGCCGACGTGCTGCGCGACCGCGGTGTCGAGGTCCACCTCTTCGGCGACCTGCTCACCGAGACCCTGGCCGTCCCCGAGGCCCGCGCCCTGGTCCTGGACCGGGTCTTCGACGAGAAGGAGTACGGCCCGCTCGCCACCGACCATCTGCGCGCCGCCTTCGACCGGATGGCCCCGGACACGCTGGCCGAGGCGCTGGTCGGCGGCATGACCAAGCGGGAGTTCCTGGACGCGTACGCGGAGCCCACCTCGGTCCGCTTCCACGCCATGGAGCTGGACGACTTCCTGCTCGGCCCGCTGCCCAACCACCTCTTCACCCGCGACACCTCGGCGTGGATCTACGACGGTGTCTCCATCAACGCCATGCGCTGGCCCGCCCGGCAGCGCGAGACCGTGCACTTCGAGGCGATCTACCGGCACCACCCGCTCTTCCGCGACGAGACCTTCGGCATCTGGTCGCGCGGCCAGGCCGACTACCCCTCCACCATCGAGGGCGGCGACGTGCTGGTGATCGGCAACGGCGCGGTCCTCATCGGCATGAGCGAGCGCACCACCCCGCAGGCCGTGGAGATGCTCGCGCACAAGCTGTTCGCGGCGGGCTCCGCGCGCACCATCGTGGCGCTCGACATGCCCAAGCGGCGGGCTTTCATGCACCTCGACACCGTGATGACCATGGTCGACGGCGACACCTTCACCCAGTACGCCGGGCTCGGCATGCTGCGCTCGTACACCATCGAGCCGGGCGTGGGCGACAAGGAGCTGAAGGTCACCGACCATCCGCCGGAGCACATGCACCGGGCCATCGCCGCCGCCCTCGGCCTCGGCGAGATCCGCGTCCTCACCGCCACCCAGGACGTGCACGCGGCCGAGCGCGAGCAGTGGGACGACGGCTGCAACGTCCTCGCCGTCGAGCCCGGCGTCGTCGTCGCCTATGAGCGCAACGCCACCACCAACACCCATCTGCGCAAGCAGGGCATCGAGGTCATCGAGATCCCGGGCAGCGAACTGGGCCGGGGGAGAGGCGGGCCGCGCTGCATGAGCTGCCCGGTGGAGCGGGATGCGGTGTGACCCGGGGCTTCACCGGCAGGCTGTTGTGAGACTCCGCATAATCATGCCGCGAAATGAATAGCCATGCCGAGCCTCGTATAGAATTACCGCAGTCCCCGCACCCGTACCCCTGGAGCGCCCCCATGGCGACAGTCCCGACCGCCCTCGCCGGCCGCCACTTCCTCAAGGAGATCGACTTCTCCGCCGAGGAGTTCCGCGGTCTGGTCGAGCTGGCCGCGGAACTGAAGGCCGCCAAGCGCGCCGGGACCGAGACACGGCACCTGACCGGCAAGAACATCGCGCTGGTCTTCGAGAAGACCTCGACACGCACCCGCTGCGCGTTCGAGGTCGCCGCCGCCGACCAGGGCGCCCACACCACCTACCTCGACCCGGCCGGCTCCCAGATCGGGCACAAGGAGTCCGTGAAGGACACCGCCCGGGTGCTCGGCCGGATGTACGACGCGATCGAGTACCGGGGACACGGCCAGGGCGTCGTCGAGGAGCTGGCCGCCCACGCGGGCGTCCCCGTCTACAACGGCCTCACCGACGAGTGGCACCCCACCCAGATGCTCGCCGACGTGCTCACCATGACCGAGCACAGCGACAAGCCCCTGGACGAGATCACCTTCGCCTACCTCGGCGACGCCCGCTACAACATGGGCAACTCCTACCTGGTCACCGGCGCCCTGCTCGGCATGGACGTACGGATCGTCGCCCCCCGCGTGCTGTGGCCGGACGACACGATCGTCGCCCTCGCCCGGCAGCTCGCCGGAGTCTCCGGCGCCCGCGTCACCCTCACCGAGGACGTGAAGCAGGGCGTGCACGGCGCCGACTTCGTCGCCACCGACGTCTGGGTGTCCATGGGCGAGCCCAAGGAGGTCTGGGACGAGCGGATCGCGCTGCTCGGCCCGTACGCCGTCACCATGGACGTGCTGCGTGCCACCGGCAACCCGGACGTGAAGTTCCTGCACTGCCTGCCCGCCTTCCACGACCTCGGCACCACCGTCGGCCGCGAGATCCACGAACGGCACGGACTGACCGAGCTGGAGGTCAGCGACGAGGTCTTCGAGTCGGCGCACTCGGTGGTCTTCGACGAGGCCGAGAACCGTATGCACACGATCAAGGCGGTGCTGGTGGCGACGCTCGGCGATATCTCACAAACCCTTGCGTGACCCGCCTCACCTGGCCTTATCCTGACCGACGGCCTGGCCCCACCCCCGCCGCGCCGACGCAGCGGCCTCACCCGGGCCGTCCGCACCACCCAGAAACGAGCACCACCCCTATGCCCGCTCCCCGCATCAAGTCCCCGCAGCTGCTCGTCGCCGAATCCGGCGCCGACCGCGAGGGCCACGGTCTGAAGCGCACCATGGGCCTCTTCCAGCTCATCTGCTTCGGCGTCGGCGCCATCGTGGGCACCGGCATCTTCGTCGGCCTCTCCTCCTCCGTCGCACAGGCCGGTCCGGCCGTCGTCATCTCGTACATCCTGGCCGCGATCACCTGTGTGTTCACCGCCTTCTCCTTCGCGGAGCTGGGCGGCGCGATCCCGGTCTCCGGCTCCTCGTACTCCTTCGCCTACGCCGGTCTCGGCGAGACCACCGCCTTCCTGGTCGGCTGGTGCCTGCTCCTGGAGTACGGCATCTCCATCTCGGCCGTCGCGGTCGGCTGGAGCGAGTACGTCAACGAACTCCTGCACAGCCTCACCGGCTGGCAGATCCCGGCCGCGCTCTCCGCCGGACCCGGCGACGGCGGCATCGTGAACCTGCCCGCCGTCATCGTCATCGCCATGGCCTCCGTGCTGCTGGTGCGCGGCGTGCGCGAGAGCGCGCGGGCCACCGCCGCCATGGCCGCGGTCAAGCTGGTCATCCTGCTCGCGTTCTGCGCCATCGGCTACAGCGCGTTCAAGCACGGCAACCTCACGCCGTTCTCCCCGGCCGGCCTCGGCGGCATCGGCGCGGGCACCACCGCCGCGTTCTTCTCCTACATCGGCTTCGACGCGATCACCACCGCCGGTGAAGAGGCCAAGAACCCGCGCCGGGACATTCCGATCGCGATTCTGGTCTGCATGGGCCTGGTCACGCTGCTGTACTGCGCGGTCGCGGTCGCCGCGATCGGCGCCATCGGCGGCAAGGAGGTCGGCAGCCGCTCCGCCGCGCTGTCCTACGTCGTCAACGAGGTCACCGGCTCCGCCATCGGCGGCGGCGTCATCGCCTTCGGCGCGGTCGTCGCCATCGCCTCCGTGGTCCTCGCGGTGATGTACGGCCAGACCCGCATCCTGCTCTCGATGTCCCGCGACGGCCTGGTCCCGCGCGTCTTCGAGAAGGTCTCCCCGAAGACCTCCACTCCGGTCGCGGGCACGCTGATCGTCGCCGTCGTCTTCGCGATCCCGGCGGCCTTCGCCTCGCTGGACGCCACGGTCAACCTGTGCACCATCGGCACGCTGGCCATCATGGCCGTCGTCAACATCGCGGTGATCGCCCTGCGCCGCCGCCAGCCTGACCTGAAGCGCGGCTTCCGGGTGCCGCTGTACCCGGTCGCCCCGCTGCTCGGCGTCGCCTTCTGCCTGTACCTGATGTACGAGACGGGCTGGCAGACCTGGGTGCAGTTCGCGGTGTTCCTCGCGGTGGGCCTCGGCATCTACTTCGCCTACGGGCGTCGGCACTCGCTGATGGCCAAGGGCGCGGGCAACGGGGTCTCTGCTGAGGCCCCCGAGGTCACGCCGAGCGTCGCTGAGCGGGAACCACAGGCAGTCTGAACCAGACCGCCTTGCCCGACGAGGTGGGGCGGTGACCGCAGGACGAACTGAGGGCGCGGATCAGCAACAGGCCGCGCCCTCCCTCCTGCCAGAGGTCGGGCTCCTCGATCACGGGCCGCGTCAGATGGCCCGGCGGCGCCGGGTCCGGGTCGTGCACCTCGACCTGGCAGCCGCTCGGCCGCAGCTCCACGACCAGCTCGATCGGGCCGCTCCCGGCGGTGTGCTCCACGGCATTGGCGACAAGCTCGGCCGTGAGCAGCTCAGCGGTGTCGCTGTCGGCCGTGTGCTCCACCCCGGCCAGCGCCGACCGCACCAGCGCGCGCGCCACCGGCACCGCCGCGGCGGTGTGCGGCAGCGCGATGCGCCAGGAGGCCGATTCGGTGGGGCGTTCGTGCAAGGCGAGTAGTCCGTTCATGGAGCAGGCTGTCCTGCTTTCGACTGTAGGAAATGGTACGGGCCCGCCCTCACGGTCGGTCGGCGGCCGCCGGGCGGTGCCCGAGGGCCCCGCCATGCCGCTGCCTACCCGCCCGGGAACCCCGCCGCACCCGCCCGTGCCAGCCGTTACGGCGTTGTCGAACCCCGGTGACACGTGTGACGCGGCCGGGCTCGGGGGAGTGTCCGGCCGCACCTACGTGACGACATTCACAAACGATCCGGGGGCGGGCGAGGTCACTTCCGTACGCGTCCGTACACGCGCGCGCACGAGGCGTGGGCGCGGTCACTCCACGCGGACGGGGGTTCACACCCCGGCGCGGACGTTCTCCGGCTCGGCCTCCGGCGCGGACGGCCTTCGGCTCGGAGTCCGGCTCAGCCTTCGGCTCGCACTCCGGCGAAGTCGGCCCCCGCGTCGCGCAGCCGCTCGTGCAGGGCGCGGAAGACCTCCGCCGAGGCGATGCCGGGCCAGTCGGCGGGCAGCAGCCGGGCGGGCAGCCCGGGGTCGGCGTAGGGGAGGTGCCGGAAGGAGTCCAGGGCGAGCAGATAGTCGCGGTAGGCGTCCTCGGGCGGGGTGTCCGCGCGCCGCAGCCAGGCCCGCAGCACGGGCGCGTGGGCGTCCAGGAACCGCTCGTGCTCCTTGGCGATCGCCGCGAGGTCCCACCAGCGGCCGACGGCCTCGGCGGTCGCCGCGAAGCCGAGGTGATCACCCCGGAACAGATCGACGTACGGGTCCAGACCCAGCCGGCCCAGCACGCGCCGGGTCTCCTCGTACAGCCGCGCCGGGGCCACCCACACCCCGGGCGCCGCCGTGCCGAAGCCGAGGGCCGCCAGCCGTGAGCGCAGGACGTGCCGCTTCTGGCGCTCCGACTCGGGCACCGAGAACACCGCGAGCACCCAGCCCGCGTCCTCGGCGGGCCCGGCGCCGTGGGTGCGGCGGTCGCTGTCCTGAAGCAACTGGCGTGCCTCGACGGAGAGTTCGTACCCGGCGGCACCCTCGGCCGTACGGGCGGGCAGCAGCAGACCGCGGCGCTTGAGGCGGGACACCGAGGAGCGCACCGAAGGGGCGTCGACGCCGACCGCGGCCAGCAGCCGGATCAGTTCCGCGACGGGCATCGGACCCGGCATGGAGCGGCCGTACGCGCCGTAGAGCGTGACGATGAGAGACCTGGGGGCGTGCTGCTCGGACACGTTGATCATTTTAGATCTTCGACATCAGTGCTGGTCACCACCGGTGTGAGGGGTGGGTGGTACGCCCGGCCCAGTGCGGTGCCACCGCTCGGGTGATGATCGCGCCCGGCCCCGGGGATGCCCGGCGCCGGAGGGGAACCCCACCCCAGGAACCATCCCCATGGACCCTTGGAACCCCGACCGGGAGGCACCCCCATGTCCGTACGCCCCGCCCTCGCCGCCGTCCTCGGCGCCGCCGCGCTGCTGTGCGCCGTCGCCGCACCGGCGGCCACCGCGGCCCCGACCGAGAGCGTCACCGTCGACCCGGTCGCCACGATCGAGGAGGACGGCACCGTGACCCTCTCCGGCACCTACCGCTGCCTGGGCGCCACCGGGCCGGTGTTCGTCAGCTCCTCCGTCGCCCAGGACGACTCCCGCGTCAAGTACGGCATCGGCGGCACCCGTGCCACCTGCGACGGCATCCGGCACCGCTGGGCCAACTCCGGCCAGGTCCCGGACGACGCCCTGCTCCCCGGCGCGGCCCGGGTGGAGGCGACCGTCACCGAACTGCACCCCTCGGGCATCGCCTTCCTGCCGGTGTTCCACGCGACCCGCGCACGGGACGTGACGTTGGTCGAGGACTGACCTCGCCCCGGTGTCGGCCCGGTGGTGCCGGGCCGACACCGTCCCTCCCCGCTACGCGGGCGGCATCTTCCCGGCCAGCGCCCGCCACTTCCGCCGCTCGGCCTCCAACTCCTCGCGGGCGTCCCGGAGATGGGGGTTGTCCTTGTTGCGTGCCTGGATCCTGGCCAGCCGCTCGCGCGCCCGCTCCTGGGCGGCGGTGTCCTCACGGACACGGTCGAGTTCGGCCTCGGTCTCCTTCAGGCGCTGGGGGAGACGGGCGCGGAAGGTGTTCTCCTGTGCGACGGCGTCCCGGACCACGTCCGCGAAGTCCCGCACCTGCTTCTCGGTGTAACGCGTCTCCTGCCGCTGCGTCTGCTCCGCATCGTCCGAACTCACCCCGCTGCGTGGGTAGTCGACCCGCACCCGGCGCCCGTCGGTCCGGACGAGATACACGTAGTAGCTCTCCTCTCCCCAGTCGAACTCCACGCCGAGCCCGGCGAGTTGAAGCGTGTGCCGCACGCCTTTGGCGTCCCTCGCCACCACGACGTGCTCGTTCAGAGTCGCTTCCCCGAGGCTCCCCAGCCGTCTGCCCGTGCCGGGGTTGTTCAGCGTGGCGATGAGCCGTTCCCGGGTCCGCACCTCGTTCCGGTGTCGCTGCTCCTGTTCCGCCAACTCGGCCCGCGCCGCCGACTCGTCCGCGCGGGCGGCCCCTTCCAGCCCGCGTACCCTCGTCCGCGCCCGGGCCAGCTCACGCCGTTCGGCGGCGAACCGGGACGCGAGGGCGAAGGCCCAGCCGCCGGGGAACAGTCGCCGCCGCCACCCGGCGAACGCACCTCCCACGACCACCGCCACCGCGGTCAGCCATATCGCGCCCATACCGCCCCCTGTATCCGGCCGCAGCACTGTCCCAGAGGGGTTCTGCTCGCGGTCGAAGCGGGCCAAACGGGTCGTGTGCGGGGGGAGTTGGGGTGAACGGGCGGGTCCTCGGGATTGCCGCGAACCCCCATAACTAGACAAACCGGCACGGCCGAAGCGGGCTGGATTCCATGGCGAGCCTGCGGCCCGTACGTCGCCGGGTGGCGACCTGATCCGTGGCAGAAGGCTGATCCGTGGGGTTCCGACATCTCCGGAGGGCGGACGACACATGCGCCCGGCGGGTCGGCTCCTGACCTGAAGGCGTCGAAGGGGCCGTGGATGAAGGCTTCTGGTGTGGCACAAGAGTTGCGGATCGCGACCCACTCGCGCCTTACCGAGCTGAGCACGGCGCACGAGGGTGTCAAGGGTGGTGCCGACGGTTTCGCCAGCACCGCCGCGCTGAGTCAGATCTTGCCCACCTGGGAGAAGCGGCTGACCTCGGTACGCGAGGAGTGCGACCGGTTGCACGGCGCGCTCGCGAAGACCGGCCGGGACTTCGGTGAGGTCGATCCCGCCGTCGCCGGCAAGGTCAACCGTGTCGACACCGGTCACAAGCCCGACTGGGCGCGGTGAGGCGGGCATGCCCACATGGCAGCAGTTGCGCGATGCGAAGCTCACCGAGTACGAGCAAGCGGCCGACGGCTGGAGCAAGGTCAGCAACCGCGCCGACGCCGCACGTATCCGGGTCGATCAGGAGATGGCGGCGCCGATCCACACCACGCAGAAGGGCGAGGCGCAGACCTCGGCAGGGCGGGACCTGACCCGGCTCGGCCGCAACTACCAATATCTGCACGGCGAGTGCGGTCTCGTCCGAACGACCCTGAACGCTCTCGCCTCGGAACTGTCCGGCGTCCAGAAGCAACTGGGACGGGCCCTCGATGACGCGGCCGACCTCAAGTTCACGGTCAACGAGGACGGCTCGGTCGAGTACCCGAGGAGCACCGAGCTGCCCATGGCCTCGGGTACCTCCCCAGGCACCGGAGCCGCCAGGCCGGGCGCCCCGGTGCCGTACCTGCCTGGTGCGGGTGAGGCGAACGGCGATCCCAACAAAGGCAAGGCCGAAGACATCGCCGAGCGCATCTCGCAGGCGGTGAGCGGCGCCATCGAGATCGACAACCGGTACGCGAAGATCCTTCGCGAGCTGAAGGCACCGGACGGTCTTGCCGTGACCGACGACATGCTCCTGGACGAGGCCCACGACACACGCGACGTCCAGAAGACGGTCGGCACCTACCTCGGCAAGGACGGCATTCCGCATGGCAAGTCCGCGGCCGACAACAAGGAGTGGTGGGACGGCCTCACGCAAGAGCAGCGCGAGGAGTATCAGACGCTGTATCCGGCGGAGATCGGCGCGCTCGACGGCGTACCGAGCGTGGTCCGCGACTCGTCCAACCGGACCGTGCTGGACGAGTCGCGCGCCCGGGTCCGGAGCGAGCTTGACGCCTTGGGCCCCGAGCCGCCCCAAACGATGGTCGACGCGGCAGGGAGAACCGGCAGCAACCCGGACTGGGTCCTCTGGAACGCCAAGGGCGGCACGCGGTTCCAAAGCCAGCTCAAGGGCATGGACGCCATCGAGTCCCGCTTCGACCGGACCGGCATCGACGGCTTGCCGCCTGCCTACCTTCTGGGCTTCGACCTCAAGGGCAACGGACACGTCATCCTGGCCAACGGCAACCCGGACACGGCGGACAACACGGCGGTGTACGTGCCGGGGACGAAGTCGAAGCTTGAGGGGGCCGCGGGGGACATCGGCCGCATGACGCGGGTGTGGAAGGAGGCCCATGGCCTGGACCCCAGTCAGTCGACCTCGACCATCACGGGCGGCACGGATGCCAGTCACACCACTGTCATTGGTCACAGCTATGGTTCCACCACTGTGGGCGCCGCGTCGAAGGCGCCGGGGCACTTCGCGGCGGACGACATCGTCGTGGCGGGCAGTCCGGGCGTTCAGACCTTCCACGGGCTGCCGTACGACGCCGGTTACATCCAGACGGTCCCGTCCGACGAAGCGTTCGGCGCGCATCGCATGGCCGTCGACACGGATGGTCACAGTGGCTACTGGGACGAGGACTCCCTCAGTCTCCAGAACCAGGGAGCCGTTGTGACTGGACGGTACAACCAAGTGGTCCACCCGTAAGGTGATGTTGATGCGTAGCCCAGTGAGGACGCGGTGCCGAGGGTTCACCATCGGTCTTGCCGCCGTAGCCGCAGTTTCCCTTCTCACGGCAGGATGCTCGAAGACTGTGGACGACAACGGAAGCGCGCCCTCGACGCGGCAGCCCTCCGACGCTGAAACGGCCTCCAGCCTCCCTCTGCTGGACGTGGACAAGGCTCGCGACAAGGCGAAAGCCGCCTCCAGCGCGATCTACGAGATGATCGACATGCGTACGGCGAAGGTCACGGAGCCGGGCCCCAGTATCTCGACTCGGTGAACGCCGTGCTCATGGTGTCCACCCCGTCCAATCCGCACGAGAAGGAGCCGTTGATCATGGTGAACGTGGTCTCCGGCTGCTGGCGAGCACCCAAGGGCACGGATCTCAACACTCAGTACTGATCGCAGAGATAGGCCCACCCCCGAGCACAGAAAGCCCACCCTCCGTACCGTCTGCCATGACCATCACACCGAACCCCCCACCCCAAGCCCTCAGAATCGGCCTGCTCGGCGCAGCCGCCATCGCGCCGAGCGCGCTCATCAAACCCGCGAGCCGGAACCCCCGCGTCACAGTGACCGCAGTCGCCGCTCGCGACCGCCGTCGCGCCGAGGAGTTCGCCCGCAAGCACGGCATCCCCGACGTGCACACCGGCTACGACGCGCTGCTTGAAGACCCTCAAGTGGACGCCGTGTACGTGCCGTTGCCCAACGGGCTGCACGCGGAGTGGACGTTGAAGGCGCTGCGGGCAGGCAAGCACGTGCTGTGCGAGAAGCCGTTCACCGCGAACCGGGCCGAGGCGGAGCGAGTAGCGGAAGCCGCTGCCGAGGCTTTCGAGCGGAGCGGTCTGGTGGTGATGGAGGCGTTTCACTACCGTCACCATCCACTGGCCGCGCGCATGCGGGAGATCGTGGAGAGCGGTGAGCTCGGCGAGTTGCAGCGCGTCGAGGCCGAAGTGTGCTTCCCGCTGCCCCGGTTCAGCGACATCCGGTACGACTACGGACTGGCGGGCGGGGCGACCATGGACGCCGGCTGCTACGCGGTCCACGTCGCCCGGCTCCTCGGCGGAGGCGACCCGACGGTGACGGGTGCCCGGATGCTGACCCTGCGCAAGGACCCGCGCGTCGACCGGGCGATGAGTGCCGAACTCGCCTTTCCGAGCGGGGTGGTTGGACATGTCCGCGCGTCGATGTGGTCGCGTCGTCTGCTGTCGATCCGGGCGCGGGCGATCGGGTCCGCCGGTGAGCTGGACGTGATCAACTTCGTGATGCCGCAGCTTTATCACCGGCTCACCGTCCGAGCACCGCGTGCCGAGGGAGGGGGCGTGGTGAGGCGGGAAGCCCTCAGCCGTACCCCCTCGAGCTACGACTGCCAGCTGTCGGCCTTCGCGGCGGCGGTGCTGGACAAGGGCCCGGTCATCACCTCGCCCGCCGACGCCGTGGCGAACATGGGGGTCCTCGACGAGATCTACCGCGCGTGCGGACTCCCGGTCCGGGGCGAGCCGCAGGAGCGATGACGCGCCGTCACTCCTCGCGCTGCCGTACGGGCGATGACCTGGTCTCAGGAGGGCAGGTCATCGCCGTACGCAGGTGGGACCGGTATCCGGCCCAAGATCGGCAGCCATTATCCTCCGCATATGTCCCCTGCTGCCGCGCAGAGTCCGCTGCGTCATGACCCCCGCACCGCCGAGGTGGCGGCCGTCGAGCCGGTCACGCTCCCGCCCCACAGGGCGGAGGAACTGCTCGCCACCCTCCGTGCGGGAGAGAAGGTGCTGGCGCTCTATCACCAAGGACTGGGGTACGCCGCGCTTACCGACGACGCGCTCATCCTCCTGGGCGGGGAGACGCCGACGAGGGTCGAGAGGCCGCTGACCATCCTTCGGCCCGCGTACGGGGCGCGGCAGCGCGTGGACGTGTCGGTGAAGGGGCGGCGCGTCGCTGTGTGGGGCTCGCGGATCGACGCGTCGGGTGGACTCGTCCAGCGCGCGGGCAACCCGGCGACCGGTTCCCTCGCCGGTGATCCGCGCACAGCCGTCGTCGCGGCCGACGAGACGCTCTCCCTGTCGGACGACCACAGGAACGTGCTGCTGGGGGAGCTCGAACCGGGCGAAGACGTACGTGCCCTCTACCACTGCGGCTGGGGGTACGCGGCGTTCACGAGGAACGGGCTCGTCCTTCTTCGCGGTCTCGTGGCGCCCAAGGCGGTCCGGGCCCCCAAGCCCCTGCGGATCCTCCGCCGCACGTACGGCATCCTGAACTCCGTCGATCTCCTCATCGACGGGAAGCCGCACAAACTGCACGGTTCGAAGATCGACCCGAAGGGCGACCGTCTCCAGCGCATGGGTGACCTCCTGCCCGCGGACTCTCCCCTGCGGCCGCACGGCCGGGCGCGGTTCCTCACCTGGATACGCAGGCACCCCGTCCTCATGTCCCTCGCCGTGGTCGGAGCGCTGTTCGCCGGCTCGGGCGCGGTGTCGGGCGGGGGACACGCGACCGCGCGGGGCGGGACGGACAGCGTCCTGGACGTCCCCGACTTCAAGGGAGCCGAGCTCACCGCCGCTGTCGCGGACGCCCGGCGCCACCCGTGGGTGAGTGTGTCGGCGGTCGATGCCTCCTCCGACCTCCGCCGAGTGGACCTCACCACAAGCGGCTGGCGGGTCTGCTTCCAGACACCCTCCCGCGATGAATCGGTTCGCCCTTCACGCAGATTCCTGACGCTCTACGCGGTCCCCGAACAGGAACTGTGCCCCACGCAGCTGCTCGGCCCGCGCCGGATCGTCATGCCGGACCTCATCGGCCGACGGTTCGACGACGCCCTACGCGTCCTCGGCGACCTCGACGTCGCCCACACGGCCACCTGGCACGCCCACACCAACCGGCGCCTGTACGACGACCGCGATCTGGACGACTGGCGGGTGTGCCGTCAGCAGCCGGAGCCCGAGAGCGAGGTCTCGGCCTGGACGCAGGTCGACCTGTGGCTGATCGACCCCGACACCCCCTGCGCCCAGCCCAGCCCCAGCCCGAAGCCGAAGCCGAAGCCCAAACCGAAGCCCAAGCCGAATCCGAACCCCGAGCCCGAGTCACGGCCGCGCCCTCAGCCGCAGTACGGCTCCACCACGAGCGGCGGCACGACCGGAGGCAGCACCGGCGGAGGCTCGTCCAGGAGCGGAAGCTCGACCAGCGGCGGCTCGTCCACCACCTCGGGCGGAACCAGCGGCGGCTCCTCCAGCACCTCCGGCGGAACCACCAGCGGCACCGGAAGCCGCCCGGGCACCCAGTTCGGCCAGTACTGCTCCCCGGTGGGAGCCACCGCGACCACCACCGACGGACGCCCCGCGAAGTGCTTCATGGGCAGGGACGGCCAGGCGCGCTGGGGCTACAACTCCGGCTGAGCGAAGACACGTTGCGGTAAGCGGGAGGCGCGCCCGACAGGCGCCCCCCGCACCGCGGGACGCCCTCAGATGTCCCGGAAGATCTCGATCTGCGCCCCGATCGAGTTCAGTCGCTCCGCCAGGTCCTCGTACCCCCGGTTGATGACGTACACGTTGCGGAGCACCGACGTGCCCTCCGCCGCCATCATCGCCAGGAGGACGACCACGGCGGGGCGGAGTGCGGGCGGGCACATCATTTCGGCGGCGCGCCAGCGGGTCGGGCCTTCCACCAACACGCGGTGGGGGTCGAGGAGTTGGAGGCGGCCGCCGAGGCGGTTGAGGTCCGTCAGGTAGATCGCGCGGTTGTCGTAGACCCAGTCGTGGATCAGGGTCTTGCCCTGGGCCACGGCGGCGATGGCGGCGAAGAACGGGACGTTGTCGATGTTGAGGCCGGGGAACGGCATCGGGTGGATCTTGTCGATCGGCGCCTCCAGCTTGGAGGGGCGGACCGTGAGGTCGACCAGGCGGGTACGGCCGTTGTCGGCGAAGTACTCGCGGCTGCGGTCGTGGTCGAGGCCCATCTCCTCCAGGACCGCCAGCTCGATCTCGAGGAACTCGATCGGCACCCGGCGGACCGTCAGCTCGGATTCCGTCACCACGGCCGCGGCGACCAGGCTCATCGCCTCGACCGGGTCCTCGGAGGGGGAGTAGTCGACATCGATGTCGATGTTCGGGACGCCGTGCACGGTGAGGGTGGTGGTGCCGATGCCCTCGACCCGTACGCCCAGGGCCTCCAGGAAGAAGCACAGGTCCTGGACCATGTAGTTGGAGGAGGCGTTGCGGATGACGGTCACGCCGTCGTGGCGGGCGGCCGCGAGCAGCGCGTTCTCGGTCACGGTGTCGCCGCGCTCGGTCAGGACGATCGGGCGGTCCGGGCGGACGGTACGGTCCACCACCGCGTGGTACTGCCCCTCGGTCGCCGCGATGTCCAGGCCGAACCGGCGCAGCGCGATCATGTGCGGCTCGATGGTGCGGGTGCCGAGGTCGCAGCCGCCGGCGTACGGCAGCATGAAGCGGTCCATGCGGTGCAGCAACGGGCCGAGGAACATGATGATCGAGCGGGTGCGGACGGCCGCCTCCGCGTCGATGGCGTCCATCTCCAGCTGGGCCGGGGGGACGAGTTCGAGGTCGACACCGTCGTTGATCCAGCGGGTGCGGACGCCGATGGAGTTGAGCACCTCCAGGAGGCGGTACACCTCCTCGATCCGGGCGACCCGGCGCAGTACCGTACGGCCCTTGTTCAGCAGGGACGCGCACAGCAGGGCGACGCAGGCGTTCTTGCTCGTCTTGACGTCGATGGCGCCGGACAGGCGACGGCCGCCGACGACGCGCAGATGCATCGGGCCCGCGTAACCCAGCGACACGATCTCGCTGTCCAGGGCCTCTCCGATGCGGGCGATCATCTCAAGGCTGATGTTCTGGTTCCCGCGCTCGATGCGGTTGACCGCGCTCTGGCTCGTGCCGAGAGCCTCCGCGAGCTGGGCCTGAGTCCAGCCGCGGTGCTGCCGGGCGTCACGGATGAGCTTGCCGATGCGTACGAGGTAGTCGTCTGACATGAGGTTGAGGCTATCTCAGATATGAGATGGCGCCCTCCCGGGGGGTCCATTCGGGTGATGCGGTGTCACGCTGGTGGCGGGCAGGTGGTGACACCTGGCGAGGAATCCGGTAAATCGGGCTATGTCGGGTTGTCTTGTGAAGCATCGGCGGGCGGCGCCGTCCATGGCGCCCCCTTCGATTGTCACCGGGGACGGCCGTCGCTCAAGTCGAGAAACGGGACGGCTCACGGTTTGCGCCGGGCGCGCTCCTCGCGGCGCAGCTCGCGCCGCCGTTTCCCCGGCAGGGACTCGACCAGCCGGCCCACCTCCGCCGCCGCGTGACCGCCGTCGGCATCCCCGCACCACCACACCACGGCCTCGGCGGTACGGACGTGCAGGCCCAGCTTGTGGTACGGGCACACCGGCCACACCTGCCAGGCCATCTCCATCACCGTCTCCTGGGCGGCGTCGGCGACGCGCGCGAGGAGCTGCGCGGGGTCGGTCGGCTCCGGTGCGCCGGAGTCGTCCGTCGTGTCCTCGGGGTGCACGGCGTTGCCCTGCCAGCGGCCGTCCGGCAGCGCCACGTACAGCTGCTCGGGTTCGTCCGCCTCGTAGGCGGGGAGCAGCATCAGCACCAGCGGGGGGTGTTCGGGCAGCGTGGCCGCGAGGTCCCGGTTCACCGCCTCCAGCGCCTTCTCGAACCCCGGCCACGCTCCGGGCTCCGCGCGCCGGGGCTCGGGAGGGCGGAAGGCGCTCGCCGGTGTGTGGCGGGGGAGCGAGTGGTACGAGAAGTGGCTCATCGGCGGATGGTCCCACCGCACGCGGGCGTCGCGCGAGCGGCTTTACGACTCCGCCCGCTGCCCCGTGTCGCCCTGTCGCCCCTTCGCCCTGTCGCCCCCCGAACCGCCGCCCCGGCTGCTGCCGCCACCACCGGGTCTCCGCCGGGCCGAACGTTTCCGGGGGCGGCTCCGTCGTATGAGGAAGAAGAAGGGGAGTCTGATGTCCTACGAGCGTAGACATGCCCCTGGCGTGCCGCTGCTGGAGCCCTCGGACGTTGAACTGGTCCGCGCGATGCTGTCTCTCGGCGGCGTGCCCTGGGGGGAGCTGGAGGATGGCGTCCAACAGGTGCGGGTCAAGCTGCTGGACGCGGGGGAGGAGATCCACAACCGGCAGGCATGGCTGTCGGTCGTGGCCTCCCGTGTCGCGGTCGACTGGCACCGGCGCCGGGCCCGCGACGAGTCGCTGGGCGAACGGCTGGCCGCGCGCTGGACGGACCGGCCGCCGCCGGACCAGACCGAGGACGCGCGGGTTCTGGCCCTGACCGTGGCCGAGGGGATGCAGGGCCTGCCGCCCGTGCAACGGCAGGTGCTCGCCCTGCGGTACTACGCGGACCTGCCCGTCCGGGAGATCGCGCGACGTCTGCGCGTCCCCGAAGGAACGGTCAAGAGCAGACTGCACACCGCCGTGGCCGCGCTCGGCCGACGGCTGCGCGACATGGAGGTGATCTAGCCATGACCGACCCGGACGAGGACCTGGTACGCCGTGCCATCCGCGCGATCGGGGACGAGGCCGCACGCCCCGACCCCACCCCCACCCCCACGCCCGCCGCCGCTCCCGCCCCCGAATTCGTTCCCGCACCGGTCCGCGACATCAGGACCGCCGGGCCGTGGTGGCGTACGCGCCGGACCGCCGTGGCCGTGTCGGTCGTGGCGGCGGCCTGCGTCGTCGCGGTGACGGCGACGCTGCTCACGTCCTCGGGCGGCGGCCGTCCGGCGCCTCAGGACGGGCAGGGCCAGACGCTGACCCAGTGGATCTCGTGCGCGACCGCGATCGCCGTGGGTGATGTCGGGACCGTGCGCCCGACACCGTCCAAGGCGGGGCACATCACTGTCACGTTCCACGTCACGGAATGGATCAAGCCGGGGAAGGGCGAGCGGCAGATCACGCTCGACGTCGTCGACCCGGCGAAGGCGGACGAGGAGAAGAAGGTGGAGCCCGGACAGCACGCCCTGATCGTCGTCCCCCGCCGCTACGACGAGGAGCTCGACATCTTCCGGGGCGTCGAGCTGAACGCGTACCGCACCCGTGTCACAAGCCACCTGGCCGAGGCGGCCCACACCCCCTGCCCGGCCTTCTGGAGCCGGACTCGCCCCTGAGGGCCGTGGCCTCCCGATACCTGCAACTCCCTTGCTACAAAATGTAGTTGGGGGGACGATTGTGCGTCCCCGGTGCCTGTGAACGCTTGTGCGGGCACCGGGATCGCGCGCTCAGCCGACCACCTGAGCGGCAATCGACCTGAGCAGGGGGAATCCTTTTGAGACAGGTGTCGATACGTCACAAGGTCTACGTCCTATGGGCGTTCGCCCTCGCCGCGGTGGGTGTGCTCGTCACCGCCGCCCCGAGTTCGGCGGAATCCGTCGACAACATCGTGCCCACCGCCAACTACTACGTCGGCTGTCTGGACGGCACCAACGGAACCATCTGCCAGACCGACAACGACTACCTCACCTACTACATGGACTCCGGCGGTTCGAACAAGCTGGAAGCGGACGACAAGGCGATCGTCCAGGACATGCTGACCTCGCAGTACGGGCCCACCCATCTGTCGATCCACTACGACTCCTCGCCGAGCTGGTCCGGAAGCGCCGAGACGGACATCTATTACAGCGAGGCCGCAGTGCCCGGCAACGACGAGGGCTTCACGTACTGCAACGACGACAGTCCGGGCAACTACAAGTGCGACCAGCAGTACATCCGCATCCAGCCCGGCTACTACACGCCCGGACTGTCCTGCCACGAGACCGGGCACGCCGTCGGCCTCACGCACGGTGACCTCGCCTATCCACGCGTCGGCATGCAGGACAGCGTCATGGGCTGCATGAAGAAGGTCGTCGACTACGGACAGACCCTCGGCTCGAACAACAAGAACAACATCAACATCGTCTACTGACCGACGGGGGAATCGAGTTGAGACGATCCACACGCATCACCACCCTGGCGGCCGGAACCGCCGCGGCGGCCGCGCTCGTCGTCACCGGCCTCGCCGTCGGGCACACGCCCACCAGGGCCACCGCGCACGAGCCACGGAAGACCGGAGTCGTCGTCGCGCACGGCGCCGACCGGCACCCCTCCCAGACGGCGACCGACTGGGTCACGTACGCCGACCACGTCGTCGAGGTCACGCCGGTGGACGAGCGGGACATCCCGCCGAGCCAGGAGGAGGTCGACCGCGGCGAGGGCGTCATCCTCCGGGGGGTCACCCTCCGCGTCGACAAGGTCCTGTGGACGCGCTCCGGGGCCACTCAGGCCGCACCCGCGTCGTTCGACTGGACCGCCTACGGCTGGCAGTTCACCGACGGCGACGTCCACAACCGTACCGAGATGGCGGGGGAGGGCCAGCCGCGCATCGAGACGGGCCACCATTACGTCATGGCCCTCGAATGGGAGGCCCCCCGGTGCGTCCCGGGCGACGGCGAGCTGCCCGGCCGGTGGCGCGGGCTCGGCTCCGAGTCGATCATCCCGTACGACAACGGGGTGCTCGGCGAGGGCGAGTTCCAGGGACGGCCACTCCAGCTGAAGGCCGCCCGCGCGACCGCACTCGACCCGGGCGATCCGGACTACAGCCTGCGTGACGAGTTCACCGGACACACCGCCGCCGAACTGGCCGACCGGCTGATCGGCACTCCGCCCGGCCAGAAGACACAGCGGAGTTTGCGGCAGGCGGATGCGCCTGCGGAGGAGTGTTCCTGAGGTCCTGAGGACGTTCTTGGGTGGTCGGGCCAAGGGGCTGAACCCGTAGTCCCTTGGCCCGACCGCTGGTCCGCGCACGGGCGACGGCGAGCTGGCCCGGTCGCGCGCCCTGCGTCACGCGTCCCGCCCGGCCTCCCGAGCCGCCCGCTCCAACCGGTCCCGATACGTCTCCCACCACTCCTCGCCGCCCGGCGGGATGCTGGTGTTGCCCTGGTTCATCCCGACGGCGCCGTCGATGAGTTCCCGGAGGATGTCGGCGTGCCCGGCGTGGCGATGCGTGTCGGCCGTCACGCGTATGACGGCGTGATGCAACGTCACCTCGTCCTTCCCGTCCGGCCACCAGGGGACCCTGCCGACCGTGTCCAGCGGCAGCGCGTCGATCGTGGCGTCGGCGTGCGCCCACGCCCTGCGGTAGAGGTCCACGATGGACGCGCGTGACTCGTCGGCGGTGGCCCACATGTCCGCGTTTGGCTCCGCGTCGGCATCGAGCCAGGGCAGCGGTTCGCCGGACGGCCGTCCGAAGGTGTCGCCGAGATAGCCCAGCTCCACACCGGCCGCGTGCTTCACCAGGCCCAGGAGGTTGGTGCCGGTCGGCGTGAACGGGCGGCGGATGTCGTACTCCGTGAGGCCGTCGAGCTTCCAGAGGAGGGCGTCGCGGGCGGCCTGGAGGTAGAAGCGGAGGTCGGCCTTGGGGTCTGAGGCGGTCATGGGGGCAGTCTGCCGCCGTGGGCACACGCGGTACGGATGTTTTCCGGCACCCTTTCTGTGCGTGGCGTGGCCCCGCCTCAGACGAGGGCGATGGCCGCCCCCGTGGCGACGGAGAGCTTCGCGGCCCGGATGAGCTGGAGGCAGACGTACGACTCGACGCCGTACCGCTGCCACCCCTCCGCGACCGATTCCTCGGCGTCCGACGCCTCGAAGACCTCCTCGGAGTCCGGATCGAGGTCTTCGGGCAGCCCGAGGGCAGCGGCGATCCGACGGGCCTCCGCCAGCAGCCGCACCGACGAGCCGAGCGGTCCGCCCGGTGCGCCGGTGATGACCCGGGCGAAGTCGACCGGGACGTAATACCCCTCGTGGTCCGCGTGACGGACCAGGTGCTTGAACGGCTCCGGTCGCTCCCCGGGGAGCCCCTCGTACACCTTCCTCAGCAACGGATAATCACTCGCCCGCTCGGTCCCGTCCGACGGCAATGGCTCGGGCAGCCGGTTGTACGCCGCGAGATGCACGGCGATCCGGCGAACCGTGTGCAGGCCCGAGTACCCCCACGTCTCGAACTCCGCGTCCTCGACGTCCACCCGCCCGGGCTCTACCCACGGCCCCGCCCCCGCGCGCTTGAGCAACTCCCCGATGGCGGCGAAGTCGGCGCGGACCGTCTCGGCGTACTCGTCCTCGGCGCTGTCGAGGACGCCGACGACCATGTGCAGACCCATGGGGGGGGGATCCTGTCACTCAGTGGGGCAACGGGAACCGGTCCCTGATCTCCCCGAGCAGCTGACGGTGGCGCTCGATCCAGTCGGGCTCCACCGCGACGGGGACGGTGACATGGATCTGCGATCCGGTCACGTCGTAGACGCTTACTTCCGGGCACCCGCTTTCGGTCGCCTCCGGAGGAGCGAGCACAAGGCGAGGAGACCGTCCGCTCTCGAGCCAGGTCGCCGACTGTCCGGCCGCGAGAGCCTCCAGAACCTCGCTCCAGCTGTCGAGGTCGTAGGCGTTGATGTACAACTCGACGCGCCCGCTCATGAATTGGCTGCTCACCAGAATCTCGGAGCGAAGGGCGTCGTAATCGCCCGCTTCCGAGAAGCGCATCCCCTCGATGACGCGAAGGGCGACGCCCTGCTCGTCGTCCGACATATGGATCAGCTCGGAAAGCCTGGGCTCGGACATCAGGCGCTACCTCTTTCGATGTGATGGCCGCGCGTACACGAGGACCTCATGGCTTCCTTGACGGAGCCCAAGCGCCGTCGCGGCAAGGGATCGTCCGCCGGAAGGAGAGGCCCCCTCGGTAGGGCCAGGGCCGGCAGCCGACCGTGGGGGATCATTCGATGGTGACGTACGACCAGCTGGCCGAGTGGGCCGGGCCTGGTCATGTCGTGCGAGCCGAACGGGACGTTGTGGGTGGCTGGCGGATCCCGGACTTGATGAAAGCGCGGCTGATCGAAGTCGGCATTCCGGTGACTCCACGTCTCATCGAGCGGGTCGTGACGCAGAGTGAGGCCAATCCGGTCCTGCTCGCGGACCGTGGCCCGCTCTACCTCCTCACCGAGGACCCCGATGGAGCGGCGGAGCAGTCCTCGTTCGGTGTCGAGCCGGAGACGGGGGTGGTCTACTTCGTCGGGCCGGACGGAGAGACATGGTTCGCCAACTCGGGTGTCGGGGTGTGGCTCGACGCCCTTCACTGTTACGGCGCCCGCGTCACCGCCTCAGAGCTTCTCGGTGAGCCGGACGGCCCCGAGGAGTACCTCTCCGAAGAGGAGGAAGAGCAGGCTCTCGCCGAGTTGGAGAGGCAGGCTGAGGAGTTGAAGGAGATCGACCCCGCGTCCTTCGGCGGCTACGAGGGGTTTCTCTGGCCAGGGCTTCTGGACCGCTGGCTCTACTGAGCGCGGCCCGGTAGAGGGCCAGGTCCTGTCGGGATCAGCCGAGTTCCGACGGCTCCGCCCTCCCGAGCACCTCCGCGAGCGGCGTCCCCGTCCGGGCCGCGATGACGCGGCGGGCGCGTAGCTGGGCGCGGGTGCGGGGGCGGAACTTGGGGGCGCGGCCGCAGCCGCAGGGTTCGAAGCCCTCGTAGCGGAGGCCGGCGTTCAGGACGACCGCGACGACCGACCAGGCCTTGCGGTCGCTGCGGCGAGGTGCGGCGAAGTCGTGGCCCGCGCAGAGCAGGGGAGCGGCGCAGCGGGGGCAGGTGTGTCCCGCGTCGTGGGGGTGCCGTTTGAAGCTGATCCGGCACGACACGCACGCGTAGTGGAGCTTGTAGTCGACGAAGGCGTAGGTGCACACGGATCGACCGTACTGGTGGCGCTCCACCGGGGGCCAACAGATTTCGCTTCCTCACCCCGGCCGACCGCCCTCTGGGGTCCCGGGGCCTTGCCGCGTCTCACGCCTGCCGGCGTTGACGGTCCTGCTCGCGCCGCTTCACTTCGCCGAGCCGGTCGAACAGTTCCTTCCATGCCCGGCCGGCGGCGGCCTTCTTGTGCGCCCGGTCCGGTTGCGTGACACGCGGCCGCTTGCCCTTCTTGTCCTTCGGGCCGCCGTGGTCGCCGCTGGTCAGGCGGGCCCGCTTGGAGGAACCGTCGCGTCGCTGCCGGTCGTCGCTGGTCATGGTCCGGACGATATGTCGCCGGAGGGGCTGTGTGGGAGGGGGAGTGAGCGGCTTGTTCTCGCCGACTGCCGCCGCCCTCCGGGCGTCCGGTTCCGGGCGGCGCGCTCGGCTTCACCGCGAGAGCTCGCCCGGCTTCACCGCCAGACCTCACCCGAGCCCGGGCATGACCATCCAGCCCCCATGTACTAGAGTTATCTCGACATCGAGATATCTGCCGAGGCGCACCGCAGCAGCCGCACCGGTAAGGGTTACCTAACTTAGCCTTACCTTAGCGGATTGGCCGGACCGGCGTGGCGGCAGGATGCGGTGGAACGCGCACATCAATGAAGGAGACTGTCGTGTCGGCGAACAGCTTCGACGCCCGTAGCACGCTGCAGGTGGGCGACGAGTCGTACGAGATCTTCCGGCTGGACAAGGTCGAGGGCTCGGCCCGCCTGCCGTACAGCCTGAAGGTCCTGCTGGAGAACCTGCTCCGCACGGAGGACGGCGCGAACATCACCGCCGACCACATCCGCGCCCTCGGCGGCTGGGACTCGCAGGCTCAGCCCAGCCAGGAGATCCAGTTCACGCCGGCCCGCGTGATCATGCAGGACTTCACCGGCGTTCCCTGTGTCGTGGACCTCGCGACCATGCGTGAGGCCGTCGCGGCGCTCGGCGGTGACCCGGCGAAGATCAACCCGCTCTCCCCGGCCGAGATGGTCATCGACCACTCCGTCATCGCCGACAAGTTCGGCACCAACGACGCGTTCAAGCAGAACGTCGACCTGGAGTACGGCCGCAACAAGGAGCGCTACCAGTTCCTGCGCTGGGGCCAGACCGCGTTCGACGACTTCAAGGTCGTCCCGCCGGGCACCGGCATCGTCCACCAGGTGAACATCGAGCACCTGGCCCGCGTCGTCATGGTCCGTGACGGCAAGGCGTACCCCGACACCCTGGTCGGCACCGACTCGCACACCACCATGGTCAACGGCCTCGGCGTGCTCGGCTGGGGCGTCGGCGGCATCGAGGCCGAGGCCGCCATGCTCGGCCAGCCGGTCTCCATGCTGATCCCGCGCGTCGTCGGCTTCAAGCTCACCGGTGAGCTGCAGCCCGGCACCACCGCGACCGACCTGGTGCTGACCATCACCGAGATGCTGCGCAAGCACGGTGTCGTCGGCAAGTTCGTCGAGTTCTACGGCGAGGGTGTGGCCGCCACCTCCCTGGCCAACCGCGCCACCATCGGCAACATGTCGCCCGAGTTCGGCTCCACCGCCGCGATCTTCCCGATCGACGACGAGACCCTGAACTACCTGCGCCTGACCGGCCGCAGCGACCAGCAGGTCGCGCTCGTCGAGGCGTACGCCAAGGAGCAGGGCCTCTGGCTGGACCCGAAGGCCGAGCCCGACTTCTCCGAGAAGCTGGAGCTGGACCTCTCCACGGTCGTTCCCTCCATCGCCGGCCCGAAGCGCCCGCAGGACCGCATCGTCCTGGCGAACGCCGCCGAGCAGTTCAAGTCGGACGTCCTCAACTACGTGGACGTCGTGGACGAGGCGGGCAAGGAGTCCTTCCCGGCCTCCGACTCCCCGGCCGTCGCCCCCAACGGCACCCCGTCGAACCCGGTCACCGTGACCGCCCCCGACGGCACCACCTACGAGCTGGACCACGGTGCGGTGACGGTCGCGGCCATCACCTCCTGCACCAACACCTCCAACCCGTACGTCATGGTCGCCGCGGCGCTCGTCGCCAAGAAGGCCGTGGAGAAGGGCCTGACCCGCAAGCCGTGGGTCAAGACCACCCTCGCCCCGGGCTCGAAGGTCGTCACCGACTACTTCGAGAAGGCGGGCCTGACGCCGTACCTCGACAAGGTCGGCTTCAACCTGGTCGGCTACGGCTGCACCACCTGCATCGGCAACTCCGGCCCGCTGCCGGAGGAGGTCTCCAAGGCCGTCAACGACCACGACCTCGCCGTCGTCTCGGTGCTCTCCGGCAACCGCAACTTCGAGGGCCGGATCAACCCCGACGTCAAGATGAACTACCTGGCCTCCCCGCCGCTGGTGGTCGCGTACGCCCTCGCGGGCTCCATGAAGGTGGACATCACCAAGGACGCCCTGGGCATCGACCAGGACGGCAACCCGGTCTTCCTCAAGGACATCTGGCCCTCCGAGGCCGAGGTCAACGAGGTCGTCGCGAACGCCATCGGCGAGGACATGTTCGCCAAGTCCTACGAGGACGTCTTCGCGGGCGACGCCCAGTGGCAGGCCCTGTCGATCCCGACCGGCAACACCTTCGAGTGGGACGCGGAGTCGACCTACGTCCGCAAGCCCCCGTACTTCGAGGGCATGGAGATGCAGCCGGCCCCGGTCACCGACATCACCGGTGCCCGCGTGCTCGCCAAGCTGGGCGACTCGGTCACCACCGACCACATCTCCCCGGCCGGCGCCATCAAGGCCGACACCCCGGCGGGCAAGTACCTCACCGAGCACGGTGTGGAGCGTCGTGACTTCAACTCCTACGGCTCGCGCCGTGGCAACCACGAGGTCATGATCCGCGGCACCTTCGCCAACATCCGCCTGCGCAACCAGATCGCGCCGGGCACCGAGGGCGGCTACACCCGCGACTTCACCGTCGAGGGCGCGCCGGTCTCCTTCATCTACGACGCCTCGCGCAACTACATCGACCAGGGCATTCCGCTGGTCGTGCTCGCGGGCAAGGAGTACGGCTCCGGCTCGTCCCGCGACTGGGCCGCCAAGGGCACCGCGCTCCTCGGCGTCAAGGCCGTCATCGCCGAGTCCTACGAGCGCATCCACCGCTCGAACCTCATCGGCATGGGCGTGCTCCCGCTCCAGTTCCCGGAGGGCGCCACCGCGGCCTCCCTCGGTCTGACCGGCGAGGAGACCTTCTCCTTCACCGGCGTCGAGGAGCTGAACAACGGCACCACCCCGCGCACGGTCAAGGTCACCACCGACACGGGCGTGGAGTTCGACGCGGTCGTCCGCATCGACACCCCGGGTGAGGCCGACTACTACCGCAACGGCGGCATCATGCAGTACGTGCTGCGCAACCTGATCGGCAAGTAGCCTTTCCGGTAACGCGGTTGCAGGGCCGCACCCTCTCGGGGGTGCGGCCCTTCGTCATGTACGGGGCATGGCCGCATGTACGGAGCATGGCCGCGCGGACTGAGTAGCCGTACTCAGGCGACCCCCGCGATCGGAGCGGCAGGATGGGCGCATGACACAGTCGCATCCCGTCTTCCCGGCGCGGCCGAGGTGGCCCTGGTCCCGCAGGACGCCCACACCCAGGGACCTCGGCGTCGCCCTGCTGCTCCTCGTGGCGGAGGCGGGGGTGGTCGCGGGGGTCGTCCTCGAGTACGGCATGCAGTTCTGGGGCGCGCAGGGGGAGCAATGGGAGATCGACGCCATCGCGCTCGCGGAGATCGCCTGGCTGCGGTACACGGCCGTCGCCGTGACCGTCTGTGCCGGACTCGCGCTGCTCTGCCGGGCGCGCTGGACCGTCGCGTCGCAGGTGCTCGCGGCGGTCGCGGTGGGGGCGCTGCTCACCCACGCCCAGCGCGACTGGGACCGGGCCCATCCGGCTCCGGCGCCGACCCCGACCGTGCGCTACGGGCCCTGCTACAGCGGCAGCGGCACCTGTGAGTGACCCCCGCTCGGGCATCGCTCTGGGCGGACCCGGTGGAGAACGGTCCACCGGGTCCGCGAGCCGGGTGGGCGAGGGGGTGGTGCCCGTCCGGATGGTGCTGGCCTTGCGAGGGTGCGGCGGCTTGTGGGGAGAGGCGGGAGCCTCGCCGGGGGTGGGGCGGCGACAACGTTGTCTAGTGGTTCCGTACCTGACTTTACCGTCCCAACGGACAACGATGTCAACCCAGTTGAGGGAACCCGGCCGACCGGTGCGGGCGCTCTTCCGTGGGGCGGGTGGCGCACGTTACTGTCCCTGCGGCTTGTGCGACCCGTGGGGCGCGACCCGTCCGCAAGGAGGAAGGGCCGCGTCATGCGATTCCGTCCGATGTCCCTGCTGCTCGCCGCCGCGCTCGCGGTCGGCGGCGGTGCCACCCCCGCCCTCGCGGCGACCCACGCACCACCGGCTCTCGTCAACGACCCGACGTCGTACGTCGATCCGCTGATCGGCACCAGCAACGGCGGCGACACCTTCCCCGGTGCCGTCGTGCCCTTCGGCATGTTCTCCTGGAGCCCGGAGAACACCAGAGGCGACGCCACCCGCACCGCCGCGCCCGGCGGTTACCACTACGACGCCACCCGGGTCAGAGGCTTCAGCCTGACCCACATGTCCGGCACCGGCTGCGCGGGCGGCAGCGGCGACATCCCGTTCTTCCCGTACGCGGGCGAGGTCACCTCCTCCCCGGCGAGCGACACCAAGGACGCCGTCTACGCCTCGGACTTCACGCACACCGACGAGACCGCCGAGCCCGGCCACTACCAGCTCGGCCTCGCCTCCGGCGTCACCGCCGACCTCACCGCCACCGCCCGCACGGGTGCGGCCCGGTTCACCTACCCGGCCGACAAACCAGCCTCCCTGCTCGTGCGCACCGCCAACTCCGAGGTGGGGTCGGCGGATTCGACGGTCGGCATCGACCCCGACAGCCGGACCATCTCCGGCTCCGTCACCTCCGGGAACTTCTGCGGCTACCTCGACCCCGAGGGCCAACGCTCCTACTACACCCTCTACTTCACCGCCCACTTCGACCGCGCCTTCAAGGCCACCGGCACCTGGCAGGACGACACACTCACCCCCGGCTCCACCAGCGCCTCCGGCGGCACCGGTGGCTTCTCCCACGGCGGCCGCCCCGTCGCGGGCAAGGGCGCCGGAGGGTACGTCGAGTTCGCGCCCGGCGACGGCCCGGTGAACGTCAAGGTCGGCATCTCCTACGTCAGCGAGGACGCCGCCGAGGCCAACCTCCGTGCGGAGAACGGCAGTCACCGCTCCTTCGACGCCGTACGGAACGCGGCCCGCGCGGCCTGGCGCGAGCGACTCGGCGCCATCCGCGTCGGCGGCGGCACCGACGACGAGCGCACCACCTTCTACACCGCGCTCTACCACGCCCTGCTGCACCCCAACGTCATCAGCGACGCCGACGGCCGCTACCGGGGCAGCGACGGCAAGGTCCACCGCACCGCACGCGGCCACCGCGCCCAGTACGGGACCTTCTCCGGCTGGGACGTCTACCGCGACCAGGTCCAGCTGCTCACCCTGCTCGACCCGCGCACCGGCTCCGACGTCGCCCAGTCGCTCTACGAACTCAGCAAGCAGAACGGCGGGGTCTGGGACCGCTGGCTGCACGGCGCGGGCGGCACCCACGTCATGAACGGCGACCCCGCGCCCAGCGCCCTGGCCGGCATCCACGCCTTCGGCGGCACCGACTTCGACCTCAAGGGTGCGCTGAAGTCGCTCGTGAAGGCGGCCACCGTGCCCACCGAGCAGGACCTGTCCGCCTCCGGCAAGCCCGTCCTCTCGGTCGGCCAGCGCCCCTCGCTCGACAAGTACCTGAAGCTGCACTACATGCCCAGCGTCTCCAACGCCTGGGGCGGCGCCGCCGAGACCCTGGAGATGTCGACCGCCGACTTCTCCCTCTCCCAACTCGCTACGGCGGCAGGGGAGAAGAGCACCGCGAAGACCTTCGCCGACCGCGCCCAGTGGTGGCAGAACAACTTCAACATCGCCGCCGACTCCACCGGCGGCTACATCGCCAACCGCAAGGCCGACGGCAGCTGGGTCACCGGCTTCACCCCGGACACCGGCAACGGCTTCGTGGAAGGCAGCGCGGCCCAGTACACCTGGATGGTCCAGCACAACCCGGCCGGGCTGTTCGCCGCGCTCGGCGGCACCGACAAGGCACTTGCCCGTCTCGACGACTTCTTCCACACCGCCGACGGCAAGTGGGCCCTCACCGGCAACGGCGGCGCCAAGTCCGAGCTGGACAACGAGCCCTCGATCAACGTGCCGTACCTCTACGACTACGCGGGCGCCCCGTACAAGGCGCAGGAGACCGTCCGCGCCGCGATGCGGCAGCTCTGGGCGCCCACGCCCGGCGGAATCCCCGGCAACGACGACCTCGGCGCGATGTCGGCCTGGTACGTCTTCTCCGCGATGGGCATGTACCCCCAGGTCCCCTCGCGGGCCGAACTCGTCCTCGCCTCCCCGCTGTTCGAGCGGATCGAGATCGCCCGCCCGCACGGCAACGACATCTCCGTGCGCGCCACGGGAGCGGCGGCCGACGCGCCGTACGTCCAGTCCCTGAAGGTCAACGGCCGCTCCAGTGACCGTCCTTGGCTGCCCGCCTCCTTCGTCCGGGACGGCGGACGGCTCGACTACACCCTCGGCACCACCGCCAACCGCGCCTGGGGCGCGCACAATCCGCCGCCGTCCTTCCGGCAGGGCGAGCAGCCGTACCAGATCGGCGTCGGCCCCACCACGGCCACGCTGGCGCCCGGCGACAGCGCGAAGATCGGCATCCGCGCGCTGTCTCTGAGTGGCGGCTCCGGGCCCGAGGTGCGCTACCGGGTCGAGACCCCGGCCGGGGTCACGGCCACACCCGCCGAGGGCACGGTCACCGGCGGCTCCCAGGAGATCACCCTGACCGCCGCCACGGACGCCGAGCAGGGCTTCTACACCGCCAAGGTCACCGTGACCTCCGGCGACACCTCCTACGAGCAGCCCGTGGCCCTCACGGTCGCCGCCCCCGGCACCCTGCTCGCCGCCTACGACAACACCGGCGTCTCCGACGACGAGGGCGACCACGACGAGGCCGACTACGACGGCGGCGGCTGGTCCTACTCCCGCCAGGCCCTCACGGCGGCCGGACTCACCGCGGGCGAGCAGTACACCACCAACGGCCTCGCCTTCACCTGGCCCGCCTCGCCCGCCGGGCGCCCGGACAACGCCACCGGCGCCGGACAGACCGTCCAACTGAAGGAGAACACCACCCGGTTCGCCTTCGTCGGCAGCGCCGTCAACGGCAACCAGCAGGCCAAGGCCACCGTCACCTACACCGACGGCAGCACCGGCACGGCCGACCTCTCCTTCACCGACTGGACCGTCGGCGGCGGAGGCGGCACCGTCCAGTACGGCAACGAGGTCGTCGCCAAGACCGCGTACCGCAATGTCGCGGGCGCCGACAAGGACCCTGTCGCCACCTACGTCTTCGCCACCAAGCCGTTCACGGCGCCGGAGGGCAAGACGGTGAAGAGCGTGAAGCTCCCCGGCAACGCCGATCTGCACGTGTTCACCATCGCCACCGACTGATCTGCCCCGCACACCAGAAGGGGCGGGCCCGCGAGGACCCGCCCCTTCGTCATGCCCGGTGCGTCAGCCCAGCAACTCCACCTCCGCCAGCGTGGATTCGCCGTCCAGCACCAGCCGGTACCTCGTGTACGACCCCGGCGCCGCGACACTGAACGCCCGCGTCTGCCGGTCCCAGGCGAACGACTGGCCCGACCGCTTGTCCAGCGTCGTCCAGGTGGTGCCGTCCGTGGAGCCCTGGAGCGTCCAGCCGGTCGGTGCCTTGGTGTGGTCCGCCGGTGAGGTCAGCGTGTACTGAACGCCCTTGGCGGCCGCGCTCACCGGAAGGTCCACCGACGTGACCGTCGCGCTCGTCGCCGAGGTGTTGTCGAACAGGGCGCCGTCACCCTTCAGCAGGTCCGCGCGCGGGGTCGGCACCTTGTCGTCCTGGGTGATGGAGACCGGCGCCGCGTCCTTGCCGGTGCCCCACGACGAGGGCCGGTCGCCCATCGAGAACTCCAGCACCCCGCCCTTGGACAGCAGCGAGTGGGGGAGCGAAGTGGAGTTCCAGGCGCGGCCGTTGAAGCGCACGCCCTGGATGTAGACATTGCGGGCGCTGTTGCGCGGGGCCTTGACCACCAGGTCGTGCCCGTTCTCCAGGTGGACGGTGACCTTCTTGAACAGCGGGGAGCCGATGGAGTACTCACCGCTGCCCATGACCAGTGGATAGAAGCCGAGCGAGGAGAAGAGGAACCAGGCCGACTGCTCGCCGTTGTCCTCGTCGCCGTGGTAGCCCTGCCCGATCTCGCTGCCCGTGTACAGCCGGGACAGCGCCTGGCGCACGTTCGCCTGCGCCTTCCAGGGCTCGCCGGCCGCGTCGTACATGTAGATCACGTGGTGGGCGACCTGGTTGGAGTGGCCGTACATGCCCATCCGGACGTCCCGCGCCTCGGTCATCTCGTGGATGACACCGCCGTAGGAGCCGACGAACTCCGGGGAGGCCGTCTCCGGGGTGGCGAAGTAGGTGTCCAGCTTGTCGCCGAGGGCCTTGCGGCCGCCGTAGAGGTTGGCCAGGCCCCGGCTGTCCTGCGGGGCGGTGAAGGCGTAGCCCCAGCCGTTGGTCTCCGTGTAGTCGTAACCCCACACGCGCGCGTCGTACTTGGCGGAGTCCACGCGCCAGGCGCCCTTGTTGGTGCGGCCCTGGAAGAAACCGGCCTTGTCGTCGAAGAGATTCACGTAGTCGCGGGCCCGGTTGAGGAAGTACTGGGACTCCTCGTGGTACCGCTTCTCGCCGGTCTTCTTGTAGAGGGCCTCGCCCATCTTGGCGATGCCGTAGTCGTTGACGTAGCCCTCCATGGCCCAGGAGAAGCCCTCGCCGGTGTCGGTGCTGGTGTAGCCGAGGAAGGGCGAGGTGGCCATGCCCTTGCGGCCGACGCCCGAACTCGGCGGCACCACGGTCGCGTTCTTCACGGCCGCGTCGTACGCCGCCTTCGCGTCGAAGTTCACGCCCTTGACGTAGGCGTCGGCGAAGGCCACGTCCGAGGAGGTGCCGGTCATCAGGTCGGCGTAGCCGGGGGAGGACCAGCGGGAGGTCCAGCCGCCGTCCTTGTACTGCTGCACGAACCCGTCGACCATCTCACCGGCCTGACTGGGCGTCAGGAGCGAGTAGGCGGGCCAGGTCGTCCGATAGGTGTCCCAGAAGCCGTTGTTGACGTACACCTTGCCGTCCACGATCTTGGCGCCGGTGTGCGTCGGGGTGTCCGGGTTCGGCATCGGGGAGAACGGCGAGGCGTACTGGTACTTCGAACCCACCTTCTCGAAGCCGGAGTTGGGGTACAGGTACAGCCGGTACATGCTGGAGTACAGCGTGGTCAGCTGGTCCGGGGTCGCGCCCTCCACCTCGACCTTGCCGAAGAGCTTGTCCCAGGTGTGCTGGGCGCGTGCCTTCACGGTGTTGAAGGAGGTGCCGTCCGGGATCTCCTGGCGCAGGTTGTCCTTCGCCTGGTCCACGCTGATCAGCGAGGTGGCCAGGCGCAGGGTCACGGTGTGGTCGGAGCCCGCATTGAACCGCAGATAGCCCTTGACCCCGCTGGAGGACCCGTCCGTCACGGGCTTGTCGAAGGTGCCGTACACGAACAGCCGCGTGGCGCCGGTCGACAGCCCCGACTTCACGTCGGAGTAGCCGGTGACGATCCCGTGTTCCTTGTCCAGGGTGAGCCCGGCCTGCTCGGTGACGTTGTCGAAGAGCACGCTCGCGTCGTCGCCCGGGTAGGTGAAGCGGAGCGCGGCCGCGTGGTCGGTCGGCGTCATCTCGGCCTTGAGGCCGTTCTCGAACGTCACGCCGTAGTAGTACGGCCGCGCGGTCTCGTTCTCGTGCCGGAAGGCCAGCTCCCGTGCGTCACGGCCGGTGTCCGGGGTGCCCTTCGCGGCCGACGGCATCAGCTGGAAGGTCTGCCGGTCGCCCATCCACGGGCTCGGCTCGTGGCTCGCGCTGAACGCCTGGATGGTGGGCAGGTTGTCGTCGTTGTTGGCCCGCGCGTACTCGTAGAGCCAGCTGAGCGAGGACGCGTTGGTCACCGGGGTCCAGAAGTTGAACCCGTGCGGGAGCGCGGTCGCGGGGAAGTTGTTGCCGCGCGAGAAGCTGCCGCTGGAGTTGGTGCCGCGCGTGGTCAGCGCGTAGTCCGAGAGGTGTGCCTTGGGCCGCTCGGGGGCCGCCTTGGCGAGCGCCACGTCGTCGAGCCAGCCCCGGAACTTGGCCGGGCCCTTGGGGGAGTCGTAGGCCAGCAGGATCCGGTCGACGGTCTTGCCCGCCGCGACCGAGCCGATCCGCGAGGCCACGTTGTTCCACTGGTTGACGTAGAGCACCTTGGCGTCGCCCTGGCCGCGCGGGGTCAGCGGGAAGCCGTGCTGGTCGCTCGCGCCGAGGCCGCTCAGATAGGTGCCGTCGGTGAAGGCCAGGTCCACGGAGACGTTGGTGGCGTCGTAGTCCCGGTCGCCGTCGGCCATCGACGGGAAGATCCGGTACGACAGCTGAGTGTCGCGTCCGACCTTCACATCGACGTCGAAGACCTTGTTGTACGAGTAGGCGCGGCCCTCGCCGGTGTGCCGGCCGGCGTAGCGCAGCGCGCGCTTGCCGGTGAAGCCCGCGCCCGCCTTGGCCGTGGGGGAGCCGTTGGGGCCGCGGTCGATCAGCGAGAGCATGTCGTGCGGGACCGGCCCTTCACTGCCGCCGGTGGAGAACTGCACGTCGGCGAGCTGGAGGGCGTCGGTGGCGCCGTTGTTCCGCGTCACCTCCAGGCGGAAGTGCTGGTACTCCGCCGGGGCCGCGAGGTCGTAGGTCCTGGTCTGGAAGCGCTCGGGGAAGGACTCGCCGGTGCGCGAGTCGACCTGCGTCCAGTCCTTGCCGTCGGCGGAGCCGAGCAGCTTCCAGTCCTTGGGGTCGCGCTCGGCGTGGTCGTTGGCCGAGGTGAGCGCGTAGGTCACGAGCTTGACCGGCTTGTCGAGGTCGAACTCGACCCAGCCGGTGGGCTGGAAGGTCAGCCACTTGGTGCTCGGGTCGACGTCGGTCAGGTTCTCCTTGACCTCGCCCGCGCCCGTGTTCTCGCCGTTGGCACGCAGGTCGGTGACGTGGTCGGTGACATTGCCCGGGATGCCGTTGCTGAAGCCGCCGTCCACGCCCGAGGAGCGTTTCGCGCCGTCCGGCCCGGTGTCCACGGTACTGAGCCAGTCGGGCGCCGGATCACCTGCCTCGAACGAAGAGGCGAACTCCGATTCCGTGGCCTTCGGTTGGGCGGGCAGGGCGATCGCCGCCCCTTGCGCCCCCACGGCCATGACAAAGGCGGCCGTGAGGACGACCGCCGGAGTCCATCTGTGCCGAGTTCTCCGCTGCATGTACGGATTCCCCTCCTGCGCTCACTTCGGACAACGTTGTCAACTTGCTGCGCAAGAACCAGTAGGTGGTCAAGTGACCCGCGATGTCAAGGGTGTTGAATGTGGCATTCAGGGGGGTGTCGCGCATATTCACCGCAGGGGTCCGGACGCGCCGCACCGATATTTCCGGCAGGTCTCAACTCGGAAAAGTCCCGAGGTCGCGTTGTGCTCGATCTTGCCCAGTTGGCGGGAAGTGGACTATACCTATCGGCGTTTCCTGCACGAACCAGCACTACCCGACGCGGCGGCCGGGAGAGATCCGGTTCACCGCCTGAGTGGCGAGGACTTGAGCATGGGATCACTTCCGCACCACGGTGGAGAGGGCGTCGGCCGGCGCGATCTGATCAAGCGTTCGGCGGCGATCGGCCTGATCGCGGCCCCGGGAATGGGACTGCTGTCGGCCTGCGCGAGCAGTGGCGGCGACGGGCAGGGCAAGGCGAAGGCGGGTGAGAAGACCGCGAAGAACCCGCTCGGTGTCAACAAGACCGCGGGGATGGAATTCGTCCTCTTCGACGGCGGTTTCGGCAAGGAGTACGCCGAGGACGCGGTGAAGATCTACGAGAAGGACTTCCCCGGCGCCAAGGTGAAGTTCTCCGCCACCCAGAAGATCCAGTCCACGCTCCAGCCCCGCTTCAACGGCGGCACCCCGCCGGACCTCATCGACAACTCCGGCGCCGAGCAGATGGACATGGGCGGCCTGGTCGGCAAGAAGCAGCTCGCCGACCTCACCCCGCTCCTTGACGCGCCGTCGTACGACGACCCGTCGAAGAAGGTCCGCGACACCCTGCGGCCCGGCATCGTGGAGATGGGCCAGTTCGACGGCGACCCGGTCTGGATCATGTACTACGCCTACACGGTGTACGGCGTCTGGTACTCGCAGAAGGCGCTGGACTCGCTCGACGAGAAGTACCCCGAGACCTGGGACGAGATGCTCAAGGTCTGCGCCAAGGCCAAGAAGAAGGGCATGGCGGGCTGGACCTACGCGGGCAAGTACCCGTACTACATCCCCTTCTCGCTCTACCCGATGATCGGCAAGGTCGGCGGCGTCGAGGTCCTGAACGCCATCGACAACCTGGAGCCGAACGCCTGGAAGCACCCGGCCGTCAAGGCGTGTTTCGAGGCCTACTACGAGCTGTACAAGAAGGGGTACGTCCTGCGCGGCACCCCCGGTCTCGACCACATCCAGTCGCAGACCGCGTGGGCCAAGGGCGAGGCGCTCTTCATCCCCAACGGCTCCTGGGTGGAGAACGAGTCGGCGAACGTCATCCCCGCCGACTTCGACCTCGCGGTCGCGGCGCCCACCGGCATCGACAGCTCCGACAAGATGCCGTTCGGCACCATCTGGGCCTCCGGCGGCGAGCCGTTCATCGTCCCGGCCAAGGCCGCGAACACCACGGGCGGCATGGAGCAGCTGCGCATCATGCTCAGCGAGGCGTCGTCGAAGAACTTCACCACCAAGGTGAAGTCGCTGACCGCCTACAACGGCGGCACCGACGGCATCTCGCTCACCCCGGGCCTCAAGTCCGGTGTCGCCGCGCTGCAGAAGGCCGGCCAGAACGTGGTGAACCCCCGACTCCAGGACTGGTACGTCCAGTTGGAGAAGGAGAAGATCGGCGTCGGCGGCCTCGGCGAGATGATGGCCGGCCGGATCACCCCCGCCGAGGCGATCAAGCGCATCCAGGGCTATGCCGACGAGGCCGCCAAGGACACGTCGATCAAGCATTACAAGCACCAGTAGCGCGGCTTCTCTCACCAGCGGCGGCATCTGACCGGAGAACGGGGTCGGCAGCAATGCAGCACGGCAAGTACCGCTTCATCGTGGGGTTTCTGGCGCTACCGCTCGGGCTCTACGCGCTCTTCGTCGTCTGGCCGTTCATCCAGTCCATCTACTACACGTTCACGGACTGGACCGGACTGAGCCCGGAATTCACGACGGTCGGTTTCGACAACTATCAGCGGCTGCTGCACGACGACATCTTCTGGAAGTCGTTGTGGCACAGTCTGCTGTTCGCGCTGGTGCTGCCGCTGGTGACGCTCGGCATGGCGCTGTTCTTCGCCTTCATGATCAATGTGGGCGGGCGGCGCCGCAGAGGAGGACCGGCGATCTCCGGGGTCCGGGGATCGGGGTTCTACAAGATCGTCTATTTCTTTCCGCAGGTGCTGTCGATCGCCATCGTGGCCCTGCTGTTCACCTTCGCCTACAACCCCGACACCGGGATGATCAATTCATTCCTGCGGGACATCGGACTGGGCAGTCTCCAGCCGCTGTGGCTGGGCGATCCGTCCCTCGCGCTGTGGTGCGTGATGGCGGTGCTCGTGTGGTCCACGACCGGCTTCTTCGTGGTGCTCTTCTCGGCGGGCATGGCCTCGATCCCCATCGAGCTGTACGAGGCGGCGCTCCTGGACGGCGCCAGCCGCTTCGCCACGTTCTTCCGCGTCACCCTGCCGCTGCTGTGGGACACCGTGCAGTCCGGCTGGGTCTACATGGGCATCCTCGCGCTCGGCGCCGAGTCGTTCGCGGTCGTCCAGATCATGACGACCGGCCCCGGCGGCCCCGACTACTCGACCACGGTGCTGGTCCTGTACGTGTACCAGAAGGCGTTCCGGGACGGTCAGGCCGCCTACGCCACCACCATCGGCGTCGCCCTCCTCGTCGTCACCCTCGCGTTCGCCGCGATCGTGATGCGGCTGGGCCGCCGCGAGCGGCTGGAGTACTGAAACCCATGAAGACGACCGAGCCCCCCGCCCCGCTGCCGGCCGAACGCGGCCCGCGGATCGCCAAGTTGGACGTGTCCGGGGCGCGGCCCGGACGCCGCAAGGAGACCGAGGGCGCGGTCCTCAACGTCTTCTCCCACGGCGTGCTGGTCATCTGGGCGATCCTGGTGGTGCTGCCGCTGGTGTGGGCGGTGATGACCTCGTTCAAGGACGACAACTCGATCCTCACCTCGCCCTGGTCGCTGCCGGACCGGCTGCACTTCGACAACTGGTCGCGGGCCTGGACCGAGGCCAACATGAGCGACTACTTCTTCAACACCCTTCTGGTGGTGGGTGGTTCGCTCATCGGCACGATGATCCTGGGCTCGATGGCGGCCTATGTCCTGGCCCGCTTCGACTTCCCCGGGAACAGGTTCGTCTACTACCTGTTCGTCGGTGGCATGAGCTTCCCCGTGATGCTCGCGCTGGTCCCGCTGTTCTACGTCGTGAACAACATGGGCCTGCTGAACACGATCCACGGGCTGATCCTGGTCTACATCGCCTACTCGCTGCCGTTCACGGTGTTCTTCCTGACGGCGTTCTTCCGCACGCTGCCGACCTCGGTCGCGGAGGCGGCCTTCGTCGACGGCGCCTCGCACAGCCGGACCTTCTTCCAGATCATGCTGCCGATGGCCAAGCCCGGTCTGATCAGCGTCGCGATCTTCAACTTCCTCGGTCAGTGGAACCAGTACATGCTCCCGACGGTCCTGAACACCGACCCGGACAAGAAGGTGCTCACCCAGGGGCTCGTGCAGCTCGCGGTCAGCCAGGGCTACAAGGGCGACTGGTCCGGACTGTTCGCCGGGCTGGTCATGGCGATGCTGCCGGTCCTCGCCGCGTACATCGTCTTCCAGCGGCAGGTCGTCTCCGGGCTGACGGCGGGAGCGCTCAAGTAGGATCACACACGGTGTGGAGTCGATCACTCACCCGAAGTCGTAGCTTCTGACGACGATTTCCGTCAAGGACTTGACTGCGGGAACCCCTACGGCACAGCTTGGAGTTCATAACTTGTAAGTGGCCCGGTTCCGCAGATGTGACCTGGGCCACGGGCGGCGATGGGGCCGCCCGGCCGATGGCGGGAGTGAATGGGTCGATGGAGACTCCGGGGTCGCAGTCGTCGCTGCACCGAGCCAACCTGGAAAGAGTCGTGCGGGCGGTGCGACTCGCCGGGTCGCTCACGCAGGCCGAGATCGCCCGCACGACCGGTCTGTCCGCCGCGACGGTCTCCAACATCGTGCGGGAGCTGAAGGATCACGGGACCGTGGAGGTCACGCCCACGTCGGCCGGTGGCCGGCGGGCCCGCAGCGTGTCGCTGAGCGGGGACGCGGGGATAGTGATCGGCATCGACTTCGGGCACACGCACCTGCGCGTCGCGATCGGCAACCTCGCGCACCAGGTGCTCGCCGAGGAGTCCGAGCCGCTGGACGTGGACGCCTCCTCCGCGCAGGGCTTCGACCGGGCCGAGGAGCTGGTCGACCGGCTGATCGCGGCGACCGGGGTGGACCGGTCCAAGATTGCCGGGGTGGGCCTCGGCGTACCGGGGCCGATCGACGTGGAGTCGGGCACGCTCGGCTCGACCTCGATCCTGCCGGGCTGGGGCGGCACCAAACCCGCCGACGAGCTGCGCGAACGCCTCGGCGTCCCGGTCCACGTGGACAACGACGCCAACCTCGGGGCTCTCGGCGAACTGGTCTGGGGCAGCGGCAAGGGCGTGCGCGACCTGGCCTACATCAAGGTCGCCAGCGGGGTCGGGGCCGGTCTGGTGATCGACGGCAAGATCTACCGGGGACCGGGCGGCACGGCGGGCGAGATCGGGCACATCACGATCGACGAGTCGGGCCCGGTGTGCCGCTGCGGCAACCGCGGCTGCCTGGAGACCTTCACCGCCGCGCGGTACGTCCTGCCGCTGCTCCAGCCGAGCCACGGCAGCGCGCTCACCATGGAGGGCGTCGTACGCCTCGCGCGGGACGGAGACCCCGGCTGCCGTCGTGTGATCGCCGATGTGGGCCGTCATGTGGGCAGCGGTGTGGCCAATCTCTGCAACCTGCTGAACCCCAGCCGGGTCGTCCTGGGCGGCGATCTGGCCGAGGCAGGCGAACTGGTCCTCGGGCCCATCCGGGAGGCCGTGGGACGCTATGCGATTCCCAGTGCGAGCCGTCAACTGTCTATTCTTCCAGGGGCACTTGGGGGTCGGGCCGAGGTGCTCGGCGCCCTCGCCCTCGCGCTCAGCGAAATGGGCGATTCGACCCTTCTGGACGGTTCTGCGACAGCCGCCCTGCCTGTCGTCGCGCCTGCGTTCACTTAAACAACGATTGGCACCGTTGCCATCTCGTTAAGAATTTACTTCTTGACGCCGAACGCGTGGCCGAGTTGACTTCCAGCCACCTCGGCCGCAACGACGCGGCCTCGTCAGGGAGGTTTCTGAAGTGAACACGCGTATGCGTCGTGCGGCCTTCGCCGTTGCTGCTGGTGCCATGGCCGTCTCGCTCGCCGCTTGTGGCAGCGCCAAGGAGTCCACCGGCGGCGCCGCCAAGTCCGCGGACAGCAAGAAGAAGGGCGACGCGATCACGGTCGGTCTGCTCCTCCCGGAGAACCAGACCGCGCGCTACGAGAAGTTCGACCGTCCGCTGATCGAGAAGAAGGTCTCGGAGCTGACGAACGGCAAGGGCAAGGTCGTCTACGCCAACGCCAAGCAGGACGCGACGCTGCAGAGCCAGCAGGTCGACACCATGATCACCAACAAGGTGGACGTCCTGGTCGTCGACGCGGTGGACGCCGCGGCCATCAAGAACTCGGTCCAGAAGGCCCACGACGCGGGCATCCCCGTGGTGGCCTACGACCGCCTGGCGCAGGGCCCGATCGACGCCTACACGTCGTTCGACAACGTGACCGTCGGCAAGACCCAGGGCGAGGCGCTGCTCAAGGCGCTCGGCTCCAAGGCCAAGTCCGGCAAGATCGTCATGATGAACGGCTCCTCCACCGACCCGAACGCCGGCCAGTTCAAGGCGGGTGCCCACCAGGTGCTCGACGGCAAGGTCAACGTCGGCAAGGAGTACGACACCAAGGAGTGGAAGCCGGAGAACGCCAACTCCAACATGGAGGGCGCCATCTCCGCGCTGGGCAAGAAGAACATCATCGGCGTCTACTCCGCCAACGACGGCATGGCCGGCGGTATCATCACCGCCCTCAAGCAGGCCGGTCTCTCCAACATCCCGGTCACCGGCCAGGACGCGGAGCTCGCGGGTGTGCAGCGCATCGTCGCCGGTGAGCAGTACATGAGCGTCTACAAGCCGTACGCCCCGGAGGCCGCCGCCGCCGCCGAGATGGCCGTCTCCCTCGCCCAGGGCAAGTCGCTGGACTCCGTCGCCAAGGACAAGGTCGACAGCCCCACCACGAAGGGTGTCCCCTCGGTCCTCGTCGCCGTCACCTCGCTGACGAAGGACAACATCAAGGACACCGTCGTCAAGGACGGCGTCTACACCCTGGCCGACATCTGCACGGCCCAGTACAAGGCCGCCTGCGACAAGGCCGGCCTGAAGTAAGCGCCGCCGCCCCGCACGGGGGCCGGACTCCACCGCGAGTACCGCCCCCGGCCGGGCCGCAGGCCGCACCAGGCTCCTCCGGTGCCCCGCGCATCACACAGCCCCGCAAGCTCGTCGCGGGGCGCCGGAAGGAATTCCCCCAAACTTCTGCACAACCTCCCGCCGGGTCAGGCGGCGAAGGAGTTGGTTCACGTGTCCGCTACGCCCGTGCTGGCGTTGCGCGGAGTCTCCAAGCGATTCGGTGCCGTCCAGGCGCTCACCGATGTCACGCTGGAGGTCCACGCCGGTGAGGTGGTCGCCCTGGTGGGCGACAACGGTGCCGGAAAGTCCACGCTGGTGAAGACGATCGCCGGTGTGCACCCCATCGATGAGGGTGTCATCGAATGGGACGGCAAAACCGTCCAGGTCAACAAGCCGCACGACGCCCAGAACCTGGGCATCGCCACGGTGTACCAGGACCTCGCGCTGTGCGACAACATCGATGTCGTCGGCAACCTCTACCTGGGCCGGGAGCTCCGCCGCGGCGGCATCCTGGACGAGGTCGAGATGGAGCGGCGCTCGCGTGAGCTGCTGGACCAGCTCTCGATCCGCATCCCCAGCGTCCGTATCCCGATCGCCTCGCTCTCCGGCGGTCAGCGGCAGGTCGTGGCCATCGCCCGCTCCATGCTCGGCGAGCCCAAGCTGGTGATCCTCGACGAGCCCACCGCCGCGCTCGGCGTCGAGCAGACCGCCCAGGTCCTCGACCTCGTCGAGCGGCTGCGGGAGCGCGGCCACGCCGTGATCCTCATCAGCCACAACATGGCCGACGTCAAGGCGGTCGCCGACAAGGTGGCCGTTCTGCGCCTGGGCCGCAACAACGGCGTCTTCGAGGTCAAGTCGACCTCTCAGGAAGAGATCATCTCCGCCATCACCGGCGCCTCGGACAATGCCGTCA
Organism: Streptomyces sp. SID4985; assembly: GCF_009863025.1. Taxonomy (GTDB): domain Bacteria; phylum Actinomycetota; class Actinomycetes; order Streptomycetales; family Streptomycetaceae; genus Streptomyces. The sequence goes on along the minus strand of NZ_WWIR01000348.1, from coordinate 1,979 downwards.
CCCGTCGTGCGGCGCGCACCAATGGGGAGATCAAGAAGTGAGCATCGACAAGACCTCCACGTCCTCCGGGGACGCGGCCGTGGCGAACCCGGAGGCCGCTCCCGGCGCCGGTGTCGCCGTGGACCCCCGGCTGCTGGTGCGTGAGCAGGGACTCGCGGGCTACGTCGGCGAGTTCAAGCGCAAGATGAAGGCCGGCGACCTGGGCTCGATGCCCGTCGTCATCGGACTCATCGTCATCTGGATCATCTTCCAGAGCCTGAACTCCAACTTCCTCACCGCGGGCAACCTCTCCGACATCTCCGTCGCCATGGTCGGCACGGGCATGATCGCCGTCGGTATCGTGTTCGTCCTGCTGCTCGGCGAGATCGACCTCTCGGTCGGCTCCCTCTCCGGTGTCGCGGGCGCGACCTTCGCGGTGCTGAACATCACGAACGGCATGAACGAGGTGCTGGCCTTCGTGCTGGCGATCCTCACGGGCACCGTCGCCGGTGCCATCCAGGGCTTCTTCTTCGCCAAGATCGGTGTGCCCGCCTTCGCGGTCACCCTGGCGGGTCTGCTGTTCTGGAACGGCCTCATGCTCAAGATCCTGGGCGACAACGGCACGATCAACCTCAACAGCGACGGCCTCGTGGCCAACCTGACGAGCTACTACTTCTCCGACGTGGCCGCCGCCTACGGTCTGGCCGCCGCGGTGACCGTGCTCTTCTTCCTCAACTCCTTCTTCGCCAACAAGCGCCGCGAGGCCGCCGGTGTGCCGTCGAAGCCGCTGAGCGAGACGATCCTGCGCACGGTGCTGCTCGGCGTCCTCGCCTTCGCCGTCGCGATCGTCTTCAACCAGTACAAGGGCCTGCCCCTGGCTGTCGTGATCTTCGTCGCGGTCCTCTTCGTCACCGACTTCGTGCTGCGCCGCACGGCCTACGGCCGCAAGGTGTTCGCGCTCGGCGGCAGCGTCGAGGCCTCCCGCCGCGCCGGTATCAACGTCGACATGGTCCGCATCTCGGTGTTCGCCATCTCCGGCACCTTCGCGGCGCTGGGCGGTCTGTTCATCGCCTCCAAGATCGCGTCCGCCAACCAGGGCGCCGGTGGCGGTGACCTCCTGATGAACGCCATCGCGGCGGCCGTCATCGGTGGTACGTCCCTCTTCGGCGGCCGCGGCCGCACCTGGAACGCGCTCCTGGGCGTGCTGGTCATCATCTCGATCCAGTACGGCCTGGCCCTCCAGGGCATCCCCTCGCCGGTGCAGTACATGATCACCGGTGGAGTCCTGCTGGCGACCGTCGTCATCGACGCCGTCACCCGCAAGACCCAGAAGTCGGCCGGCCGCGCGTAAGCGCGGTCAGGCTCAGAGGCCCGGCGCAATGGAGCGCCGGGCCTCTTCGGCGTCTCCGGCCTGGTGAAACAACCATGGGCACGCCCGGACACCGGCGGCCGGAGCGGAACATTAGACTCATCAAGCCCGGCAACAGCTCGATCAGCTCTTATCTGCAAGGAGGCACGGGTGCCGCTGCTGACCCGCATCACGGGACCGCGCGATCTGGACCGGCTCACTCTGGAGGAGCTGAACCAGCTGGCGGAGGAGATCCGGACCTTCCTCGTCGAGGCCGTCTCCAAGACCGGCGGCCACCTCGGCCCCAACCTCGGTGTGGTCGAGCTGACCATCGCCATGCACCGGGTGTTCCACTCGCCCAAGGACAAGGTCCTGTGGGACACCGGCCACCAGTCCTACGTGCACAAGCTGCTCACGGGCCGCCAGGACTTCTCCCGCCTGAAGATGAAGGGCGGCCTGTCCGGCTACCCCGCGCAGAGCGAGTCCGAGCACGACGTCATCGAGAACAGCCACGCCTCCACGGTGCTCGGCTGGGCCGACGGCATCGCCAAGGCCAACGAGCTGAAGCAGCGCGACAGCCACGTCGTCGCCGTCATCGGTGACGGCGCGCTGACCGGCGGCATGGCCTGGGAGGCGCTGAACAACATCGCCG
>NZ_WWIR01000040.1 GCF_009863025.1 Streptomyces sp. SID4985 | reverse complement strand
GGAGCGGCGGGCAGCGGCGCGAGGACGGCGCACAGCCAGCCGCCCGCCGTGATCCCGGCCGCCGTGCGGCAGCCGGTGAAAGAGGCGAGCGCCAGGGTGGCCAGCGACAGCGCCAGTCCCGGCAGCAGCCAGGCGGCGGCCGCCGGGGCACCGGAGGCGGGCAGCAGCAGACCCGTAAGGGTCAGCAGCGGGAGGCTGACGGCGAGGACGGCGGCGGTACGGGTCAGGGCGAGCCGGAGTCCGCCGCCCGGGGTGGCGGCGGTGATCTCGTACAGCGGGTCGGCGTGCGGGCCGTAGGACAGTGCTACCCCGGCCACGGGCAGCACCGGCGCGATGGCCAGCAGCACCACCCTGGCCTGCGCGAACCCGCCGACAAGGCCCAGCAGCATCGCCCCGGCGGCCACCCCGAGCACGGCGGGCAGCCAGGCCCCGCGCACGGCAGGACCGGCGGCCCACAGGAGACGGGCGAGGCGGGGGATGCGGGGGAT
>NZ_WWIR01000347.1 GCF_009863025.1 Streptomyces sp. SID4985 | reverse complement strand
TCAGCTGGTGCCTCGGCGTCACCCAGCACGAGCACGGTGTGGACACGGTCCGCGAGATCGTGAACCTGCTGCTGCTCCGCGGCAACCTCGGCCGTGAGGGTGCGGGACCGTCCCCCGTGCGCGGGCACAGCAACGTGCAGGGCAACCGCACCTGCGGCATCGACCACCGTCCGGAGCCGGAGTTCCTGGACCGGCTGGCCGAGGTCTGCAAGATCAACCCGCCGCGCGACCACGGCCTCGACACCATCGGCACGCTCCAGGCGATGAACCGGGGCGACGTCAAGGTCTTCATCGGCATGGGCGGCAACTTCGCCCTCGCCGTGCCGGACTCGCCGTTCAGCTACGAGGCGCTGCGCAACTGCGACCTCACGGTCCAGGTCAGCACCAAGCTGAACCGCAGCCACGTGGTCCACGGCAAGGAGGCGCTGATCCTTCCGTGCCTCGCCCGCACCGACAAGGACCACCAGCGCAACGGCGTCCAGAGCACCTCCGTCGAGGACTCGATGTCCATGGTGCACCTGTCGGTCGGCATGAAGCGGCCCGCCTCCAAGCATCTGCTGTCGGAGCCCGCGATCATCTCCGGCATGGCGCGTGCGGCGCTGCCCGCGAGCCCCACGCCGTGGGAGTGGTACATCGAGGACTACGACCGCATCCGGGACACCATGTCCGAGGTACTGGACGGCTTCGAGGACTTCAACCGCCGGGTGCGGCTGCCGCTGGGCTTCCGCATCAAGCAGCCCGCCCGCGAGCTGATCTTCCTCACCGAGTCCGGAAAGGCGGAGTTCTCCCACGCGCCGCTGCCGGACGTCGTCCCGCCCGCGGGCATGCTGATGCTCGGCACCATGCGGTCGCACGACCAGTGGAACACCACGATCTACTCGGAC
>NZ_WWIR01000346.1 GCF_009863025.1 Streptomyces sp. SID4985 | reverse complement strand
CTCCGGCACCTTCCTGCACGGCAACTACTGGGGCGCGAAGTCCATCTTCGGCAGCGTGAACACCAGCCACGGCTGCGTGGGTCTGTCCGACACCAAGGGCGCCAACGACCCGAACACCCCGGCCGCCTGGATGTTCAACAACTCCCTGGTCGGTGACGTGGTCGTCATCAAGAACACCGGCGACAGGACCGTGTCCCCGGACAACGGCCTCAACGGCTGGAACATGGACTGGGCCCAGTGGAAGGCCGGTTCGGCCGCCTGATCCCACCCTCTTCCGACTGACCCGAGCGCGCCGGTGCCGCCCTTTCACGAGGGCGGCACCGGCGTTTTCCGGCGCTTCTCATCCCCCTCTTATCGCGGCCTCAGCAAGCCATCACGCAGCCTCCCTACCGTGCCGCCATGTTCTTCACCTACCTGAAGCGCGAACTGCGCCGCCGCAGAAAGGCGGCCCTCGTCGTCGCCTCCGGTCTCGCCCTGGGCATAGCCCTGGTCATCGTGGTCAACTCCGTGTCCAGCGGCATGAGTACGGCCCAGGACAAGGTGCTCCAGTCGCTCTACGGCCTGGGCACGGACATGACTGTCACCAAGGCGTCGACGCCGGACTCCAGTGGCGCGGAGCGGCCCCGCTTCAAGTTCGACGCGCGCGGCAGCGACGACGACTCCGAGCAGAGCAGCGACCGCGTCATGGTGCAGGGCTTCACCACCCTTCCCTCCTCGACCGTCTCCAAGGTCGCGGCGCAGAAGGGGGTTTCGGAGGCCACCGGTGGCCTCAGCCTCAACGTGTTCAAGGTGAACGGGCAGTTCACCCGGGGTCAGTTCCAGCAGAACGGCGGCTCAGGCGGCGGCCGTTCGCGCGGCTATGGTCAGCCGCAGGGCGAAGTCCGTGGCGGCGGAGCCGACTTCGACATCAACCAGTACACCGTCTTCGGCACCGACGTCACCCGCACCGCCCTCGGCCCGCTGTCCTCCTCCAAGCTGACCAGCGGCCGTACGTTCAAGACGTCCGAGACCGATGCCGCGGTGGCCGTCGTCGACTCCGCCTACGCCAAGCAGAAGAAGTACAAGGTCGGTTCGACCGTCACCGTCAAGGGCACCAAGTTCCAGGTGATCGGCATCGCCACCGCCGACAGCGGCGACCCGGCGGCCAATCTCTACATCCCGCTCAAGCGGGCCCAGACCCTCGCGGACGAGAAGGACAAGGTCACCACGGTCTACGTCCGGGCGACCGACTCCCAGCGGATCGCGGACGTCAAGAGCGCCATCCAGAAGAACGTCTCCGGTACGACGGTCACCACCTCCGCCGACCTCGCCAAGACGGTCTCCGGCTCGCTGTCCACCGCCTCCTCGCTCGCCACCAAGGTCGGCCGCTGGCTGTCCATCGCCGTGCTGATCGCCGCGTTCCTGGTGGCGGGGCTGCTGACCTCGGCGGCCGTCTCCCGCCGGGTGCGCGAGTTCGGCACGCTGAAGGCGCTCGGCTGGAAGTCGGGCCGGGTGGTGCGCCAGGTGGCCGGTGAGGCCATGGTCAACGGCCTGGTGGGCGGCGCGCTCGGTATCGCGCTCGGCCTGGCCGGTGCGTACGCGGTCACCGCGATCAGCCCCACGCTGCAGGCGCAGCTCGGCGGCACGGGTTCCGGTGGAGGCTTCGGGGGCGGCGGCTTCGGGGGCGGCGGGTTCGGCGGTGGCGGCGGCGGTTTCGGGGGCCGCGGCCGGCAGGCGGCGAAGACCCTGGAGGTCGCCCTCACCGCCCCGGTCAGCGTCACCACCATCGCGCTCGCGGTGGGCCTCGCGGTGGCCGGCGGCCTGGTCGCCGGGGCCTTCGGCGGCTGGCGCGCCTCCCGGCTGCGCCCGGCGGACGCCCTCCGGCGCGTGGAGTAGCCACCGCGGCCCTCGGGCCCGCCGGTATCCCGCCTCGGCCCACCCCGAACCCCTCCCAGGAGCCCCCATGTACGAACTGAGAAACGTCACCAAGCGCTACACCCGCGGCAAGGACACCGTCCTGGCCCTCGACGACGTCGACCTCACCATCGGCGCCGGTGACCGGCTGGTCATCCAGGGCCCCACCGGTGGCGGCAAGTCCACGCTGCTCCAGATGCTGGGCGCGCTCGACCGGCCCACGTCCGGTGAGGTCGTCCTCGACGGCACCGATCTGGCCAAGCTCTCCGAGGCCCGGCTGACCCGGGTGCGCAGCGAGAGCATCGGCTTCGTCTTCCAGTCCTTCAACCTCATACCGACGCTCACCGCCCAGGAGAACGTCGAGACCGCCCTCGTCCCCCTCGGCGTCAAGGCGAAGCAGCGGCGCGAACTGGCCGCCGAGGCACTGGAGTCGGTCGGTCTCGGGGAGCGCCTCGGACACCTCCCCTCGGAGATGTCCGGCGGCCAGCAGCAGCGTGTCGCCATTGCCCGCGCGCTGGTCAAGAAGCCCAAGGTGCTGCTCGCCGACGAGCCGACCGGCAACCTCGACGAGAGCATGCGCGACGAGATCATGGACGTACTCGAACGTCTGTGGAAGGAGCAGGGGCTGACCTTCGTCATGGTCACCCACGACTCCGCGATCGCCCGCAAGGCGCCGCGCCTGGCGACGATCCGCAAGGGGAGGATCACGGTGCGGGAGAACGCGGACGCCTGACGCGGGGGCACCCGGGCGGTCGTCCCGGGTGCCCTCCACGGCTGCTCCGCCGCGCGGCCTACAGCGTGGCGCGGGCCGCGTCCGTGCCCCAACTCGACAGCAGGCGCAGGGACTCGGCCGAGGGGGAGCCCGGTTCGGCGTGGTAGGTGACCAGGGAGAGGTCCGGGTCGCCCGCCGCGCGGAAGCTCTCGAAGCTGAGGGCGAGCGCGCCGACCAGCGGGTGGTGCAGCTGCTTGAGGCCGTGGCACTGTTCCTTGACGTCGTGGGTGGCCCAGAGCCTGCGGAACTCCTCGCTCTTCACCGACAGTTCGCCCACCAGCGCCGACAGCCGGGGATCGTCCGGGAAGCGGCCCGCGTCCATGCGCAGCGCGCACACGATGTCGATCGCCTTCTGCTCCCAGTTCACGAACAGCTCGCGGTACGGCGGGTGCAGGAACACCAGACGGGCCCAGCTGCGGTCGGCGGGGGCCAGCCGGGCCCAGTCGCCGAAGAGGGCCGCCGCCATCCGGTTCCAGGCGAGGATCTCCGAGCGGCGCCCGACGATGTACGCGGGCACCGAGTCCATCGCCTCAAGGAGTTCGCGCAGCGCGCCCCGTACCTGCGGCTGCCGGGCCGCGGGCCGCTTCTTGTGCGCCTTCGGCCGCGCCAGGTGGATCAGATGCGCGTGCTCGGCGTCGGTCAGCCGCAGCGCGCGGGCGATGGAGTCCAGCACCTCCGCCGAGACGTTGCGCCCGTTGCCCTGTTCCAGGCGGGTGTAGTACGCCACCGAGACCCCGGCCAGCTGGGCCAGCTCCTCGCGGCGCAGCCCCGGCACCCGGCGCTGCCTGCCGAAGCCGGACAGGCCCACGTCGTCCGGCTTCAGCCGGGCCCGCCTGCTGCGCAGGAACTCGCTCAGCTCGGCCCGCCGGTCCAGGGCCCGGCCGCCGGCCGCCTCCGGCTGTTCGTCCATACGGCCAGTATCCGTGCCCGCGCCCGTGCGTGGGTCCGGGAGCCTGACCTTGCCAGTGGTAGGCACGGCGGTCGTACGCAGAGGGGAGGACTGGGCGGCCCGGGGCTACTGGGGGCAGGCTGGAAGAGTGCCCGGACCGGACCCCGGCCGGGCAGGTACGACCACCCCCACCAGGAGAGTTCCGGCATGACCACTGTTGCCGCGTACGCCGCACCCGCCGCCAAGGCCCCGCTGGAGCGGACCACCATCGAGCGACGGCCGGTCGGCGATCACGACGTACTGATCGACATCCAGTTCACCGGCATCTGCCACTCCGACATCCACCAGGCCCGCGACGGCTGGGCCGAGGGCATCTTCCCGATGGTCCCCGGCCACGAGATCGCGGGCGTGGTCGCCGAGGTCGGCCCCGAGGTGACCAAGTTCGCGGTCGGCGACCGGGTAGGCGTCGGCTGCATGGTCGACTCCTGCCGCGTGTGCGAGAACTGCGAGGCGGGCCTGGAGCAGTACTGCACCGGCACGGGCACCGTCTGGACGTACAACGCGGTCGGCAAGGACGGCGAGCCCACCTACGGCGGCTACTCCCAGAACATCGTCGTGAACGAGGACTTCGTCGTCCGCGTCCCCGACGGGCTGTCCCTGGACGTGGCCGCGCCGCTGCTGTGCGCGGGCATCACCACGTACTCGCCGCTGCGGCACTGGGGCGCGGGTCCGGGCAAGAAGGTCGCGGTCGTGGGCCTCGGCGGCCTCGGCCACGTCGCCGTCAAGATCGCCCACGCGCTGGGCGCCGAGGTCACCGTCCTGTCGCAGTCCCTGCGCAAGCAGGACGACGGCCTCCGTCTCGGCGCCGACCACTACTACGCCACCGGCGACCCCAAGACCTTCGAGGAACTGGCCGGCACCTTCGACCTCATCCTCAACACGGTCTCCGCGCCGCTGGACTTCGCCGCCTACGCGTCCCTGCTCCGCACCGACGGCACCCTCGTCAACGTCGGCCTCCCCGAGGAGCCCGTCCAGATCACCCTCCAGTCCCTCTTCGGCCACCGCCGCAGCCTCAGCAGCTCCGGCATCGGCGGCATCGCCGAAACCCAGGAGATGCTGGACTTCTGCGCGGCGCACGGCATCGGCGCCGAGATCGAACTGATCGCCGCGGAAGAGATCAACGACGCCTACGAGCGCGTTCTGAACAGCGACGTCCGCTACCGCTTCGTGATCGACACGGCGACGATCTGACCGAAAGTCCGGGAGGGACCCGGTCTCCGGCCGGATCCCTCCCGGCGGCCGCTACAGGGCATCGAACGGTGGCACGACACGAACGACGATGATCAGTGGATCGCGGGGTGCCACGAGAAAATAGAACCAGCCGCCCGCGGCGTCCATGCGGCGCAGACCGCCCGGTCGGGGGCCGTTGCCGAGATGGCCGACATCGATGCCCATGCGGGCGAGATCGACCAGCTGGCCGGCCAGGCGCTCCACCTCCGCCACCACGTGAGCGGGCACACCGCCCACCACGTGCTCGTGATCGGGGTCGTACTCCCAGTGCCAGTCCGTGCTCACCGGGCGGGGAGACCGACAGCCGCGTGGGCCGCGTCCAGGATGCGCCCGATGCGGGAAGCGGACCGGCGGGCCTGCGCAGCGTCACCCGACTCGGCGATGTCCTCCCAGTGCCGGAGGTCCGCCGCCACGTCGGGATGGCGCTGGATGTGGACGTAGACGGCCCACTGAGCGACGAACCGTTGAAGTGGCGCGAGATCCGAGCCGTGCCGTGCCTGGTCGGCCGCTTGGTCGAGTTCCTGGGTGAAGGCCGGGAGGGCAGCGGGCGCGATCTGCCTGATGGCCTGGCGCAGCGCGGCGACCGTGGCGGGTGGCTGGGGGATGAGGGGTTGCCCAGCGGCGTCGGTGGTCATGGCTGCTCCCATGGGCGCGATTCTGATCCCGCGCGGCACGCGAACCGGGCGGGATCACTTTCTCACCGCTCGAACGAGTGACGCAGAAGCGATACGGCTCCGTACCTCCGCGACACAGTACTCGGGCGCCGCCCGGTGGGCCGCGCGACGCTAGTTGCCCGGGGTGCGGGGAGGCGTTATGTCCGCCGGAGCCACCCCGATCGGGCACGACACGCCCGTGCCGCCGATGCCGCAGTAGCCCGCCGGGTTCTTGTCCAGGTACTGCTGGTGGTAGGGCTCGGCGGGGTAGAAGGCGCGGCCTTCGGCGGGGAGGATTTCTGTGGTGATCGTGCCGAGGCCGGAGGCGGTGAGGACCTTCTGGTAGGCCGCGCGGGAGGTTTCCGCGGCGGCTGCCTGGGCGGGGGTGTGGGTGTAGATGGCGGAGCGGTACTGGGTGCCGACGTCGTTGCCCTGGCGGAAGCCCTGGGTGGGGTCGTGGGACTCCCAGAAGGTCTTCAGGAGGCGGTCGTAGGAGATCACCGCGGGGTCGTAGACCACGCGGACGGCCTCCGTGTGGCCGGTCAGGCCCGAGCAGACCTCTTCGTACGTCGGGTTCTCGGTGTAGCCGCCCTCGTAGCCCACCAGCGTCGTGTGGACACCCGCCGGGAGCTGCCAGAACTTGCGCTCCGCGCCCCAGAAGCAGCCGAGGCCGAAGTCCGCGACCTCCAGGCCCTCGGGGTACGGGCCGAGCAGCGGGGTGCCGAGGACGGTGTGGTGGTCGGGGACCTCGAAGGCGGGCACGGTGCGCCCCGCCAGCGCCTGCTCAGGGGTGGGCAGCTGCGGTGTGCGGCCGAAGAGCATGGGGTCTCGTCTCCCTGTGGGTGGTTCGGGGGTGGTTCATGGGCCACCGGTTAGTGCAACGGCCCGGGCCTCGCTCGAATTCCGGCCCCGTCACGCCCCGGCCGCCGCCTCCGTCGACACCTCTGCCGCCACCTCCTCCGCCGCCTTCGCCGTCGCGTTCCGGAAGGCGCAGTACTCCGCCGCCGGGTTCACCCGGTAGCGCCACGGGAGCGCCTCGACGTACCCGTCCACCAGGCGGAACTGCTCCAGCGACTCCTTGTCGCGGCCCTGGAGGCGGAGGAAGTACGCGAGCAGGTGGCGTACCTCCGGCAGGCGGGGGTGGGACGGGTCGGCGGCCGCGACGTCCGCGAGGACGGTGTTCACGCGGGCGATCATCTCCGGGGTGTTCTCGGCCGCCGTGTCGTCCGACTCGTCGTGTTCCAGGTGGGCGATCAGCGGCAGGACCGTCAGCAGGCTCCCCGCCGGGGCACCGGCCGCCGCCCGCTCGGCGAAGCTCGTCGCCAGACGCTCGGAGCCGCGCCACTTGGCGCACCAGTACTGGAGGGCCGAGAAGTGCGCCTCGTAGTGGTGCGGCGCGAGCTCGGTGAGCTTGGCCCACAGGGTGTCCATCTCGGCGTTCGGGCGGCCGAGGCCGAGCGCGATCCAGATCTCCTTGACGTACGGGGTCGGGTCGTCCGGGTTCAGCGCGGCCGCGCGCGCCACGTCCGCGGGGGCGCTCTCCAGCGTCCGGCGGAAGCCGTCGAACTGCTCGTGCGTGGTGTACTTGGCCCGCTTCGCACCCCGCAGCTTCCAGGCCAGGGTCACCGTGGAGCTCGCCCGGACCACCGCCGCGTCCGGGTCGTCGGGACGCGCGTCCTCCCAGCTCAGCAGCCACTCGTCGGCCTCGGCCGCCTTGTCCCCGAGCAGCGCCGTGAACGCCGAGCGCCGCTCCCAGTCCCGGCCGATGCCGTGCATCGCCTCCGCGGCGGGCTCCCACTCGCCGCGGGCGACCGCGGCGAGCG
>NZ_WWIR01000345.1 GCF_009863025.1 Streptomyces sp. SID4985 | reverse complement strand
CGCGGCCGGGCCCACGCCCGGAGGAGACACGTCCGACGCGCTGCCGGGCCACGTCACGCCTCACCGCCCCGGCACCACCACCCACCGATCCCCCACCGACACCCACCCGGGAGCCACACCCGACCCCCACTCCCCTTCCCCGGCCGGCCGCCAGGCCCCGTCCTCCGCCACCGACACCCACCACGGCACCCACCTCGCCGCCTACGCCCTCGGCACCGGCGGCGGGTTCGTGCTCGGTGTCGCGGCCGCGCGACGCACCCCCGGGGACCACACCATCGCGTCCGTCGCCGCCGTGCTGCTCTCGCTGCTGACCGGGGAGCATCAGAGCGGGGCCGGGGCGGACCGGTCCTCGGCGCTGGTGCGGATGCTGCTGGGGGCGGGGGCCGAGGAGGTCGTGCCGTTGCTGCGGCCGGGGCGGGAGCCCTGGGTCGTCGTGCACGCGCGGCCCGAGGGAAGGGCGCCGGACGCGGTGGCGGCCGCCGCGCTGGGGGCGGCGCTGGGCTCGCCGCTGACCGACCTCGCGCGGGACGTCGTAAGGGTGCTGGTGCCCGGCGGGCGGGAGCCGGAGCCGCAGCCCGGGTGGACGCTCGGGGTGAGCGCGCCCGCACAGCCCGCGGACTGGGCCGCCGCCGACGCGCAGGCGGCCCGCGCGCTGGCCCGCGCCC
>NZ_WWIR01000344.1 GCF_009863025.1 Streptomyces sp. SID4985 | reverse complement strand
TGGCAGCGGGCGGCGAGGTGCCGGTGCCCGCGTTCGCCGGGGTGCAGCCGGTCCGCGCTCCGCAGGGTGGGGTCGGTGAGCCAGGTCCCCTCGTGCGCGTGCAGGTGGACCGCGCCGTACCGGTCGGACAGCGCGTGGGTCACGGCGTTGACGGCCCGCTGGCGCCGTGCCAGCGGGCGGGCGAGGGCTGCGGGGAGGCCCAGCAGCGCGCCGGGGTCGGGCAGGCAGAGGGTGAGCAGGGTGGCGCCCTGCCCGGTGAAGGCGGCGTAGACCCGGTCGAGTCCGTCGGCCACCTCATGGATGTCGAAGGAGCCGCGCAGGGTGTCGTTGACGCCGACCGCCACGGACACCAGGTCGGGGCGGAGCCCGAGTCCCGCCGGGGTCTGCCGGTGCAGCACGTCGCGGACGCGGGCCCCGCTGACGGCGAGGTTGGCGAACTCCACCCGCCCGGGATCCTCCCTGAGCCCGCCCGCCAGCAGCGCGGCCCAGCCGCGCGGCCCGCCGGGAGCGGGGTCGCCCACACCCTCGGTGAGCGAGTCGCCGAGGGCCACGAAGCGCAGGGTTCTCATACGGCCCCCTCCTCGCGCTCCCGCGTCACGCCGCGTTCCCCTGCCACGTCCGCCCGACCCGTACCCCCGCCGCCCCCGAGCACCGGTGCGTCATGAGCGGCCAGGAACGCCTCCACAGCCGCTCCCCACCCGAAACACTCGGCACGCGCGCGTGCCGCCTCCCGCCGCACCCGCTCCGGCCGGGCGAGCAGCGTCTCCACGGCGTCGGCGAACCCCACGCCGTGGTCGGCCGCGACGGCGCCCGCCGACCCGACCACCTCGGGCAGCGCGGACGACGCGCTCACCGCGACGGGCGTGCCGCACGCCATGGCCTCCAGCGCGGACAGGCCGAAGGTCTCGGCCGGGCCGGGTGCCAGGCACACGTCGGCGGCCGCCTGGAGCGCGCCGAGGGCGGCCCGGTCGCCGATGTGGCCCGCGAAGAGGACGGGCAGCCCGCGTTCCCGCGCGCGTGCTTCGAGGCGGGACCGCAGCGGGCCGTCCCCGGCCACCACCAGCACCGCCCGCCGCCCGCGCCGCAGGAGCACCTCCAGCGCGTCGAGCGCGGTGCCCGGCCGCTTCTCCACGGACAGCCGCGAGCACAGCAGGAGCAGCGTCTCGTCCCCGCGCGCGTACGCCGCACGCGGACCGGTGTGGCGGAGCGTGGGGTGCCGTTCCGTCAGGTCGACGCCCAGCGGAGCGCGTACGACGTTGCGCGCGCCGACGCGCAGGAACTCGCGCGCGGCGAACTCGGTCGTGCACACCACGCGCGCGTAGACGTGCGCGGTGCGGGTGTTGAGGGCGTCGGCGGCCCGCCGTGACAGCTGCTCGGGCACGCCCCAGGTGCGCAGCACGCCGTCGGCGGTCTCGTGCGAGACCATGACGGCCGGTACCCGGGCGCGTCGCGCCCACCGTCCGGTCCAGCGCAGGGTCGTACGGTCGGAGACCTCCAGGCGGTCGGGGGCCAGCTCCTCCAGGAGGGCGGCCACGCGGGCCTGTCCGGTCAGGACGCGGTAGCCGCCGGTGCCGGGCAGCAGGGGCCCGGGGAGGGTGATGACGCGGCCCTGCTCGGTCTCGCGGTCGGTGTGCCGGTCGCCGGGGACGATCAGCACGGGTTCGTGGCCCGCCACGCGGTAGCCCCGGCCCAGTTCGCGCAGGGCGGTGCGCAGGCCGCCGGAGGCCGGGGCGACGAAGTTGGCGAGCCGCACGATGCGCAGCGGCCGGGCGATCGTGCCGCCGCTCATGCCGCCACCGCCGTACGGCGGGCCGCGAGCACGTCGGTGTAGTGGGCGATGAGGCGGTCCCCGACGGCGGCCCAGGTACGCC
>NZ_WWIR01000039.1 GCF_009863025.1 Streptomyces sp. SID4985 | reverse complement strand
CCGCCGACGAGGCCGGGCCCGGACCCGAGCAACTCGCCCTGGCCGCCGCCCGGTACGGCCTGCTGCGCGAGGCGGTCGGGCGGCTGCCCGGGCGCTGCCCCCGCCTCCTGGAGGCGCTGCTCTCCCCGAAGGACCCCACCTACCGCGAGATCGCGGGGGAGTTGGGTATCTCACAGGGCAGTCTCGGCCCGGAACGTTCCCGATGTCTGGGATGTCTGCGGCGATTGCTCGCGCCGGAGGTTGCGGCCGGGGGAGTGCGGGGATAGGTGTGGGGTACGACGGCTGATCAGGTGAGCGGGAGGCGTGCGCACATGGGCATGAGCGTGACCATCTCGGCGGCGACCGAGCGGGACGCGGAGCAGATCTTCAGGCTCCAGTACCTGTGTTTCCAGAGCGAGGCGGCGCGGTACGGCAACTACCGCATCGACCCGCTCGTCCAGAGCCTGGAGTCGGTCCGCGAGGAAGTCGCCGCCGACTGTGTCTTCGTCGCGCGGCTCGGCGACGAGATCGTCGGCTCGGTGCGCGGCCGCCTCACCGAGGACGGCGCCGCGGCCATCGGCACCCTCTGTGTGCACCCCCGCCTCCAGGGCCACGGCATCGGCGCCCGGCTCCTCGGCGCGGCCGAGGCCGCCCTCACCGAGCAGCGCGGCGCCACCGTGTTCCGGCTGCACAGCGGCCACCGCAGCGACGCCGGACTGCGGCTGTACCGCCGCGCCGGATACCAGGCGGTGGGCCGCTCCCAGGGCGCCGACGGGGTGGAGATGATCGTGCTGGAGAAGAAGGCGGGCGCCTACGCGGCCACCGCGTGACGCCCTGCGCGACTGGCGCGTAACCCCCTGCGCGGCTAGCGCGTGACGTCCGCGCGCAGCCGCGCCTTGCGCAGCCAGTACATCGCGGACAGCGGCAGCAGCACGGGGATGAACACGTACCCCATGCCGTAGTCCGACCACACGGTGGCGTCGGGGAACGCGGACGGCTCGATCAGGGTCCAGGTGCCCACGACCAGCACACCGGCCAGCTCGGCGGCGCAGCACACCAGCGCCGCCCGGCGGGCCGTCTCGCCGCCCCGGACCAGCGTGTACGTGATGAAGCCGTACACCACGCCCGCGAGCGCGGAGAGCGCGTAGGCGAGCGGGGCCCGGTCGAACTCCGTGGCGATCTGGTACACCGAGCGCGACACGGCGCCGACGACCATCACGCCGTAGAACCAGACGAGCAGCATGCCCGGCCCACTGATCAGCCGGGCCGGCTTCTCCTCCAGCGCCGTCACTTCAGCCTCCCCAGATGTCGAAGAGCCGTACTTCCAGCACGGCAAGGACCACGCCGCCCGCGGCGGCCGTCACCGAGCCCCAGCGGGTCCGCTCGGCCAGCGACATGAACCCGGCCGCGGGCACACACGCGAACGCGCCCAGCAGATACGCCACGAAGATCGTCGTGCCCTGCTCGGGACGCTCGCCCCGGGCCAGCCGTACGACCCCGACCACCAGCTGCACCAGGGCGAGGACCGACACCACGGCCATGCCGATCAGGTGCCAGTCCTTGGTCGGCTGGTCCCGGTACGCGGCCCAGCCGCACCAGGCGGCCAGGAGCAGCGCGGCGACCCCGGTCACCAGCAAGAGGGCGTTGAGCATGCGGAGACCTTATTACGGCCGAAACGGACGCCCGCCGCCGCCCCCGCCCTGCGCCGCCGCCCGTCCCCGGCAACCGCGGCGGCCGTGGCGTAGGCCACAGCCCGCCCTTCGGGGGAGTCCGGCACCCTCCCCCCGCCGGTGGCCCGCTGCCCTTGTCCGGCTTGGCCGAGCGGGCGGGAGCGGCGGAACCCGAGCGTCCGCCCTGTCCATGAGAGCTGTCCGCCACTGTCCAGCATGTGGACAGCGGTCTCCGGTAAGGAGCGTCCGTCTGCTTTACTGGCCCGCATGACCACGACGAGCAGCCGCACCCTTGCGACCGAGGCGACCATGACGCCCGGTGCTCGTTGTATGTGTCGAATGTGCGCCTTCTAGAGGGCCCCCGCACCATCTGAGCCTCGCGCCCCGAAGCGAGAGCCGCGGTAGATCGTCCGGAACACCGGCGTACCGGATCCGTGCCGCCTTTCGCGCACACGCCGTTCTCCCCGGGTTTCCCCCGGTCCCCATCGCCACCGCGAGAACCGTGCCGCGTCCCCATACGAACGCAAGCACCCGTGCCGGGCCCACCCGCGCCCGCGCACTCGACAGTGACGGAAATCCTGTGATCACGACATCGGGCCTGACCAAGGTCTACCGCTCCCGAGGCCGCGAGGTCACCGCCCTCGACGGCGTGGACCTCCACGTCCGCGAAGGCGAGGTCTACGGCGTCATCGGCCAGTCCGGCGCCGGCAAGTCCTCCCTGATCCGCTGCGTCAACCTGCTGGAACGCCCCACCGCCGGCACCGTGACCGTGGCCGGGCAGGACCTCACCGCGCTCGCGGGACGCGGACCGCGCGCCGGACGGGAACTGCGCCGGGCGCGCTCCCACATCGGCATGGTCTTCCAGCACTTCAACCTGCTCTCCTCGCGGACCGTGCAGGACAACGTCGAACTGCCGCTGGAGATCCTCGGCAAGTCCGGCAAGGAGCGCTCGCGCAAGGCGCTGGAACTCCTCGACCTCGTCGGCCTCGCCGACAAGGCCAAGGCCACCCCCGCCCAGCTCTCCGGCGGCCAGAAGCAGCGCGTCGGCATCGCCCGCGCCCTGGCCGGAGACCCCAAGGTCCTGCTCTCCGACGAGGCCACCAGCGCCCTGGACCCCGAGACGACCCGCTCGATCCTCCAGTTGCTGCGCGACCTCAACCAGCAGCTCGGGCTCACCGTTCTGCTCATCACCCACGAGATGGACGTCGTGAAGTCCATCTGCGACTCCGCCGCACTCATGGAGAAGGGACGCGTCGTGGAATCCGGCACCGTCAGCGAACTGCTCGCCACCCCCGGCTCCCAGCTGGCCTCCGCCCTGTTCCCGGTGGGCGGCGAGGCCACCGGCGCCGACCGCACCGTCCTCGACATCACCTTCCACGGCGAGGCCGCCACCCAGCCGGTCATCTCCCAGCTCTCGCGCACCTACAACATCGACATCTCGATCCTCGGCGCGGCCATCGACACCGTCGGCGGCCTCCAGATCGGCCGGATGCGCATCGAACTGCCCGGCCGCTACGAGGACAACGTGGTGCCCATCGGCTTCCTGCGCGAGCAGGGTCTGCAGATCGACGTCCAGGGCCAGGAGCCCGTGCTGGTGAAGGATGGTGCCAAGTGACCTGGTCCGAGATGCAGCCGCTGCTGTCGCAGGCGTGTTCCGAGACGTTCTCGATGGTGCTGTGGTCGACCCTGATAGCCGTCGCCGTCGGCCTCCCGCTCGGCATCCTCCTGGTCCTCACCGACCGGGGCGGACTGCTCCAGAACGTGGTCGCCAACAAGGTGATCGGCCAGATCGTGAACGTCGGCCGCTCGATGCCGTTCATCATCCTCATGGTCGCGCTGATGAGCTTCACCCGCTGGGTCACCGGCACCACCATCGGCACCACCGCCGCGATCGTCCCGCTCGCCATCGGCGGCATCCCGTTCTTCGCCCGGCTCGTCGAGACGGCCGTCCGCGAGGTGGACGGCGGACTCGTCGAGGCCGTGCAGTCCATGGGCGGCAACACCTGGACGATCGTCCGCAAGGTCCTCGTCCCCGAGTCCCTGCCCTCGCTGATCGCCAGCACCACGACCACGATCATCGCCCTCATCGGCTACTCCGCCATGGCCGGCACCGTCGGCGGCGGCGGCCTCGGCGACCTCGCCGTCCGCTACGGCTACCAGCGCTTCGAGACCGAGCTGATGTGGATCACCGTCGGCATCCTCGCCGTCGTCATCTCGCTCATCCAGTTCGCCGGCGACTTCGCGGCCCGCTCCCTGCACGGGCGCGGCGGACGCTCCGGACCCGCGCCGAAGCTGAGGCTGCTGAAGGCCACGGAACCGGCCGCGGCCGACGTCTCCAAGGTCGCCTGAGCCCGGGTCCGCCCGGCCTCTCAAGGACACCCCAGACTCCCCGTTCACCCGTACACGGGGTCGCACCACCCAAGGAAAGGCACTTTTCGTGCGTAACACCGCCAAGCTCACCACCGCCGTCCTCGCCGCCGGAGCCATCGCCTTCGGGCTGACCGCCTGCGGCTCCGGCAAGGACTCCGCCGGTTCCTCCGACTTCAGCGGACCGCTGATCGTCGCCGCGAGCCCCACCCCGCACGCCGAGATCCTGAACTTCGTCCAGAAGAACCTGGCGAAGAAGGCCGGACTCGACCTCGAGGTCAAGGAGTTCAGCGACTACATCACGCCGAACACGGCGACCGAGGACGGCTCCGTCGGTGCCAACTACTTCCAGAACCAGCCGTACCTGGACGACTTCAACAAGAAGCGCGGCACCCACATCGTGCCCGTCGTCACGGTGCACCTGGAGCCGCTCGGCCTCTACTCCCACAAGGTCAAGAAGGCCGACGCGCTGAAGAGCGGTGCGACCGTCGCCGTCCCCAACGACGCCGTCAACGAGGCCCGTGCCCTCAAGCTCCTCGCCGCCAACAAGCTCATCACCCTCAAGGACGGCGTGGGCAACGAGGCGACCCCGGCCGACATCACGGCGAACCCCAAGAAGCTGAAGTTCAAGGAGGTCGAGGCCGCCCAGACGCCGCGCTCCCTGGACGACGTGGACGCGGCCGTGGTCAACGGCAACTACGCGATATCCGCCGGTCTCAAGCCCGCCAAGGACGCCCTCGTCCTGGAGTCCCCGAAGGACAACCCCTACGGCAACTTCCTCGCGGTGAAGAAGGGCAACGAGAAGGACCCCCGCGTCGAGAAGCTCGCCAAGCTGCTGACCTCGCCCGAGGTGAAGAAGTTCATCGAGGACAAGTACCAGGGCTCCGTCATCCCCTCGTTCTGACCGCGACGCGCACGCACGACGCGTGCGGCTGACGCGCTGGAACGACCGACGCGCACGAACGACAAGGGGATCGACATGCGCAAGACCGTATGGCTCGCGGTGGCGGCCGCCCTCCCGCTCGGCCTCGGCCTCACCGGCTGCGGCTCGGGCTCGGCCTCGGACGGCGGTGGTAATAAGGACGGCGCACTCGTCGTCGGCGCCACCCCCGTCCCGGCCGGCGAGGTGCTCGGCTACATCCAGGACCACCTCGCCGCCAAGGCCGGACTGAAGCTCCAGGTCAAGGAGTTCACGGACTACGTCCTGCCGAACACCGCTCTCCAGGAGGGCTCGCTCGACGCGAACCTCTACCAGAACAAGCCCTTCCTGGACGACTTCAACAAGTCCAAGGGCACCGACCTGGTGCCGGTGGTCGACGCCTACCTGCCGCCCATGGGCGTCTACTCCAAGAAGGTCAAGGACGTCACCAAGCTCCCCGACGGAGCCACCGTCGGCGTGCCCAACGACCTGACCAACGAGGCCCGCGCGCTCAAGCTCCTCGCCGCGAGCGGTGTCATCGAGCTCAAGAAGGATGCCGGTGCCCAGGCGTCCCCGGCGGACGTCGTCAAGAACCCCCGGCACCTGAGGTTCAAGGAGATGGAGGCCGCTCAACTCCCGCGCTCGCTGGACGACATGGCCGCCGCCGTCATCAACAACAACTTCGCCCAGGACGCCGGACTCAGCCCCACCAAGGACTCGATCTACCTGGAGTCCGCGAAGAACAACCCCTACGCCAACCTCCTCGCCGTCAAGCGCGGCAGCGAGAAGGACCCGCGGGTCGAGAAGCTCGCCAAGCTGCTGACCTCGCCCGAGGTGAAGAAGTTCATCGAGGACAAGTACCAGGGCTCGGTCCTGCCGGTCAGCGGAGGCTGACCCGGCCCCGGCCCGCCGCACACGGCACGTACGGCCCCGCTCCCGCACCCCGCAAGGGGGTTCCCGTGACCCACGGGGACGGCGGGGGAGGGGCCCCTCGTGCGTTTCAGTGGTTACATGCTTCATGCTGGGCAGTTCAGCGGGGCTTCCTGACGGCCCCTCACAAAACGATCCGACGTTACGGAGCGGCGCATGACTAGCACCTTCCCCAACATCTCCATCAGCACGGAGCGGTTGGTGCTGCGCCCCCTCGACGAGGACGACGTGCCCGCACTGGCCGAGATGATGAACGACGAACAGGTCGCCGCCTGGACGGACGTCCCCCAGCCCTTCAGTGAGGAGGGCGCCCGGCACTGGATCACCGAGTACGCCCCCGCCGAACGCACCGCCGGACGCGGACTCGACCTCGCCGTCACCGAGTTCCTCACCCAGCGCCTCGTCGGCATCGTCCAACTCGCC
This sequence comes from Streptomyces sp. SID4985, assembly GCF_009863025.1. Classification (GTDB taxonomy): domain Bacteria; phylum Actinomycetota; class Actinomycetes; order Streptomycetales; family Streptomycetaceae; genus Streptomyces. Next base: position 1,329 of record NZ_WWIR01000039.1, on the reverse strand, counting down.
AAGACCGACTGGCAGATCAGGTCCAGCGAACTGTCGTACATCATCGCCCCCTGGGCGCGCGGCGAGGGCTACGCCTCCGAGGCCGCGCTCGCCACCGCCCAATGGCTCTTCGGCGACCAGAAGTTCGAGCGCATCGAGATCCGCACCGCCGCCGACAACACCGCCTCCCAGCAGGTCGCCCAGAAGATCGGCTGCATCAGCGAGGGCGTCCTGCGCAACGCCTGCATAGCGCACGTCCGCACCGAGGACGGCACCTGGACCGACATGCGCACCGACTACATCGTCTGGAGCCTGCTGCCCGAGGACCTGGAGGGCGCCGAGGAACAGCTCTCGGACAGCCGGGGCTTCGGCGCGTACGCCGACTACTCCGACTGGAACTGACCCCGCCCGGGCCCGGCCGGGACGGCGGCGGGCGACGGACACCACCCGGGCCCCCGCACCCCCGCCCGACCAGGTAACCTCACGGGGCCCGCACCCTGGGCCACCCCTCTGACGACCTGCGAAGACCTGGAGACTGACGACGATGGCCGACCGGGTCACGGTGATCGGCTGGGACGGCTCGCCGCTGACCGAGGCGGCACGCGGTGCCCTCGGCGCCGCCACGCTCGTCGCGGGAGCCGCCCACCACCTGGCACTGCCCGAGATCCCGCGCACCGCCGAACGCGTCCGGCTCGGCAGCCTCACCCTGGCCGCCCGCCGCATCGCCGCGCACCGCGGCACCGCCGCCGTGCTCGCCGACGGCGACCCCGGCTTCTTCGGCGTCGTCCGCACCCTGCGCGACCCCGCGTTCGGCCTGGAGGTCGAGGTCGTCCCCGGCGTCTCCTCCGTGGCCGCAGCCTTCGCCCGCGCCGGGATGCCCTGGGACGACGCCGAGGTGGTCGTCGCCCACCCGCGCACCCTGCGCCGGGCCGTCAACGTCTGCCGCGCCCACCCCAAGGTCGCCGTCCTCACCGCGCCCGGCGCCGGACCCGCCGAACTCGGCCTGCTCCTCGACGGGGTGCACCGCACCTTCGTCGTCTGCGAGGAACTCGGCACCGAGAACGAACGCGTCAGCGTCCTCACCTCCGACAAGGCCGCCGACCACACCTGGCGCGACCCCAACGTCGTCATCGTCATCGGCGGCCACCCCGGTGCCGTCGAGGGCGGCGGCTGGATCGCCGGGCGCGACCCCGCCGTGGGCCCGCGCGGCTGGACCCAGCCCGACGAGGCGTACGGCGGCGGTCTCGGCGAGGGCGAGAGCGAGTTGCTGCGCGCCGCCCAGCTCGCGCGCCTCGGGCCCCGCACCGGCGACCTGGTGTGGGACATCGGCTGCGGCGCGGGCGCCTTCGC
>NZ_WWIR01000343.1 GCF_009863025.1 Streptomyces sp. SID4985 | reverse complement strand
GGGGTGTCCCACACGGTGGTGGTCTCCGCCGACGGACTCCTTCTGGCGATGTCCGAAGGCTTTCCGCGCGACCGCGCCGACCAGCTCGCGGCCGTCGCCTCCGGTCTGACGTCTCTGACGGCAGGCGCCTCCCGGATCTTCGAGGGAGGCAGCGTGAACCAGACAGTTGTGGAGATGGAGCGAGGATTCCTCTTCATCATGTCCGTATCCGACGGTTCCTCGCTCGCCGTACTGGCCCACCCGGAAGCGGACATCGGCCTCATCGGGTACGAGATGGCCCTTCTGGTGGACCGCGCGGGCACGGTCCTGACCCCGGATCTGCGTGCGGAACTCCAGGGCAGCCTTCTCAACTAGCAAGCGGACGGTGCGCGTTCGCGTCCCGGGGCCGTAAGGTTTCGGGACGCGGCTCCACGCATATGGATGCCCGGCACAGTCGGAGGAGGAGAGAAAGTGGCAACACCCCCAGGCGGTTCGCATACGGGTGGCTGGTCGTACGGTCCCGTGCAGGGACAGGACGGCGGTACCGCGAACCCGTACGCTCCCTCCACCCCCGACCACCGGCAGCCCTACGCACCGCAGGGTCCCGGTCCGGCCCCGTATGAGCAGCCCCAGGCCCCGCGCATCCAGCCGGTCCCCCCGCGCCGCTCCGAGCCGGCATCGGCCCCGGCCGCGGCCAGCAACCCCTTGGTGCGTCCGTACGCCATGACCGGTGGCCGGACGCGCCCGCGCTACCAGCTCGCCATCGAGGCACTGGTGCACACCACCGCCGCTCCGCATCAGATGCAGGGTCAGCTGCCCGAGCATCAGCGGATCTGCAACCTGTGCCGGGAGATCAAGTCGGTAGCCGAGATCTCGGCTCTTCTGACGATCCCCCTCGGCGTGGCCAGGATTCTCGTCGCCGACTTGGCGGAGGCGGGCCTGGTCGCCATCCATCAGCCCGGCGGCGACGAGAACGCCGGTGGCCAGCCAGCCGTGACTTTGCTCGAAAGGGTGCTCAGTGGACTTCGCAAGCTCTAGCGGAGGGCCTTCCCGCTCCACCACGTCCGCGAAGATCGTGGTGGCGGGCGGCTTCGGTGTGGGCAAAACCACGTTCGTCGGCGCCGTCTCGGAGATCAACCCGCTGCGCACCGAGGCCGTCATGACGTCCGCTTCGGCCGGCATCGACGACCTCACCCACACCGGGGACAAGAAGACCACCACGGTCGCCATGGACTTCGGCCGTATCACCCTCGACCAGGACCTGATCCTGTACCTCTTCGGTACGCCCGGTCAGGACCGCTTCTGGTTCATGTGGGACGACCTGGT
>NZ_WWIR01000342.1 GCF_009863025.1 Streptomyces sp. SID4985 | reverse complement strand
TCAGGGCGGCGCCGGGCTCGGGGCCGCCGCGCAGGGCCGGGGCGCGCCAGCCCGGTACGACGACCAGGTCCTCGGGGCCGAGGGACGGCCAGTCCGTGCGCGCGGTGAGCGGGAGCCCCTGCGCGCTGGTGACCTGCGGGGACTCGGCGACGTAGTCGAGGACGTACGGCTGCCCGAGGCCCGCCGCCGTGGAGAAGACCTGGGCCGGTCCCGCCAGGTCGAGGAGGTGGACGTCGGGCAGCAGGACGAAGACGACGCGGGTCATACGGGCGATGCTGCCAGCTCCGCGACGGTGGCGATGCGGGCGAAGCGGTCGCGCAGGACGGCCTGGGTGCGTTCCATGATCGCGTCCACGCCCAGGTCCCCGATGGGGTTGGTGGTGGTCGCGTCGGCCACGAAGACGATCTCGTAGCCGAGGTCGCTGCCGAGCCGGGCGGTGGTCTCGACGCACTGCTCGGCGCGGATGCCGCACACCCACAGCTCGCCCACGCCCGCCTCGGTCAGCAACTGCTGGAGGTTGGTGGTGGTGAACGCGTTGTGCGCGGTCTTGCGCAGCACCGGCTCCCCGGGCAGCGGCGGCTCCAGCTCCTCCAGGAGCCGTACGTGGCCGAGGTCCGGGTCGAACACGTCGCCGCTGCCGGGCTCGGAGTGCAGCACCCAGACGACGAGGTCGCCGTGGTCGCGGGCGAGCCGGACGAGCCGGTTGACGGGTTCGGCGATCCCGGGGTTGCCGATCTCCTTCCACAGCGGACGGGCGCGGAAGGATTCCTGGACATCGATGACGATGAGTGCTCGCTTCATGTCACCAAGTCTGACCTGGGGATATACGCCTTCGGCAGACACGATCGGGGCCGGGTGCGGAACGATCCGGTCACCCTCGGGGCGAGGTCAGGTCCCGGGCGCGCCGGGACCTGACGGACGGCCGGGTTACGCGGTCTGCTCCGCGTTCAGGCTCATCGGGCCGTAGATCTCGGTGCTCTCCTCGAACAGCCGCACCTGCTCCGCGCCGCCCTCCAGGAGCTCCTTCCAGTGCTCGCCGATCCAGGACTCGGCGTCCCCCTGCGTGGTGAACTCCTCCGGCTCGACCGCGGGCGGGACCTCCGTCCCGTCGGCCTTCTCGAACCGCCACGTCCATGCCGTCATGCGGGCCTCCTTCGATCCGACGCTGCGGGCAGCGTATGCGCTCGGCGGCGCCGGTCACAGGAGATCGTGGATCATCACCCGCCCAGGGCACCTCCCGCCAGGGCACCCCCGCCGGGCACCCCGGCCACGGCACCCGGCCGGAGCGCCGACACGCCCCGCCCCACCGCGCCTTCGGGGGCACCGGGGCGCGGGAGCCGCGCGGCCGGGTGAAAATCGGTCCGTGGACGTCACTCTGCTCGGCACCGGTGCCCCGCCGGGGCTGCCCCGGCCCGACTGCCCCTGTGCCGTGTGCGCGACCGCCCTCGGGCCGGACGCGCGGGCGGCGACCGCGCTGCTCGTGGACGACGCGCTGCTGCTCGACCTCACCCCCGGCGCGGCCTTCGCGGCGGCGCGGGCGGGGCACTCGCTGGGCGGGGTGCGCCAGGTGCTGCTCTCTCATCCGCACGACGGACCGGCCGTGGAGGTGCCCGCCGGGCTGCCGCAGCCGGTGCGGGTGCCGGACGGCCGCGAGCTGACCCTGCTGACCGGGCACCGGGTGCGGGCGCTGGCGATGGACGCGGGCGGCACCGGGTACGCGGTGACCGGCCCTGACGGACAGCGGCTGCTGTATCTGCCGCCGGGCGGCTTCCCGGCGGGGCTGGAAGCCCCGACCTGGGCGTACCACCTGGTCCTTGCCGACGTGGTGGGCCGCCCGGACGCGCTGGCCCGGCTGCGCGCGGCCGGTGCGGTCGGCCCGACGACGGACGTGGTCGCCGTCCACCTCGACCACGACGTACCGCAGGGCGCCGAGGTCGCGCGACGGCTCGCGGCGGCCGGGGCGCGCGCGGTGCCGGACGGTACGACGCTGATCGTGGGGGCGTACGAGGAGGTGCCGGACGTGCCACGCCGGACGCTGGTCCTCGGCGGTGCCCGCTCGGGCAAGTCGGTGGAGGCGGAGCGCCGCCTGGAGGCGTTCCCCGACGTGCTGTACGTCGCCACCGGCGGCACGCGCGGCGGCGACTCCGAGTGGGCCGAGCGGGTCGCGGCGCACCGCGAACGGCGGCCGGGGTCGTGGCGTACGACGGAGACGACGGACCTGGTGCCGGTGCTGGCCGAGGAGGGGCCGCCGGTGCTGATCGACTGTCTGTCGCTGTGGCTGACGGACGCGATGGACGCGGTCGGGGCGTGGGACGACGCGGAGTGGGCGGACGGCGGCGAGAAGGCGCTGCGCGAGCGGGTGCGGGAACTGGTGGCGGCGGTGCGCGGGGCGCGCCGCACGGTGGTGGCGGTGTCGAACGAGGTGGGCTCGGGCATCGTCCCGGCCACCGCCTCCGGGCGCCGCTACCGGGACGAACTCGGCCGTCTGAACGCGGCGTTCGCGGCCGAGTGCGAGCAGGTGCTCCTCGTGGTGGCGGGACAGGCGCTGGTGCTGCGGGGATAGCCCCCTGGGAGTCGGCCGGGGGCAGCCGAGGGTCAGCCGGGGGTGCCCTCCTTGCGGGCCACCACCCGGCAGGCGTTGGCGAAGCGGGTGCGCCGGGTCAGCGGGGAGAGCAGCAACTCCGCCCCGGCGGCGGCCGTCAGCGCCGGGGCGGTGGCCCTGCGCAGGGGCGGCGGGACGTGGGCCAGGGCCATGGAGAGTGCCGCCGTGAGGTCGTACGGCAGATGGGCGGCGGCGCGGTCGGTGCCGACGATCGCGCAGCCCCGTTCGGCCAGTTCGGCGCGGAGGTTGGCGAGCGGGGGCAGATGGAGGTGGCGCGGCTGGCCGTGCGGGAGCCACCACTTGCCGAGCAGGGCGGCGAACGCGCTGGCCGGGTCCGGGACTTCGAGGACGAGATGGCCGCCGGGGCGCAACACCGTGAGGGCGGCGCGGAGTTCGGCGCGCGGGTCGGGGACGTGCTCCAGGTGGTGGAACATGCTGACCACGTCATAGCGGGCGCGCAGCCGCTCCGTGACGCCCGGGGTGGTGAGGAAGCCCCGGTGGGCCTCCTCGATCCGCCCCGCGGCGCGGGCCTTCTCGACGCGGGCGGTGGGGTCGAGGCCGTCGAAGCTGGTGTAGGGGAAGAACTCCTGGGCGGCCTCGGGGAAGCGGCCGTGTCCGGTGCCCACGTCGAGCCAGCTCTCGGGGTCACCGAGGCCGGTCAGGGCGCGGGCGGTGGCGCGGTGGCGGCGGTGGACCGCGCGCGGGGACAGCACGCGGGCGGCGATCTGGTCCAGATGTCTCTCGCAGGCATCCTTCTCGTACGCGGCGAGGTCGTCGGCGGCGAGCCGGGGGTTCTGGAAGGTGTGGGCGCAGTCGGCGCACTCGTCGAGCCCGAAGATCCCGGGGCGCTCCCGCAGCGGGTCGGGGGCGCGCAGCCGGGTGCGCAGCCTCGGCGAGCCGCACCAGGGGCAGTCCGCGCGGAGCGGTCCGGAGAATCCGTCGGTGGACTGCGGGGCGGGTGACGAGGGCTGCATGGGCGGCTCCCTGTACGGCATTTCGCGGTAAAGCGGAACGTATGGGATACCGATCTTGGGTGCAACGACGTGCCGGTGATGGGCTCCCGGTGTGGCGCGGAGGCGGCGGGACGCTGACGGTACTGTTCCGCGAATGAGCAGGATTGATCTGGACGAGTTCTCCGATCTGATCGAGCGCCCGGACGGCGCCGCGCGCCGCGAGGTCGAGGCCCGGCGGGAGCGCCTGGCCGTGAAGCCCGGCTCGCTCGGGCGCCTGGACGAGCTGGGCGAGTGGCTGGCGGCCGCGCGGGGCACCGCGCCCGTGCGGCAGATCGAGCGGCCGCGCGTGGTGCTCTTCGCCGGTGACCACGGGGTCGCCCGGCTCGATGTCTCGGGGCGCCCGGCCGGCACCGCCCAGGAGCTGGTGCGGGGTGTGCTGGAGGGTGCGAGCCCGGTGGCGGTGCTGGCCCGCCGTCTCGACGTACCGGTACGCGTCGTGGATCTCTCCATGGACTGCGAGCCGGACGCCTTCCCAGCGGAGGTCGTACGGCACCGGGTGCGGCGCGGCAGTGGCCGGATCGACGTCGAGGACGCGCTGACCCCGGCCGAGGCCGAGGCGGCCTTCCGGGCGGGCGTGGCCGTCGCCGACGAGGAGGCGGACTCGGGCACGGACCTGGTGGTGCTCGGCGATCTGAGCGTGGGCGGTACGACGGCCGCGGCGGTGCTCATCGCCGCGCTGTGCGGCACCGACGCCTCCGTGGTGACTGGGCGCGGTGGCCTCGCCATCGACGACCTCGCGTGGATGCGCAAGTGCGCGGCGATCCGCGACGCGCTGCGCCGGGCCCGGCCGGTGCTCGGCGACCAGCTCCAGCTGCTCGCGACGGTGGGCGGCGCGGACCTGGCCGCGATGACCGGGTTCCTGCTCCAGTGCGCGGTGCGCAAGCTGCCGGTGATCCTGGACGGCGTGGTGTCCGCCGCGTGCGCGCTGGTCGCCCAGCGCGTCGCCTTCCGCGCGCCGGACTGGTGGCTCGCGGGCCACGTCAGCGGCGAGCCGGGCCAGGCCAAGGCGCTGGACCGGATGGCCCTGGAGCCGCTGCTCGACCAGGGCGTGCGGGTCGGCGAGGGCGCGGGCGCGCTGCTGGCGCTGCCGCTGGTACGGGCCGCCGCCGCGCTCGCGGCCGAGCTGCCGGAGGTGAA
>NZ_WWIR01000341.1 GCF_009863025.1 Streptomyces sp. SID4985 | reverse complement strand
GCGCGCCCCGCGCTGCGCCGCCGCGCGCCGCTCCCGCAGCGAGGGCTCCTCGGAGGCGCCCTGCCCCTCGTCCCCGAACCGGCCCTCGTCCCCGAAGCCGCCCTCGCCGCCCTGCCCCGCCGTATCCGTCATACGGGCGATGATGCCCCGCGCACCCACCTGCGGGCACCGGAGTTTCCCGGCCCCCGCCGCCCACAGCCTGTGGACAACCGGGGCTCGCCGCGCGGATAGCGTTAACATGACGAGAAATCGTCCGGTACCCAGAGCGGACTGGAACGGGAAGGCCACGGTCGCGTGAGTACAGTCCACCAGCCAGACATCAAGGACCGCCCGGCGCGGCTCACCGTGGGCGTCGTCGGCGCCGGACGCGTGGGCCCCGCGCTGGCCGCGTCCCTCCAGCTCGCCGGGCACACCCCGGTCGCCGTCTCGGGGGTCTCCGACGCCTCCCGCAGGCGCGCCGAGGCTATGCTCCCGGGCGTGCCGCTGGTGCCGCCCGCCGAGGTCCTCGGCCGCGCCGACCTGGTCCTGCTGACCGTCCCCGACGACGCCCTGCCCGGCCTGGTCACGGGCCTCGCCGAGACCGGCGCCGTACGCCCGGGACAGCTCCTGGTGCACACCTCGGGGCGGTACGGCGTCGCCGTACTGGAGCCCGCCCTGCGCGCGGGCGCGCTGCCGCTCGCGCTGCACCCGGCGATGACCTTCACCGGCACCCCCGTGGACGTGCAGCGCCTGGCCGGCTGCTCCTTCGGCGTCACCGCGCCCGAGGAGCTGCGGCTTGCCGCGCAGGCCCTGGTCATCGAGATGGGCGGCGAGCCCGAGTGGATCGCCGAGGAGAACCGCCCGCTCTACCACGCGGCCCTCGCCCTCGGCTCGAACCACCTGATCACCCTGGTCGCGCAGTCCATGGAGCTGCTGCGCACGGCCGGTGTCGACGCCCCCGACCGGATGCTGGGCCCGCTGCTCGGCGCCGCCCTGGACAACGCGCTGCGCTCCGGGGACGCGGCCCTGACCGGCCCGGTCGCGCGCGGCGACGCCGGTACGGTCACCGCGCACCTCGACCAGCTGAGGAAGCACGCGCCGGACACGGTGGAGGGCTACCTCGCGATGGCCCGCGCCACCGCCGACCGCGCCCTCGCCTCCGGCCTGCTCAAGGCCGAGCTGGCCGAGGACCTGCTGGGGGCGCTCGCCCCCGCCGCCGACGGCCCCGGCGGAACGAACGGAACGAACGGCCCCGAGGGGAACGCCCGATGACCACCACCCTGCTCAGCACCGCCGACGAGCTGCACGCGCGCGTGCGGCGCGGCCGCCGTGCCGTCGTGATGACCATGGGTGCCCTGCACGAGGGCCACGCCACGCTGATCCGCGCCGCGCGCGCGATCGCCGGGCCCGAGGGCGAGGTCGTCGTCACGGTCTTCGTCAACCCGCTCCAGTTCGGCGCGGGCGAGGACCTGGACCGCTACCCGCGCACCCTGGAGGCCGACCTCGCGCTCGCCGGACGCGCGGGCGCCGACGCCGTGTTCGCGCCCTCGGTGGACGAGGTCTACCCCGGCGGCGACCCCCAGGTCCGCGTCACGGCGGGCCCCATGGGCGAGCGCCTGGAGGGCGCCACGCGCCCCGGTCACTTCGACGGCATGCTCACCGTCGTCGCCAAGCTGCTCCACCTCACCCGGCCCGACGTGGCCCTCTACGGCCAGAAGGACGCCCAGCAGCTCGCCCTCATCCGGCGCATGGTGCGCGACCTCAACTTCGGCGTGGAGATCGTCGGCGTGCCGACCGTGCGCGAGGAGGACGGCCTCGCCCTCTCCAGCCGCAATCGCTACCTCTCGCCGGAGGAGCGCGACACCGCCCTCACGCTCTCCCGCGCGCTGTTCGCGGGCCGCGACCGGCACGCCGCCCAGGAGGCGCTGCGCGCCC
>NZ_WWIR01000340.1 GCF_009863025.1 Streptomyces sp. SID4985 | reverse complement strand
ACCGCGACCGCCGCGAGACCCGCGAGGGTCAGCAGACGCAGCCGGGCGGGGGCCCGGCCACCGGGGCCGGCGGGGATTCGCAGCATGGGCGGAACATAACGAGCCCGGAAGGGCATCCGGGCCCGCTCCCGCCCGACACCCCTACAACTCGGGCGCGCTCACACCCGTACGAGTGAGGGCCTCGACGACCGTGGGCACCACGGCCTCCACGTCGGGCACCCAGGGCCGCGCCGAGCCGGGCAGCGGGGCGCGCTCCCAGCGGACGGCGCCCTGGCCGGTCTCGGAGGGGGGCAGGGCGAGATAGCCGCCCTCGCCGTGGAAGCGGAGCGAGGCGGGCACATGGTCCTGGGCGTAGAGGAGTTCGCCCAGCTGCTCCATGGAGTACGGCCGCACCAGGATCGCCCAGCGGACCGGCGTGGCGATCACCGGGCCGAGCCGCATCCCGCGCCGGTCGAGCAGGGTGAGGGCGCGGGCCGCCGCGAGCGCGGGCAGGCTGACCGCGCACGGGGCCTGGCCGCCGGTGGCCAGGACGATCGGCGCGGCGGGCCGCCTGGTCCACCACCAGCGCACCATGCGGGCGTCGGTGCTGGCCGCGAGCAGGCCGGGGTCGAAGGGGTGGGCGCCCGGCACCGTGCAGTCGGGGTCGGGGCAGGAGCAGCGGACGGGGCCGCCGGAGTCCGGCGCCACGCCCGGGAGTACCGGCCACCGCCACTCGGTCGCGAAGGTCAGGGCCGCGCCGAGCAGATCCGGCCCGGACTCGTCCCGCCCGGGCAGCCGCCCGCGTCGCCTTCCGAGGATCTCGCGCATGAGCGCTCGTTCCTTTCCGTTGCACCGCTGGGCAACACCGTTGCACCGCTGGCAACACCGTGGAATCACATCATGTGTCGATCACTTCACTGTGCGTACCTTGTGGCGCATCACGCCCCCGCGCGCGGCGGGAAGAGCCCCCCGGGGGTCGAGCGTCGGCCGCGTCCGTGGTGCGTCCAGCAGGAGTACGGCTGCGGCGCGGGGGTGGCGAAGCCTGGCGTTTTGCCGTCGCGCGTGTTTCTCTCCGCCTCCGCCACGGGAGGATGGGGCTCGGCCGTCGGTGGTTATGACGCCCGGGTCCGCCGCCAGGTTCCGGGCCCTTGCCCAACCGCCCCTGGCCTTCTCCGAGTACGTACCCATCACGACCGCTGTGACGCTCCGTGGAGCAGGGCCAGTCGACCGCAGAGGAGCCTTACCCGAGGCAGTTTCAAGCCAACTTGCCAGTAAGGCAAGGGCATCGAAGGAAAAGCACGTCAGACGCATGGACACCAGGAATACCGGCAGGACAATGCTGGACATCCCCTCACGAGTCCGTGTACATGTGGAGACACTGCCAGCGGCGCAGAATGACATGGGGGTTCGCGATGCTTTTCAGCACAACGCACCAGCCCGGAAGCCGGACGCCATGACCGCCCCGCACCCCGCGAAAGTGGCCGGAATCGATCCCACTGTTCCCACTCCCGCCCACACTGTCGCGCCCGTGTCTCCCGCCCCGGACGCCGGTCCCGTCCCGGGGACCGCGCCCGCCGCACCCGCCGTCACCGTCCCCCACGCGCCCGCCCCCGGCACCCTGCTCCAGGACCGTCTCGCGGGCTGGGTCTCGGACCTCACCACCCTCCAGGAGCTGACCGAGCGCCTGTGCCGCACGACCGGCCTCGACGCCGCACTGGAGGAACTGCTGCGCGCCGGTGCCGCCCTGGTCGGCGCCCGCCGCGGCCTGGTCGTCCTGGAACCCGGCGACGGACCCGGCCCGCGCACCACCCTCGGACTCGGTCTCGGCCGCGCCGACATCGGCCATCTGGAGACCGTCCCGCACGGCCCCCTCCACACCACGCTCGACGGCGAGAGCGTCCGCGCCGACCTGTTCGCCGAGGACGGCCTCGACCCCCGCCACCGCGAGGTGGCCACCCGCCTCGGCTACGCCGCCTGCTACGCGCTCCCGCTCACGTCCGAGCCGGGGAGCGGCCTCGGCACCGCCGTCTGGTTCTACGACGAACCGGCCGCGCCCGACGAACACCACCGGCATCTGATCGGGCTGTACGTCCGGCACGCCGCCGCCCATCTCGCCCTGCTCCTGGAGGTGGAGCGCACTCGCGCGTACGCGGCGACCATCACCGAGGAGCTGCTGCCCTCGCGACTGCCCCGGGTGCCCGGCGTCCAGCTCGCCGTCCGGCACCGCACCGGGCCGCGCGGCGGCGGCGACTGGTACGACGCCCTGCCCCTGCCGGACGCCGCGCTCGGCCTCTCCGTCGGCTCCGTCACCGGCTCCGGGCCCGGCGCGGTCGCCGCCATGGGCCGACTGCGCGCCTCGCTGCGGGCCTACGCCGTGATGGAGGGCGAGGACCCGGTCGCCGTCCTGTCCGACCTGGAGCTGTTGCTGCGGCTGACCGAGCCCGCCCGCTCCGCCACCGCGCTCTTCGCCTACTGCGAGCCCGCCCTGCGCAAGATCACCCTGGCCGGGGCCGGGCACAGCCCGCCGCTGATCGTCGGGGAGCGGCGCACCGAGTTCGCCGAGACCTCGGTCTCCGCCCCGCTCGGCATGCTCGCCTGCTGGGAGGCGCCCAGCCTGGAGTTCCACGCCGAGCCCGGCGAGACGCTCCTCCTCTACACCGACGGACTGCTGCACCGCACCGGCGAGGCCATGGACCGCGCCTTCGCCCGGCTGCACGCGGCCGCCGCGAGCGTCCCGCGCGCGC
>NZ_WWIR01000339.1 GCF_009863025.1 Streptomyces sp. SID4985 | reverse complement strand
CGGTGCCAGGGCTGCCGCGCGCGCCGGGGCCGTGGCGGATGCCGGGCCCGGGGTGGCCGCTGAGGCCGAGCCCGTCCCCGTCACCCCCCGCCTCCGCTTCGCCGCCGCCGTCGCGGGCGCGGCCGTGCGGGTCGCCGTCGAGTCCTGGGCCCACACCACCGCCCCGCACACCGGCGCCACGGGCCCGGCCGCGCTGGCCCTGCGCAACCTGGAGACACTGACGGGGTTCGACTGGGAGGAAGAGCCGGGAAAGGGCTAGGGGGTTTCTCCCCCTGGGAGTTGAGGCGAACTACGGATCGGGCGTGTCCGTGGCCCGGCTCAGGCGCCCGCCCAACTCCCGTACGCACGACACCAGTTCCTCCGGCTCCAGGACCGTGAACTCGCACCCGGAGAGCCCGAGCCGTACCGCCAGCCACTCCACGGGCTCGCTGCTCGTACCCGTGAGCGCCGAGCCGCCGTCCCCGTAAGTCTCCAGCTGACCAAGCCACTTGGGCAGCCGGGCGGCGACGGTCTCGGGCGTATCGGCGAACCGGACGGTGAAGGCGTAGCTGCCCTGGTGGAGCCAGATCGAGCGGCGCAGGTACTCCTCGACACCGCCCTCGGGGAGTTCCCGGGGAGTGAAGCGCGCCCCCGTGGCGAACGGTTCGCTCAGCCGGTCCACCCGGAAGGTCCGCCAGTCCTCGCGCTCCAGGTCGTAGGCGACGAGGTACCAGCGCGTGCCGGTGGACACCAGGCGGTACGGCTCGGTCAGCCGGTGGGACTCGCCGCCGTCCCCGGCGCGGTAGGCGAACCGCAGCCGTTCGCGTCCGGTGACCGCCGAGGCCAGCGTGGTCAGGGTCTCCGGCGCGATGTTCGGGCCGTCGCCGCCGGTCAGCGGGGTGGTCGCGGCCTGGAGGGTGGTCACGCGATGGCGCAGCCGGGCGGGCAGTACCTGCTCCAGTTTCGCCAGGGCCCGTACCGACGCCTCGTCCACGCCCGCCACCGCGTGCCCGGCCCCGGCCCGCAGCCCGACCGCGATGGCCACGGCCTCCTCGTCGTCGAGCAGCAGCGGGGGCATCGCCTTGCCCGCGACCAGGCGGTAGCCGCCCTCGGCGCCCAGGGTGGCCTGCACGGGGTAGCCCAGCTCGCGCAGCCGCTCGATGTCCCGGCGCACGGTACGGCGGGAGACCCCGAGCCGGTCCGACAGCTCGCCGCCGGGCCACTCGCGCGGGGTCTGGAGGAGGGAGAGGAGGCGGAGGAGCCGGGCCGGGGTGTCCGTCGTCATGGGTTCGAGGATGGCGGAGAAAGAGGACAGGGGCTGGCCGCTTTCCCCGGGCGGTTCCGTTCCTGTCTGTCCGAGAGTCCGTTCATGCCCGAATAAAGTCCGAACCCGTTTACTTTCTGGAAATCCCGGCGTAGCCTCCGAGTGAAACCACACGTTCGGGCATCAACGGCGATGGCCGGACGCGTGGGACACGTGGCAAGTGGACCGTACGACGACCGGACAACGGGCCGGGGACGACGACGCGGAGGCGGCGGAGATGTACGCACCGGAGCGGCAGCAGGCGATCCTCCGGCTGGCCCGTGAGGGCGGCCGGGTGGACGTGCTGTCGCTGGCCGAGGAGTTCCAGGTCACGGCCGAGACGATCCGCCGCGACCTGAAGGCCCTCGACCGCGCGGGTCTGGTCCGCCGGGTGCACGGCGGGGCCATCCCCTCCGGCAGGCTCGACTTCGAACCCGACCTCACCGAGCGCGAGTCCACCGCCGCCGACGAGAAGGACCGCATCGCCAAGGCGGCCCTCGCGGAACTGCCCGTCGACGGCACGGTGATCCTCGACGCCGGTACGACCGTCGCCCGCATGGCCGCCGCGATCCCGCTGGAGTCCTCGCTCACCGTCGTCACCCACAGCCTGCCCATCGCCGCCCGCCTCGCGGACCACCCGGGCATCCAGCTCCATCTGATCGGCGGCCGGGTCCGGCACCGTACCCGCGCGGCCGTGGACGCCTGGGCGCTGCGCGCGTACGGCGAGATCCGCGCCGACGTGGCCTTCGTCGCCGCCAACGGCTTCTCCGCCGAGCACGGTCTGACCACCCCCGACCTCGCCGAGTCCGCCGTCAAGCGCGCGGCCGTCGCCGCCGCGCGCCGGGTCGTGCTCCTCGCGGACTCCGCCAAGTACGGCCAGGAGCACTTCGCCCGCTTCGCCGGTCTTGACGACGTGGACCTGCTGATCACCGACAGCGGGCTCAGCCCCGACGACGCGGCCGCCGTCGAGCGCGGCGGCACGGAAGTAGTACGCGCATGATCCTCACCGTCACCCCGAACCCGTCCCTGGACCGCACCTACGAGGTCCCCGCCCTGGAGCGCGGCGAGGTCATCCGCGCCTCCGGCGAGCGCATGGACCCGGGCGGCAAGGGAGTGAACGTCTCGCGGGCGGTCGCGGCCGCCGGTCGGCGCACGGTCGCCGTACTCCCCCTGGGCGGCGCCCCCGGCGCGCTCATCGCGGAACTGCTCGACGCGCAGGGCATCGAGGTCGCCCCGGTGCCGATCGCCGGGGCCACCCGGTCCAACATCGCGCTCGCGGAGGCCGACGGCGTCCTCACGAAGATCAACGCGCCGGGGCCCGAACTCTCCCCGGACGAGCAGGAGTCGCTCCTCGACACCGTCCGCGCGCACTCCGCCGACGCCGACTGGATCGCCTGCTGCGGCAGCCTGCCCCGGGGCCTGGCCCCCGCCTGGTACGCCGACCTCGTCACCCGGGCGCACGCCGCGGGCAAGCGCATCGCCCTGGACACCTCGGGGCCCGCGCTGTCCGAGGCCCTGCGTGCCCGGCCCGACGTGGTGAAGCCCAACGCCGAGGAACTGTCCGAGGCCGTCGGGCGCCCCCTGCTCACCGTGGGCGACGCGGTCAAGGCCGCCGAGGAACTCCGCGCGATGGGCGCCCGCGCCGTGCTCGCCAGCCTCGGTGCCGACGGCCAGCTCCTCGTGGACGGCGACGGCGCCTGGTTCGCGACCGCGCCCGTCGACGCCGTACGCAGCAACGTCGGCGCGGGTGACTCCTCCCTCGCCGGGTTCCTGATCGCGGGCGGCAGTGGCCCGGAGGCCCTGGCCTCCGCCGTCGCGCACGGCGCGGCCGCCGTGCAACTGCCCGGCAGCGTGATGCCGACGCCCGCCGATCTGGACCCGGCGGGCGTGACGGTCACGGCGGACATCCCGTCCGACCGGCCGCTCAGGGAGCCGGTGTCATGAGCACCGCCGCCCCGAAGGGGTCGGGCCCATGAACGCCGCGTCCCCCGTCCATCGGTCCACCCGGGCGGCCGGTGTCGTGCCCGCCCTGTTCCCCCTCTCCTGCTTCCCCCACAGCCACACCCCCGTCCCCCGTCACGCCCACCCCACGCCCCGGGCGATACGCGAGCAAAGGAGCCCGCGATGAGCGAGATGATCACCGCGGATCTGGTCGACCTCGACCTGTCCGCCGAGAGCAAGGAAGCGGCGGCGCGCGCCCTCGCCGAACGCATGGTGGCCCAGGGCCGGGTGACCGACCTGGAGGGCTTCCTCGCCGACGTGGCCGCCCGTGAGGCGCAGATGCCGACCGGCCTCGACGGCGGCATCGGCATCCCGCACTGCCGCAGCGAACACGTCACCGAGCCGACGCTCGCCTTCGGACGCAGCGCGGCCGGGATCGACTTCGGCGCGCCGGACGGCCCGGCCGACCTGATCTTCCTGATCGCGGCCCCGGCGGGGGCCGACGACGCCCACCTCACGATCCTCTCCTCGCTGGCGCGCCAGCTGATGAACACCGAGTTCACCGACGCGCTGCGGGCGGTCTCCGACCCGGGTGCGGCGGCTGCGCTGATCCGGGGCGAGGAGCCTCCGGCGGCTGAGGCGAAGGGTGCCGAGGAGGCTCCCGAGGGTGCGGGCGCGGGCGCGGAGAGCGCCCCCAAGGACACCGCCACGGCGTCGGCGGCGGCCTCCGCCGACGCCGCGGCGGGCAGTACGGCTCCGGCGGCCGCCGACGAGAAGGCTCCGCAGCCCTTCCGGATCGTCGCCGTCACCTCCTGCCCCACCGGCATCGCCCACACCTACATGGCCGCCGAGTCGCTGGAGAACGCGGGCCGTGAGGCGGGCGTCGAGCTGGTCGTGGAGACCCAGGGCTCGGCGGGCTTCACCCGGCTCGACCCGACCGTGATCGCGGCGGCGGACGCCGTGATCTTCGCCCACGACGTGCCGGTGCGCGAGAAGGACCGCTTCGCGGGCAAGCCCACCGTGGACGTCGGCGTGAAGGCGGGCATCAACCGCCCCGCCGACCTCATCACCGAGGTCCGCGCCAAGGCGGAGCGCGGCGAGAGGACCGCCCCCTCGGGCGCGGCGGCCGGAGGAACCCCCGTGGAACGCGCGGGCGACTCCACCGAAGGATATGGGACAAAGCTGCGCAAGTGGCTCATGTCGGGCGTCAGTTACATGGTTCCGTTCGTCGCCGCGGGCGGTCTGCTCATCGCCCTCGGCTTCGCGATCGGCGGCTGGACGGTCAACAAGGCCCCCTCCGTCATGGACCACTTCGTGTGGACCCAGGCCGACAGCTGGGGCGCGCTGCTGTTCCAGATCGGCGGCATGGCCTTCAACTTCCTGGTCCCGGTCCTCGCCGGTTACATCGCCTACGGCATGGCCGACCGCCCCGGTCTCGTCCCCGGCTTCGTCGGCGGCGCGATCTCGCTCAGCATCAACGCGGGCTTCCTCGGCGGCCTCGCGGCCGGCCTGATCGCCGGTGGCGTGGTGATGGCGATCCAGCGGGTCAACATCCCGGCGGCGCTGCGCGGCATCATGCCGGTGGTGGTGATCCCGCTGATCTCCTCGGCGGTCGTCGGCTTCCTGATGTTCGTGGTGATCGGCAAGCCCATCGCCGCCGCCCAGAAGGGCATGACCGACTGGCTGAACGGCCTCACCGGCACCAACGCCGTCCTGCTCGGCGCCCTCCTCGGCCTGATGATGTGCTTCGACCTCGGCGGCCCGGTCAACAAGGTGGCCTACACCTTCGCCACCGCCGGTATCGCCGTCGCCAGCCCCAGCGACTCCGCGATGAAGATCATGGCCGCGGTGATGGCGGCCGGCATGGTCCCGCCGCTGGCGATGGCCCTGGCCACCACCGTGCGCGGCAAGCTCTTCACGCCGACCGAGCGCGAGAACGGCAAGGCCGCCTGGGTGCTCGGCGCCTCCTTCATCTCCGAGGGCGCGATCCCGTTCGCGGCGGCCGACCCGCTGCGGGTCATCCCGTCCGCGATGGTCGGCGGCGCGGTCACCGGCTCGCTGTCGATGATGTTCGGCGCGACCCTGCGCGCCCCGCACGGCGGCATCTTCGTGGTCCCGCTGATCGGTAACGCGTTCCTCTACCTGCTCGCCATCGCCGCGGGCGTCTGCGTCAGCACCGCCCTGGTGATCCTTCTCAAGGGCACTCGCAAGCAGCCCGGGGACGCGGCCTCCGGAACCTCCGCGACCCCGGCGGAGGACAAGCGGGACGCGAAGCAGCCGATAGCCGCCTGACGGCTGCCGCCACCGAAACGAGGCGTCACGGCCCGGACTTCCGAGTCCGGGGCCGTGACGCCTTTCCGATGCCCGGGCCTTCGGGGTTCTCAGGGTTCTCAGGGTTTTCCGGCGGGGCCGGACCGGCGGGTCTTCCGGCGGGGCCGGACCGTCAGCCGTGCGTCGCCGCGCGCCGCTCCATGGCGTCCCGGGCCGCGTCCTGGCTGGTGTACACCTCGCACATGTGCCGCCCGTCGGGCGTCGCCGTGTGCTCGACCTCCCACAGGGAGACCTCCCGGCCGTCCCGCAGCAGGAACGCGTGCTCGTACAGCGCGAAGCTCAGCCCGGCCCGCGCGGTCCGGCGGCCGGGGCGGCCGAAGGCCTGGGTGATCTGGTGGGCGGCGGTCGTCGCGAGCAGCGCCGCCGTCGCCGCGTCCGGCCGGTCCGGGTTCTCCGCGCGGCGCAGCAGCCGACGGGCGTGGTCCGCCGAGTTGTCCGCGACATACACATGACGCGGCTCGGGGACCGCCGACAGCTCGGCCAGCAGCGGCAGTTCGAAGTCGGGCGTCTCCTGCGGGAGCGCGAGGCGTGCGGTGGCCGTCTGGAGTTCCTCCTCGTCGATGTACACCTCGTGCTGGGTTTCGCCGCCCGGGGCGGTGTTGTGGACCAGCTCCCACAGGGTGACCGCCGAACCGTCCGCCAGCAGCCAGGTGTGG
Organism: Streptomyces sp. SID4985; assembly: GCF_009863025.1. Taxonomy (GTDB): domain Bacteria; phylum Actinomycetota; class Actinomycetes; order Streptomycetales; family Streptomycetaceae; genus Streptomyces. The sequence goes on along the minus strand of NZ_WWIR01000339.1, from coordinate 3,361 downwards.
CGGTACGTCTCGCGGTGCAGCCCCGCGCTGTGGTGCGCGGAGTGCAGCGAACTGTCGTGCGCCAGCGCGCAGTCGAGTCGGCGTATCACCTCGTCGGGCAGCTCGAAGGAGTTCAGGGTGCGGCCGAGGAGCCGCTCGAGGTGCTCCTCGGGAGACTCGGGCGACTCGGCGGATTCGTACTCCGCCGTCTCGTACGGAACGCTCAAGGTTTCTCCCGGCGTCGCTGCATGTCACCTGGTGGGTGCATACCGTAGCCCCTCGGTCGGACATCGTGCCCGGGAACCGAGAAACGTACTTGAGGTAAACGCCGGTGGCGCCCGGATGGTTCCCGCGAGCTGGGCCTCCGTGAAAAAAATCCGCCCGTTTCTTCTGTCACCGCAGCCCCAACCGCCTTGGAAAAAGCGGACGTTACCGGTTCACTCCACCCGAGCCCCCTCCCCGTACAGCTCCTCGTACGACGGCCACGCCCCGCCCGGAGCGGCCACCGGGCGCGCAGCGCGCACGGCGCGCACGATCGCGCGCGTCACCAGATCCGCGCCCGCCGCGAGGACCGCGTCGAGGGCCGTGTCGAGGGCCGGGGGCCGTTCGGGATCGAGCGAACGGGCGCCGGTCGCCAGGGCGAACGCGGTGTCGCCGTTGTGCAGCAGATGTACCGGGCGTACGGCGCGGGCGATGCCGTCGTGGGCGGTGCCCGCCAGCTTCTGCGCCTGAGCCTTGGTCAGATCCGCGTCGGTCGCCACCACCGCGAGCGTCGTGTGGAGTGGCGGCTCGGGGTTACGCGCGGCCACCTCGGCTGTCCGCCGCCGCGCGGCCTCGTGCGTCCGCCGCTCCGGATACGTCACCCTCCCCTCGAACAACTCCCCGTACAGCACGCCCGTTTCGGGGTCCAGCACGGACCCGGCCGCGTTCACCACCGCGAGCGCGCCCACCGTGATCCCCGACTCCAGCACCGTGCTCGCACTGCCGACTCCGCCCTTGAGCACCCCGGCGACGGCACCGGTCCCCGCGCCCACACAGCCCTGCGGCACCTCGGCGCCCGGTCCGCTCGCCGCGGCGGCCTCGACCGCCGCCCGTCCCAGCGCCGCGTCCGGACGGGCCCGGAAGTCCCCGCCGCGCCCCAAGTCGAAGAGGCAGGCCGCGGGCACGACCGGCACGACATGCGCCGGGTCCGGCCCGACCCGCACCCCGCGCCCCCGCTCCTCCAGCCAGGCCATCACCCCGGACGCGGCGTCGAGCCCGTAGGCACTGCCGCCGGTGAGGACGAGGGCGTCCACCTTCCGCACCACGTTGCGCGGGTCCAGCGCGTCGGTCTCCTTCGTACCCGGCCCGCCCCCGCGCACGTCCACGGCGGCGACAGCACCGCCCTCCGGCGCCAGTACGACGGTGACCCCGGTGAGCCAGCCGTCCCCGTCCCGCGTGGCGTGTCCGACCCGCACGCCCCCGACATCGGTCACCGCGTCAGCCGTCATGCACCTCAGTCTGACCCGGCGCCTCCGGGCTCACACCGTCTCCGTGTCCACGACGCCCCGGGGCGTCTGCGTGCGGTACGAGTGGCCCAGCTCCGGGCCCAGGCCGAAGTAGTGGCGGAAGTTGTAGATCAGGGGACTCCAGGCGGCGGGGTCGATGTGCCGTCCGCCCGGGGCGAGGAGACGGGGGGCCGCGTGGACCTTGTGGACCCGGGTCTCGACGATCAGGTGGTCGCCCGAGACGTCCGGGCGGACGCGCTCGGCGCGGGCCTCCAGCTGGAGGGGGCATTCCGCCACACGCGGCGGACGGACCAGGTCCGAGGGTTCCGGGCGCAGACCGGCGGCGGTGAACTTGTCGGGTTCGTACCGGCAGCCCGGCGCCTTCGTCGGCGGGACCGGGTGGCGGCCGGTCAGCGGGGCCAGGCGCTCCACCGCCTGCCACTGCTCCGGGCCGGGGAGGCTGATCACCAGGTCCGGGCGGCTGCTCAGGTTGCGCGCGGTCTGGCCCTCGCGGCCGAGCCCCAGGACGACCGTCCGGCCCAGAGCCCAGGCGGAGGACATCGGGGCGAGGTTGACCGAGCCGTCCTCGTTCTCCGTGGTCAGGAGCACCACCGGTGTCCCGAAGTAGAGGATGCTCGGCTCGATGGTCACATGGTCGGAAGGTGTCGCCGTGTTCATGCCGGGAGCCTAGGAACCGGTCGGTTCGGTGGTCGCCGAACAGTGCCGGGGCGGGGCGGCCGTACCCTGGTGGCATGAGCACCGCCCCCGTACCCGAGCCGCGCGACCCCAAGGCCGCGCTCGTCTTCGACGACCCGCTGAACCAGCAGTCCTCCGACGACACCGACCGGGGGTGGGGCGAGCGTCCGGTCGGCGACAGCAGTGCCGCCGACCTGAAGCGCTTCCTCGACGAGAAGCCGCCCCACCACTTCTGAGCGGTACGGAAAAGCTCCGTCAGCGCCCGTCCGGCCCGGCGGTGCGTTGCTGCGTGACCGCGCCGTCCGCGCTGCCGTTGCGCTGCGCGACCAGCAGGTCGCGGATGTCCTGGAGCACGTCCACCTCGGTCACCGGGGTCGGCTCGTTGGCCGCCTGGCCCTCGCGGGCCTTCTTGCGGGCCTCCTGGCGGGCCAGGTACTTGGCCATGGGCAGCACCATCAGGAAGTAGACCACCGCCGCGGTGATCAGGAACTGCAGCGCGGAGCCCACGACCGAGCCCCACAGGATCAGCACGCCCTGCTCGGCCTTGCCGTCCGAAGCCGGCACGCACGGGGACTGGATGCACAGGCTGTAGTGGTCCAGGTTCTGCGAACCGAACGCGCCGACCAGCGGGTTGATGACGCCCTTCACCACCGAGTTGACGATGTTCGTGAAGGCGGCCCCGATGACCACCGCGACCGCCAGGTCGATGACGTTGCCGCGCATCAGGAACGCCTTGAAGCCGTCCAGAATGCTCGCGGCTTCCTTCTTCGTCTTGCTCACCTCGGTGACTCTCCTCGTCGTGTGCACAGGTTGTGGAACAAAGCGCTCCGCAACCTACGGCACCGCGCGGCCATCGTGTCCAATCCCGTCGCTCGATCGAGCGACTTGACAGCGCGCCTGCGAGCAGAGGGCGCGGGCCGTTCACCATAGCGTCACCGCCAGCCGCGCCGAGGGGTTCGCACCCACCAGCCGGGCCGCCGTCGCACGTGGCACGGCCAGCACCACCAGCGCACCGCCCGCGCTCACCCCGTCCTCCGGCTCACCCAGCGGCTCCGGCAGCCGCGTCACCCGCGCGCCGCGCGCCAGTACCTGGGCGCCCCCGCCGGTCGGCCGTTCCTCGGCGGCGATCACATCGACCCGGTCGCCGGGCCGCAGCAGCCGGACGGTCGCCGCGTCCGCGATCCGCACCGGTGCCCGCA
>NZ_WWIR01000338.1 GCF_009863025.1 Streptomyces sp. SID4985 | reverse complement strand
GGCGGGGGGTCCGTAGGGGGTGGCCCGGGGTTTCCCTGACAGGGATCTCCCGTACGGGAGCGGTGACCGGCGTCGTACCCGGCGCGGGACGTGCGGCGGTCGCCGGGTTCGCCGCCAGCACCGCCGCCCGTACGTCCCCGAGGACCGCCCCCGCCGCCGTCGCCCGTACCGCCCCCGACACCCGGACCGCGCACCCCGCGCAGTGCTCCAGGTGCTTCTCCAGGGACCAGGCGTCGGGCTCGGGGAGGGTGTCGTCGGCGTAGCGCGCGGCGAGGGTGTCGGTGACGTGCCAGCCGGACGCGTCGTGCTTCGTCATGCCGTGCCTCCCAGCGGGGACGGGTTCAACTGGTCCAGTGCCGCCCGCAGTTCGACGCGGGCGCGCCGGGCGCGGGACTTGACGGTGCCCTCGGGTATCCCGAGCAGCCGGGCCGCCTCGCGGGTGCTGAGCCCGTCCACGACGGTCGCCCGCAGCACCTCGCGCAGCTCGGGGGAGATCCGGTCGAGCGCGGTGCCGACGTCGCCGTACTCGAGCCCGGCCAGCACGCGGTCCTCGGCGGAGGCCGTGGCGTACGGCGTCGCGGGCTCGTCCTCCAGCGGGGGTCCGACGAGCCGCGTGGCGCGTTCCTGGGCCCGCCGCGCGTCCACCAGCCGCCGCGCCGCGATGGTCCACAGCCAGCCGCCGGTCTCCTGACCCCGGTGCCCGGCGGCGGAGCGCCACACGGTGACGAAGGTGTCCTGGAGGACCTCCCGCACGGTCTCGGGGTCGGGGCAGCGCCGTGACAGCCGGGCGTGCAGCCAGCCGGCGTGCCGGTCGTACAGCTCGGCCATCGCCGCCGGATCACCTCCGGCGACGGCCCGCAGCAGCGCCGCGTCGTCCGTGGCGCCCTCTTCGCGGTGGCCCCTCATGGGGCGGAACAGTCTCACACCTCCTCTATCGACGGCCGGTGCGGCGGTGGATCACTCCGGATCACTCCGGATCGCTCCGGCGCGCGGAGGATCCGTACACCCGCGCGCCGGAGTGCGGTGGGAGTGTCGCCGCCGGGACGGGGTAGGGCTGCGGTAATCCGGCACAAACCCGTACCGAATCCGGCGCGGGCCCGTACCGGGGCCCGACACCGGGCTCCCCGGTCCGGACCCGTACCGGAGAACCCGTACCGACCGCCAGGAGGCATCCGTGGCCGTACCGGCTCACCCCGCTCTGCCCGCCCAGTGGAAACGCTCGCCGGAGACGGTGTCCCGGCCCGGCGCGGGACCGCGCGCGTTCAGCGCGGAGGGCGTCCGCGTGGAGACCCCGCTCACCAGCGAGCCCCCACTGCCCGACGCCGCCCCCCTGACCAGCGAGCCCCCGCTCGCCGACCTCGCCCCGCTGACCGAGGCCGACTGCCCGGTCGCCGACTGCGTGGGCCACTGAAGTGGGAGCGGCGGAGGACGACGCGCAGCGGAGTCACGCCGTGGGGGACGGGCCCGTAGGGGGCACCCCGGAGTCCACCCGGCCCCTACAGGACGACCCCGAGCCGAGCCGGGCCGCCCGGACCGCACAGGACGACCCCGCCCTCAGCCGGCTCGCCGGGCTGCACGGGGTCGCCGTCTCCTACAGCCCCTCCCCGGACCGTACGGTCCCGGTGCCCGCCACCGCCGTGGTCGCCGCGCTGGCCGCCCTCGGGGTGGACGCGACCGGCCCCGACGCGGTCCGCGCCGCGCTCGCCGTGCGGGAGCGCGAGCTGAGCGAACGGCTGCTGCCGCCGACGGTGGTCCGCTGGACGAGTACGCCGGGCGAGCGCACGAGCCAGGCGGCCGCGGAGTCGGCCACCCCCGACCGTCCCGACCCCTTCGCCACCCTGCCCCCCGGCACCCGTCTCCTCGTCACCACCGAGCAGGGCGAAGAGCGCGACACCGTCGACGACCTGCCCCCCGGCGTCCACCGCGTGACCGCCACCGCCCCCGACGGCCGCACCACCGACGCCCACCTCATCGTCGCCCCCGACCGTCTGCCCGTCCCCGTCACCCGCTCCTACGGCCTCCTCGCCCAGCTCTACTCCGTCCTCTCCCACCGCTCCTGGGGCATGGGCGACCTCGGTGACCTCGCCGAGCTGGCCGGTTGGGCGGGGCGTGCGGCCGGGGCCGGGTTCGTGCAGGTCAACCCGTTGCACGCGGCCGTACCGGGCGCGGGCTCCCCGACCGACCCCTCGCCGTACCGCCCCTCGTCCCGCCGCTTCCCGGACCCCGTCCATCTGCGGGTGGAGGACATCCCCGAGTACGCCTACGCCGACCTCCGCCGCCTCGGCGCCCTGCGCGAGCGGGCCGAGCGGCTGCGCGCCGACGTGCTCGACAAGGGCGCCCTGATCGACCGTGACGCGGTGTGGGAGCTGAAGCGAGAGGCCCTGGAACTGGTCGCGCGGGTCCCGCTGGGCCCGGGGCGGCAGACGGCGTACGACGCCTTCCGCGCCGAGGAGGGACAGGCGCTGGAGGACCACGCGACCTGGTACGCCCTGGCCGAGCGGCACGGCCCCGACTGGCGTTCCTGGCCGCCCGAGCTGCGCGACCCGCGCTCGGAGGAGACGGCGCGCGCCCGCGCGGAGCTGGCCCCCCGGGTTGAGTTCCACACCCGGCTCGCGTGGCTCACCGACCAGCAACTGCGGGCCGCCCAGCGGGCCGCGCGCGAGGCCGGGATGCCCGTCGGGATCGTGCACGACCTGGCCGTCGGCGTGCATCCGCAGGGCGCCGACGCCTGGGCGCAGCAGGACCACTTCGCCGCCGGAATGTCGGTCGGCGCCCCGCCCGACGCCTTCAACGCGCGCGG
>NZ_WWIR01000337.1 GCF_009863025.1 Streptomyces sp. SID4985 | reverse complement strand
CCCGCCGCCCACCAGCCCGGCCAGCACCAGCGGCACCAGGGTCGTCTTGCCGGTGCCGGGCGGCGCCACCAGTACGGCGGCGCCGCCCGCGTCCAGCGCGTCGGTCAGGGCGGGCAGGGCGGAGCGCACGGGCAGCGCGGCGAGGGCGTCGTCACGGATCATGCCCCCAGTGTCGTACGCGGCCCGTTGCAAAGAGGTTGCCGACCGCGGTGAGGGGATTTCACTCCCCGGGAGGGTTTCAGTCCCGCTCGCACACAAAGATCGCCGTGCCCGGGATCAGCGCGCCCCGCAGGGGGGACCAGCCGCCCCACTCGGCGGTGTTCCAGGCCGGCCACTCCGGCTCGACCAGGTCCACCAGGCGGAACCCGGAGGTCGCGATGTCGCGCACCCGGTCGCCGATCGTGCGGTGGTGCTCCACATAGACGGCGTGGCCGTTCTCGTCCTGCTCCACGTACGGGGTGCGGTCGAAGTACGACGCCGCCACCGAGAGCCCCTCGGGCCCCGGCTCGTCCGGGAAGGCCCAGCGGATCGGGTGCGTCACCGAGAACACGAACCGGCCGCCCGGCCGCAGCACCCGGTGCACCTCGCGCAGCACCAGCCGGGGATCGGCCACGAACGGCAGCGCGCCGTACGCCGAGCACACCAGGTCGAAGGAGGCGTCCGCGAAGGGCAGCGCTCCCGCGTCCGCGCAGACCAGCGGGAAGGAACCGCCGATCCGCAGGGAGTGCTGGAGCTGGCGGTGGGAGAGGTCGAGGGCCACCGGGCGGGCGCCCTGCGCGGCCAGCCAGCGGGAGCACTGGGCGGCACCCGCGCCGATCTCCAGCACGTCCCGGCCCTTCAGGTCCTCGGGCGCGCCGAGCAGCTCGGCCTCCACCTCGTCCAGGCCCTCCGGGCCCCATACGAAGCGGTCGTCGCCGAGGAACGTGCCGTGCTCGACCTGGTACTCGTCCGCGTTGCGGTCCCACCAGCCGCGGTTGGCGCGGCTGCTCTCCGCGACGTCCGCGTCACGGCGGGTTGCTTCCGGCTCGGTCCCCTCGGGATCGGGCCCCATGGGCTCTTGGATGATCGGCTCCCTCGTCGTACTCTTCCGTCCAACCGACCCGCCGGGCGAGTGTCACGGAACGGGTCTCCCCGGCCTGCGCGGCCGCTTGAGACGATTCTTCTGCCGGGAATGCGGCGATCCGCCCCGGGTGTGCGCCTTCGCGCATTGACCCTGCCCGGCTGCCCCCGTATGCTACAAGTTGCGCTGCGGGCCTGCGTACCTCAGACGTAGCAGGTCGCGCTCGCATCTGTATGTATGTCCCCTCGGTTTTCGAGGCGCCACCGGGCACCCGGTGCTCAAGTGGCGCTTCCTTGGCTGTCCGGTCTTCTGCAGAGCGAAACGGGCTCCCGGCGTAAGCAGTACCTACGACTTCAATGTCCGCACCGGAGCCCTTTCCCACATGACGAGCAGCACCGAGACCACCGCCACCACCCCGCAGGTTGCGGTCAACGACATCGGCGACGCGGACGCGTTCCTCGCGGCGATCGACGAGACGATCAAGTACTTCAACGACGGCGACATCGTTGACGGTGTCATCGTCAAGGTCGACCGGGACGAGGTTCTCCTCGACATCGGTTACAAGACCGAAGGCGTCATCCCGAGCCGCGAGCTCTCGATCAAGCACGACGTCGACCCGAACGAGGTCGTCAAGGTCGGCGACGAGATCGAGGCCCTGGTTCTCCAGAAGGAGGACAAGGAAGGCCGCCTGATCCTCTCGAAGAAGCGTGCCCAGTACGAGCGCGCCTGGGGCACCATCGAGAAGATCAAGGAAGAAGACGGCATCGTCACCGGTACCGTCATCGAGGTCGTCAAGGGTGGTCTCATCCTCGACATCGGTCTCCGTGGCTTCCTGCCGGCCTCCCTGGTCGAGATGCGCCGCGTCCGCGACCTCCAGCCCTACGTGGGCAAGGAGCTCGAGGCGAAGATCATCGAGCTGGACAAGAACCGCAACAACGTGGTCCTGTCCCGCCGCGCCTGGCTCGAGCAGACCCAGTCCGAGGTCCGCCAGACGTTCCTCACGACCCTCCAGAAGGGTCAGGTCCGCTCCGGCGTCGTGTCCTCCATCGTCAACTTCGGTGCCTTCGTGGACCTGGGTGGCGTCGACGGTCTGGTTCACGTCTCCGAGCTGTCCTGGAAGCACATCGACCACCCCTCCGAGGTTGTCGAGGTCGGCCAGGAGGTCACCGTCGAGGTTCTCGACGTCGACATGGACCGCGAGCGTGTCTCCCTGTCGCTGAAGGCGACGCAGGAGGACCCGTGGCAGCAGTTCGCCCGTACCCACCAGATCGGCCAGGTCGTCCCGGGTAAGGTCACGAAGCTGGTTCCGTTCGGTGCGTTCGTCCGCGTGGACGAGGGCATCGAGGGTCTGGTCCACATCTCCGAGCTGGCCGAGCGCCACGTGGAGATCCCGGAGCAGGTCGTCCAGGTCAACGACGAGATCTTCGTCAAGGTCATCGACATCGACCTCGAGCGTCGCCGCATCAGCCTCTCGCTGAAGCAGGCCAACGAGGCCTTCGGTGCCGACCCGTCGGCGGTCGAGTTCGACCCGACCCTGTACGGCATGGCCGCGTCCTACGACGACCAGGGCAACTACATCTACCCCGAGGGCTTCGACCCCGAGACCAACGACTGGCTCGAGGGCTTCGAGTCGCAGCGTGAGGTCTGGGAGAACCAGTACGCCGAGGCGCAGCAGCGCTTCGAGCAGCACCAGGCTCAGGTCATCAAGTCCCGCGAGGCCGACGAGGCCGCTGCCGCCGAGGGTGGCGAGGCTGCCGCTCCGGCCGCGACCGGTGGCGGTTCGTACTCCTCCGAGGGTGCGGACACGTCCGGTGCCCTGGCTTCCGACGAGGCGCTTGCCGCGCTGCGGGAGAAGCTGGCGGGCGGCCAGAGCTGAACGCTCGCCGCTGAGGCTTAGCAGGTAAGTCTGAGGGCCCGTACCTTTCGAGGTGCGGGTCCTCAGGCGTTTTTGCGTTTTCGGGTGCGTTTTCGGGTGCGGGTGCGGGTGCGTTGTGGCTTGTCGCGCAGTTCCCCGCGCCCCT
>NZ_WWIR01000336.1 GCF_009863025.1 Streptomyces sp. SID4985 | reverse complement strand
GCCCGCTCGTGCGCGCGCGGGCGCCGGGCGAGGCCGGGGCAGGGCCGGGTCCGCCCGCGCGACCCCGCTGGGGGAGCACGAGGTCGCCATCTTCGAAGCGGCCGAGGCCGTCGAGCTGGAGCCTGCCGGGTGAGCTAGACGGCCTGTGAGTAGACGATGCCCAGCGATGTGAGCCCTTCGGACTGGCAGAGGCGGTCCGAGGAGCCGCCCACCTCAGTCTGAAGGAGCTGGTACGCCGCCCCGTTGGACTGCCCCCAGTGCATCGCGGCTCGCCAGAGCAGGCGGCCCAGGCCCAATCCGCGGTGAGCGGGCAGGACGCCGAAGTATTGCGGCATGAGCTGTGCAGCCCCGATGGCGTCAGGGCGGATCTCCATGGGCCCGATGGCGCCCGCCACCCTGCCGTTCACCACGGCGACCAAGACCGGGCCGACCCTCCCCGCCCGCATCTGCTCGTGCAGGAACCCGAAGCCGTCAGCGGCCATCTCGCGGGCGAAGTCGGCGAAGGTGCCCCTTACGTCCGGCGACCACTGACCGAAGGCGCGCACGGGGCCGTCGGGCGCCGGGGAGGGGGCCGCCCGGAAGTCCTTGAGCTGCACGCGGGTGCCTTGCCCGGCGAGCGTCTCCGGGCCGAGGAAGCGGATCACGCGCCCCTTTCCCGCGTCTTGGACGGCGCATAGCTTCTGCGTCAACTCGAAGGCGGCGAGGGCCGTTTCAGATGTCGCGCCATAGGCGTGGACCTTGACCGTTCCGCCGCCTCGCCGGGACAGGGTGGGGATCAGCGTCATGCGGGGCCGATGAACGATGTCCTCGACGAGAACCGTCTCGTCCTTGCTCTCGGACCAACGGATGTCCTTGTCGTACCGGAGGAAGAACCGGTCGGTCGTGGCAGCAGTGAGGGTGTCGGCGAATACGTCCTCTGTGAGGACGGAGGGGTGTACGGGGCCGATAGTCGGCACGAACGGCACCGTCACCACTGGACGAAGCCAGTCCCAGCGGAATCGCATGTCCGCACACTACGCGCGACGGGCATACGGAACGGGCCCCGGCGCGAAGTTCGCCAGGGCCCGACCGAAACTGATCAGTGCAGGTCAGTGCGGGTTGTCGTCGCTCCCGCTGCACGAGCAGGCGACGCCTTCGAGCAGGTCGTCAACGTCGTCGACCGGCACGACGGTCGGGGCTGCGACGATCGCGGCCGGAAGCTCGGGACGGATGGCCGGCGGCTTGCGGCCGATGGTCACGGGTACGGGACTCATGCGCTCGTCTTCTCCTTCGGTTTGGCGTGCTGGCAGTAGTTGGCCAGCGGTGCCTTCGCCTCCTGGAACTGCTTCGCGAGCGGGCGGCACACCCGGCACGAGCCGGACAGTGAACACCCCTCGCAGCCCCCGGTGCGAAGCATGAGCTTGTCCGAGATGCCGGGCAGACGGCGCAGGCCCTCGATTCCCTCGGACATGAGGTCGATCTGATCGTCGCGACCGACCTTGCAGATGCTGACCTTGCCGTGCGGGTCGGCGTGGAAGAACGTGACCCCGGCGTTGCACCCGGTGAACGGTCGGCGCTCGCGCAGGTGCTCGGTGGACTGGGCGAGAAGGCTCTCGGGTCCGCCGTAGATGGTGGGCGTCATGTTCGTGTAGGCGTGGTGCGGGATGCCCCACGCTTCGGCCTGTGCCGTCATACGGTCGGCCTCGTGCGCCGTCTCGTTCGTGACGATCAGGTTCAGGCGGAGGGGGAGCCCGGCGCTGAGGCCCGCGTCGATGCCGCGCTTGAACGACTTCCACGCGCCTCGGCGCCGCGTGAACTGGTCGAAGGTCTCCTCGGTGGCCCCGTACATGCTGACGACGAGCCGGTACGGCGGGCAGTCGCGGAACAGGCTCAGGATGTCGCGGTGCCACAGCCGGGATGCGTTCGTGGAGACGGTGAGCATCATGCCTTGGCTGTAGGCGTACCGGTAGGCGCCAGGGAAGTCGCGGTCGATGGTCGGCTCGCCGCCCGTGATCTGGAGCCAGAGAACGCCCGCGTCCCGCATGATGTCGAGGAGCTGAACCTTCTGCTCCCACGAGAGGCCGTCGAACTCCTTCGCTGCGAGGTAGCAGTGCGGGCAGTCGAAGTTGCAGCCGAGGTTGATCTCCCAACTCGCCCTGCTGAAGCCGTAGTCCGACGCCTTGCGGATGATGGCGGCCTCGCCGAGCGGGCCGGTCGGCATCTCCAGGCCCCAGCGTTCACGGACGGCGACCCGCAGCCATGGCGGCGCCGGCTCCTGCATGTCGGCGGCCGTGGCGAGCGCGTCGTAGTGGTCGGCCGGGATGCGGAGTGCGGCCTGGCTGTCTGGCCGCACGACGAGGTGGCCGTCGAGGAACGGGCTCACGACGAGGCGGCGCCAGCGCGAATCGCGTTCGGTTAACGCGGCCTGGTGCGCGGCGGCGCGGTCGGCCTCTTCAGGCTGTAGGTAGCCCATCGCGGCTCTCCCTTGCATCGGGGATGGGTGCTTTGGGGTTGTGGGCATCCGCCCCGAGGGATAGCCGTGGGGGAACGACCAGGAAGGCACCTCGGGGCGGATGATCATGTGGTCAGGCGCGAGTAGGCAGCCACGACCGAGATGGAGCCGAGGATTATGAGGCCCTGGAAGATCCACTGACGCCAGCCGAGGGGCTGCCGGTGCCGGGCGCCGGACTGCCGAATATGCCGACCGCCAGCACGGCCATCAGGGCGAGGAGCGCCAGGACGTAAAGGAGTTGTTGCGCCTTGGGGCTCACGAGACACCCGTCCCGCTCCTCTGGGTGTAGATCCACAGCAGACGGCGCGTCACGTCCGCCACGTCGCGCATGAAGAAGTAGGCCGAGAAGGTCGTGGCCTCCTTGGCGGGGCGGTTCTTCAGGTCGAGCAGCTTGTACGCCTTGCGGAACTGCTGCATCACCGCGTCGTCTTCGCCGGCACCCAGCTCCTCGCCGAGGAGGAGTTGCAGTTGCCCCACCAGGACGGGCGTCCTCATGTCGATGTCCGCGCGGGTCGAGGTGCCGAGCCTCATGGCCAGGGCCGCGTCGGTGCTGTCCGTGATCAGCTCGACGTCGATCGGCAGGTCGTCGACGCCTGAAGCCTCGTGTCTTTCGGTCACGGTGGACACCACACATCTCCCCTCGGGGACTGAATTCTGGTGACAACCAGTGAACGGCCGGGACGACATCTGCGACAGGTGAAACAAGGTGGAACTCCGGCGCAGGACCCCGGTGATTTTTACCTTCGAGCTTCGCGATGTGATTTGAGGAGCGCTACCTTCATCCATGTGTACGCGAACGCCAAGTTGGAAGCGCGCATGGAGGAACTCAGCTTCTCGCAAGCCGAGTTAGCCAAGCTGATTAACCTCGCGATCGAACGACTGACCGGCTCTCCCGGCTCGGTCACTGACGCGGACGTGCGACGCTGGCTGCGCTACGAGACGAAGTGGCCCCAAGACCGCATCCGCCTTTGCATCGAAGAGGTACTGGACGCTTCATCCGAGGCTCTAGGGTTCATCCCCCGGCGCAAGAAGAGTGGCGCACCATCGGAGGACGGCCCCGTGCTTCGTCGCGAATTTCACTCCGCAGCAGGCGGAGCGATCTTGTCCCTCACAGTCCCGCAAACCACGCCTCGTGGGCGTCTGGGTGTGGCTGATGCCCAGAGGTTCCACCAGGACTACGTGACCATCCTCCGGCGGGACCGCGAGGTCGGCGGTACCCGGCAGGTGGAGAACCTGGCCATCGAGCTGGCCCTTCGGGTTCAGTCCGCACTCGCCTCCGGAACGGTATCCAGTCGAGTGCGGGACATGCTTCATGGCCTCGCGGCCGACGCCATGACGTCCGCGGCCTTCGCGGCCCTCGATTCCCGTTCGCCCTCGCGTGCACGCAGTCACCTCGGCCAGGCCATGACCTTCGCCGGCTTGTCCCGGAGCCCCGAGAAGACCTACCGCGTATGGGATCACCTAATGCTCACGTCGAGCATGGGAGAGAACCACAGCGAGGCAGCCGCTGGTGCCGAGGTAATGAAGCGCTCGACCGCGTCGCGTCGTGATCCCCTGTATGCATCGCTTGGGCACATGCGGAACGCGAACGCGCTGGCTCGTCTCCACCATCGGCAGGATGCGCTACGCGCTCACGGCCTGGCCGAGAAGAACTTCAACCGCACCAGCGACGAGCCGCGCTCGGACTGGATCAGCTTCTACAGCCGAGCGGAGTTCGACGCCTTGTCGTCGTACATGTGGGCGGCGATGGGTGACCACTACCGAGCCGAGTACTGCTTGCACCGGACCTTGGCCGCCCTCCCGGACGATCTAGTACGGGACAAGGCGCTATTCACCGCCCACCTGGCACTCACCCATGCGCGACAAGGTGAACTGGAGCTAGCTTGCTCGACGGGCGCCAAGGCGTACGCCATGCTCCCGTCCGGATCGAAGAGGACTTCGAATGTCCTGGCCAAGACGCGTGAGGTGGTTGCCGCCTCCGGGTCGAAGGTGGCCGAAGTGGTCGAGTGGATCGAGGGGTCTCACCAATGGATCTGAAGCGGTATGGCCATGCCGACGCCCAAGACGTGCGTTCCATGCTCTTGGACATCCACGACGAGGTGTACGCCGACAACCCCGACCCATTCCACTCGCGCGAGCGCTTCACGTACTTCCTGGATTTGTGGTCGGCCCGGCGGAACTGGAGATGCGTATCCGGCTGTGAGAACGGGGGGCCAGTCGGATACGCCTACGGCTCGGTCCTCGCCCCCGGTGGCTGGTGGAAGGGGAGCACCAGACCGAGCGACATCCGAGGGCCTGTTTTCGCGCTGTCAGAGTTCATGGTGCTTCCCAAGTGGCGAGGCACCGGGCGGGCCAAGAAGATTCATGACGCCCTGATCGCTCCCGTGGAAGCGAACGTGGTGTCCCTTCAGGTAGAGATCGCGCACTTCAAGGTCGTTCACCTGTACGAGAGTTGGGGATACCGGCAGGTGGACGAGTCCAAGCCGTCCGACGACTCACCTCGGTACGCGGTGATGGTGAAGGACATGCCCCGATAAGCGTCAGGCCGCAGTGGTCACAGAGACCATGATCGGACCGATGGCCGTGCTCCAGTCATTCCCGGCCGTGACCTCGGCCCGCCCCTCCTCGACCAGGCGGACGCCGATCGGGTCGATGAACTGCTCGAAGAACACGGCGTTCCGCTCGGTGTCCATCCCCAGGTTGTTGACGGTCGCCGTGGCGTCCAGCCTGAAGGCCCGTACGGCCTCGTCGAAGTCTTCGCCCGTCCACTCGTTGGCGTGCGCTCCCCGGAGGAACCAAGTCATCTTCAGCATGTAGGCCATCCTGTCTGCGGAAACGCCAGAAATGCCTCCGAACGGGGACCAACTGACTTGCTCGCAAGGGGGTTACGTGTGGAGGATTAGCGGATGGGGCACACTCCCGACGAGCACTCCTCGTCCGTCGAGCCCTCGACCCGGAAGGTGCTGTACTGCTCGAACTCCTCACGGGTGATCCGCTCGTACGGCGCCTGCGGTGGGGTGCCGTCAACCATGACCGTGGTGCCCTTCAGGTGGGGCAGCCACTTCTCGATCACGTCCGCCGTCTCGTCGAGGTCCAGGCCCTCGGGCACGTTAGCCGTGAAGCTGGCCGCGTTGTCCGCGTACTCGGCCTGGTACAGCCTGGAAGGCGAGCATCTCGTCGAGGGTCAGCTCGTCGGCGGGACTCCACCAGGTCGGCCGGGTAGCCGACGGCCTCGACCTCCTCGACGAGCTTGTCCCGCGTGGGGAAGGTGACGGCGGCGGTGTTCCCGGAGGCGTCGTAGACGCACGGCTCGACCGCGAACCCGTTCCGCGCGAACTCGTCGACCCGCGCGGCCTGCGCCGGGTCAGCCAGGGTCCGGCGCGGCCGCCCCGACGTCGTCCTCATGGACCTGCGCATGCCGGGCATGGACGGCCTGACCGCGATCGAACACCTCGGCCGGCTGTCCGACCCGCCGCACACCCTGGTCCTGACCACCTTCGACGCCGACCAGTACGTCCTGCGCGCGCTGCGCGCCGGGGCGACCGGCTTCCTGGTGAAGTCCACCCCGCCCGAGGAGCTGATCGGTCTCGTACGGACCGCCGCCCAGGGCCACACCGTCCTGTCCCCCTCGGCGGCCCGCCGCCTGGTGGCCGCCTCCACCGACCGGCTCTCCGCCCACGACCGCGCCCGCGACCTGGTCGCCTCCCTCACCGAACGCGAACTCCAGGTCCTCACCGGCCTCGGCGAGGGCCTCTCCAACGCCCGCATCGCCGCCCGGCTCCACCTCTCCGAAGCCACGGTCAAGGGCTACGTCTCCCGCACCCTGGAAAAACTGCACTGCGCGAACCGCACCCAGGCGGGCCTGCTGGCCCACGACGCGGGCCTGACGGACTGACGGCTCGACGCCCTGACGGGCCGACCGTCAGGGCCACACCAGGCAGTACGGCTGATGCCCCGCCTCATGCAGCCGGTGCGAGAAGTCCTGCCACTCATGCAACAGTTGGTACACGTTGAACGCGTCCCGCGGCCCACCCCGGTCCGGCACCGTCGACCAGATGAACGCCGCCGCGCCCACCGCTTCCTCGCCTATGTCGCGGAGGGGGTCCACCACGGTCATGGGGAGCTTGACCACCGCGTAGTCCGGGTGCAGGACGACGAGTTCGAGGGGCGGCACCTTGTGCAGGGGGACGCCCTCGATGCCCGTGAGCACCATCGCCGCCATCGTCTCCGGCTTGATCTTGGTGAACATGCCGTTCATGCCCAGCTCGTCGCCGCCGAGTTCCTCGGGGCGCATCGAGATCGGGACGCGGGCCGCGGTCGCACCGTCCGGCGCGCCGAAGTACTTGTACGTCACCCCCACCCGACCACCATTCCTGCTCTCCAACCGGAGGCTCTCGGCCCGGTCGTCGGGCCGGCGGTCGCTCTGCCGGTCGTGCCGCTCGGGCTCACTCGGTACACCCTGTGTCTGACGCGCGTCAGCATGACGTGCTTCGGTCGCTTCCTCCGCTTCGCGCCGGTGCCTTCCCCGCCGGGCTCGCCGAGGACCCAGGTCATCAGTCCCCTCGCCCAGTCCGCCACCGCGATGCATATATCTCCACCCGAGTGCTTTTCTAGGACGCGTGGCCCCCGCCGCGCAACCCGATCATCGTGTCAGTGACCTCCCCCACGGCCGCCCGCCGAAACGTGCGGTGATTCTTCAGTCCGCAGGAAAATCCCCGGTCCCCGATCACTACGTGCCGCATGAGGTGTGTGTATCAGGTGTCAGTCTCGCAGATCGTGAAAGATCGGCCAGGGGTTCCGGAAGGAAGGTCCGGGAGACCCCGATCGAAAGATTCGAAAGGTTCGGCGGAGCCCGGAGATCCGGAGATACGGAGATACGGAGATCCGGAGTCCCGGGAGACCGGGAAGACCCCC
>NZ_WWIR01000335.1 GCF_009863025.1 Streptomyces sp. SID4985 | reverse complement strand
TGCGGCAGCGCCACCTCGGCGTCGCCCGCCGCCGCGCCCGGGAAGCGGCCGGTGACCAGCCGCACCTGGGAGCGGTCCAGCGCCGCGAAGTAGGTGAGGTCCGGGGAGTCCGAGTGCTCCGCCGCTGCCGTACCGAGAGCGGCGGACAGCCCGTACGGTCCCGAACGGCGCAGCGACCGCACGGTCACCGGCAGCCCGTCGAACGTCCTGCGCGCGCCCGCGAGCACGGCCGCGTCCGCGTCGGCCTCGCCGCCCGCGGGCGTGTACGCCTGGACGACCAGGGATGTGTCCGCGGCGTTGCGCGGATCGTTCAGCACGTGCCGCAGCGCGGCGTCCCCGAGCGCGCCGGAGTACGCCGTGAGAGTCGCCAGTACGACCGTGGTCAGAGCCACCGTGAGCAGTGCGGCGCTGAGCAGCAGGCTGTGTGCCCGCGCGCGCGACATGATGAACCCCGTCACCCGGCCCCCGTAACCTTCGGACTTTGCTCTGCCTCGACTCTGCTGCGTCCTGCAGATCTTGTGGCGATGCTGGCAGAGCGGGTCGGGGCCGGGTAGCCGTGGGACTGAGGTCTATACCGGATCGTAACCGGTTTCCGGTACGGGCCGGCCGGAATGCGATGTTCAGGCGGGCCCTGGCGTCGCGGGGCCGTTCCGGGGCATTCCGGGTCGGTCGCGGGTCGTTCCAGGGTCAGTCGCGGGTTGATCCGCGGTCATTCCGGGGTGTTCACCATCGACTGGGCGGCGTACGTCAGGTAGTTCCACAGCGTCCGCTCGTGCTCCTCGGACAGCTCCAGCTCGTCCACCGCCACCCGCATGTGCTTCAGCCAGGCGTCGTGCGCGGCCCGGTCCACGGCGAACGGCGCGTGCCGCATCCGCAGCCGGGGATGCCCGCGGTTCTCGCTGTAGGTGGTCGGGCCGCCCCAGTACTGGATGAGGAAGAGCGTGAGCCGCTCCTCGGCCGGACCCAGGTCCTCCTCCGGGTACATCGGCTTGAGCAGCGGGTCCTCCGCGACGCCCTCGTAGAAGCGGTGGACGAGCCGCTGGAACGTCTCCTCCCCACCGACCTGCTCGTAGAAGGTCTGCTCCTGAAGCGTGCCACGCCGGATCTCATTCACCCGTCCATGGTCTCAGACGGGGGGACCGAGGACCTGGGTCGTAGGACCCCGCTTCCGATGTCAGTGGCGCTCGGTAACTTCCCGGCATGGGTGCGTACGTGGTGAGCGTCGGCGCGGAGGAATGGTTCGACGAGGGGGAGGACGGCTGGGGCGAAACCGCTTCGGCGCTCGACGCCGAACTCGGGCGGCGGGGCCTGCCGCCCTACACGGACGTGCCCCCGGAGGCGGACTTCGTCCCCGGCTCGGGCCAGGCCTTCGAAGAGAAGCTGACCCCGTCGATGACCGGGTTCCACGCCCTGTGCGGGCTGCACCTGTCCCGCGAGGAATCGGAAGTCCTCTGCGGCTGGACCGTCCTCGTGCCCTTCTCGCTCGACGAGGAGATCCGGTTGCCCATCGGCTCCGGCTCCGGCTCCCGCGAGTCGACCATGGTCGTCGGCGCTCCCCAGGCACTCCCGCTCGCCCAGAAGCTCGCGGCAGCCATCGATCTGCCCTCCGAAACCCCGGCGACCTGCGACAACCTCGACTTGAGCGGGTGGTTCAGGCACCAGGGGAAGGAGCTGGCCGCTGCTGGGGCGGGCCTGTGGAGTGAGGACCTGGACACGGCCTTCTACGTCGCGCTGTTTCTGCGTGCTGCTCAGCATTCGATCCGGCGGGGGTGCCCGGTTGTCTGGACCTGAGATCCGCCTTCGGTCCCACCGCTCTCTCAGCGGATCACGCCACTGCCGCGATGGCAGTCGCACGTGCACCGCTGCACGAGCAAGAGCCCCCGTGAGTGAGGCAGCTCGAGGTCCTGGGTCTGGCGGCACTGCCTGTGCAGGTCGCGGTACCCGGGCCGCTGGGCGAGGGCGCATTCCACGCTCATCGTCTCGGTATCCACGGTGGGCGCGGTGCTCACAGCACGTCTCCCCTGCTGCGCGCGTTGGTGCGGGCCACGCTCGCCGACAGCCGCTCGGCCGCAGTCACGCGTCGCGCCCGGTCAGGTGGGCAGTCCCATTCCCGTCCGCCGCACGGCGGACGGAGCTGCACGTATGGCCCCTCGTGCCCCATCACCACGCCGACCTTGCGGGCGTTCTCGTCGTAGGCGAGGTCACCGATGTCCAGCGTGTTCCCGTTCATGCGCATCCCCCGTCCTGGTGCGCACGCATCTTCACGTTCTGATCGGACACGGCCGACAGGTCTCCGTCTCGCCGGGCTGTCGTCCGTTGCCGGGACAGAGCGTCGCACTCGGGGCACCCCTCCACCGGCGCGGGGTCGGGTTCAGGCAGGCCCACGTAGACGGGTCCTCGCGCTGTTGTCTTACTGGTCCGGGCTGTACGTTCGGTCATGTCGTCGCTCCCTGAGGGCGTCGTCCGCGCCCCGGGACCGTGTCAGCGGTCGCCGGGGTCTCTGTCGTTCACCAAACCGCCACTTACGGAGCGTTACAACCTCGTTCTGTACGCGTTAGGTACGGAGTGGGAGAGCGCCGCGAAACGTGTCGAACGTCCATGGGGGTATGCGTGAACGAGGCACTTCAACGAGCCATGAGCAAAGCCAAGTTGACCGATAGCCAGTTGGCCGATCGCTGCGGGGTAGACGCCAAGACGGTTGGCCGATGGATCACGGAGCCAGGCCGTGTGCCGCACGCCCGGCACCGGTGGGCGGCGGCCGAGGTGCTGGGAGAGGAGGAATCTGTGCTGTGGCCGGCAGTCACCCGTAAGGCGATCAAGGTCGGACCGGACCGCGAGGTCGTGTCGGTCTACCCGTACCGGTCAGGTGTTCCCGCGTCGCTCTGGCGCGCGCTGATCACGCGGGCCGAGCGCGAAATGACCTTCGCCGGGTTCACGAACTACTTTCTGTGGCTGGAGCAGGCCCGGTTCGGGACCGCCTTGCGTCGCAAGGCAGCCCAGGGATGCCGGGTGCGGTTCCTTGTCGGCGATCCCGACAGTGAAGTGACACGCTCCCGTGAGGAGGACGAAGGCGTCGCCCTCACCCTGTCCACCCGCATCCGCGTCACCCTGGCGGAACTGGAGAAGATCCGCAGCCAGCAGGGCATCGGCGCGCGGTACAGCGACGGCCACGCACACCTGTCCGTCTTCCGCTTCGACGATGACATGATCGTCACGCCGCTGCTGACGCACTCGGTCGGCCATGATGCCCCGACCCTGCATTTGCGGCGGCATCAGGACGACGGGATGTTCGACCGCTTCGCGTCGCACGTCGAGGGGCTGTGGAGTCGAGGGCGCCCGGTGTGGGAGGAGACCGATGGTCAGGCGTGACTACGAGGACGACCCGGCTGCCCCGGCGGCGAACAGTCTCGTCCCCGCGGCCTCGGTTGTCGTCGTGGATGGCGCCGGACGCATCCTCCTCCAGCGGCGTACCGACAACGGGATGTGGGCGCTGCCCGGCGGTGCGATGAATATCGGGGAGTCGCTGCCGGACTGCGCGATCCGTGAGACCCGCGAAGAGACCGGCTACGAGGTCGAGTTGACCGGCATCGTCGGCACGTACACCAACCCCCGCCACGTGTTCGCGTACGACGACGGCGAGGTCCGGCAGGAGTTCTCCATCTGCTTCCTGGCACGGCCGACCGGCGGGCGGCTCGCCGTGTCCGACGAGTCGACGGACGTGCGCTGGTTCGAGCCGGACGAGGTCGACGGCCTCCCCATGGTGTCCTCGGTCCGCAAGCGCGTGAACGACTGGCGCGGCGGTACCGGGCCTGCCCTTCGGTGAGGCCGAGCGCTCCCCTCGGACCAGGGCTACGTCGCGTCCGGTGCGGCGCCGCGCGTACGCCGCTGACGGTCCAGTTCCGTGTAGCGGGCCCGCATCGCGTCGCTGGCCGCCGGGCCCGCGCTGAAGACGTACGCCTCGCTGTCGTCGAGGCGCTTGCCGGTGTGGGCGTCGACCACGATCGGGTCGGACTCCTGGCCGGTCTCGGCGTCGATCAGGATCATGGAGCGTTCCTGGGGGTCGAGGTGGCGGTTGCCCCAGGCGGCGAGGGCGACGATCACGGGGCGCAGGGAGCGGCCGAGGCCGGTGAGGACGTACTCGTGGCGGACGGGGTTCGTCTGGTACGGGCGCCGCTCCAGGAGGCCGTCGCCGACCAGGGTCTTCAGGCGTGCGGTGAGCATGCTGGTGGAGATGCCGAGGCTCTGCTGGAACTGGTCGAAGCGGGTGTAGCCGTCGAAGGCGTCATGAAGGATCAGCAGCGTCCACCACTCGCCGACGTGCCGCACCGTGGTCGACAGCGGGCACTCGCGGTCCTCCAGCCTGATCCGGTTCGGCATGGCACTCTCCCTGGTTACTGCTAAAGTCGAAGTTACTGGCTTCTATTTTAGCAGCGACCGGCTTACCGGCGCTGAGTCATGTCGTCATGTCCCTGTCTGCGAGGCGCTCCCATGGCCGAGAACCCCGACACCGTCGAGCTGCCGGAGGTCGTCCGGCGCTATCTGCGGGCGCACGACGCGCGCGATGTCCCCGCCGCCCTGGCCGCTTTCACGCCCGGGGCCTCCGTCGCGGACGACGGGCAGACCCACGAGGGCACCGCCGCCATCACGCGCTGGCTGGAGCGGACCGGCTCCGAGTACACGTACACCACCACGCTCGTCGGAGCCGAGAGCGACGGCCCCGACCGGTACACCGTCGTCCAGCACCTCGAAGGCGACTTCCCCGGCGGAACCGTCGATCTGCGCTACCGCTTCGTCCTCGACCGAGGGCTGATCAGCAGGCTCGACATCGCCCCCTGACGGTCAGGAATCGAGGAAGCGTGCATACCTGGTTCATCACTGGCGGGACCCCCGGTGGTTTCGGCATGGCCTACGCCGACGCCGCTCTCGAACGTGGCGACAACGTCGTCCTCACCGCCCGTCGGCCGAAGCTCTTGGACGACTGGGCCGACCGGCATAGCGACCGGGTCCTGGTCCTGCCGCTGGACGTCACCGACGCGGGACAGGTCCGTGACGCCGTCCGTGCCGCGGAGGAGCGGTTCGGCGGGATCGACGTGCTGGTCAACAATGCGGGGCGCGGCTGGTACGGCTCCGTCGAAGGCATGGCCGAGGCCGATGTGCGGCGGTCCTTCGAGCTGAACTTCTTCTCCGTCACGGAGATCCTGCGTGCCGTTCTGCCGGGTATGCGGGCCCGGCGTAGCGGCTGGATCGTCAACATGTCGTCCGTCGCGGGCCTGCGGGGCGTACCCGGATTCGGCTACTACAGCGCCGCCAAGTTCGCCGTCGAGGGCCTCACCGAGGCGTTGCGTGAGGAAGTCGCCCCGTTCGGTATCCGTGTCCTCGCCGTCGAGCCGGGGGCATTCCGGACCCACGCGTACACCGCCTTCGCCGACGAGTCCGTGTCCGAGTCGGTCGACGCGTATCTGCCGTTCGTCGAGTCGGTCCGTACGTCGATGGTCGGGCAGGACGGGTGTCAGCCTGGGGATCCGGAGCGGGGGGTGCGGGCCGTTCTGGACGCCATGGATCGGGAGGAGCCTCCGCGGAGGATCGTGTTGGGGGCGGGGGGTTATGAGGCCGTCCATGAGCAACTGGTCGGCATGGTCGAGGAGTTGCGCGCCTACGAGGGTGCCTCGCGGGGTGCGGACTTTCCCTCTGGTGAGTAATACGGGTGAACATGAGTGAGCCTTCGCCGATCGACGGGGGCTCACTCATGTTCAGGGTGGGCTCATTCGGGTGTCCGGTTGTAGCGGGCGATCGTGGCCTTGCTGGTGTCGGCGTCCATGAAGCGCAGCTCCCACGGGCCCGTGTTCACGTCGAACTCCTTGCCGAAGCCGACCCACTTGCCGGCCATGCGGCGGCCGGTCGGCTCCACCAGCATCTGCACGGCGCCGAAGTAGCGAGCGCCCCGGTAGTAGCCCTCGCTCGCCGTCTTCTCGTTCCAGGTGCCGGTGACGATGTTGCCCTCGACTTGGAGGTCCAGGGTGAGTGGTGAGTCGGGGTTCAGTGAACCCTGCGGCAGGCTGCGGCCGGTGAGGCGGTTGCCGTGCTGGAGCAGGACGACGTAGTGCTTGCCGGTGAACGAGCCGTCGCGTCCGGAGCTGAAGTATTCGTACGTGCTCAGCCAGATGCCGGAGTAGTTGCCCCTCGGAGCGGTCTGGGCCGCGGTCGCCGCCGGGACGCCGACGGGGCTTCCCTGCACGTCGTGGCCGCCGTGTCCGTCTCCGGTCACGCGCATTTGCGGCACCGGGGCCGCGAACCCCAGAGACTCGATCGGCAGGCCCGTCACGCTCTCCAGCGCGCGTGCGTACACCGGCCGGGGCACGGCCGTCTCGCCGCTCTCCCAGCGTTGCACGAGGCGCTTGGTCGCTTCGTTGGGCTGGCCTGCCCGCTGCCCGGCATCCCGCACCGCACGGGCGAATTCGTCCTGGCTCATCAGCAACCCGAGCCGCACGGCCCGGAGTGTGGCGTTCGGTGTTGTCATGCGATCAAGTTACCCACGCACGCCGCCTAATGACACCGAATTGACGCCCTGCGTGTCGCCGAAATGACGCCCCGTCCGCCGCCGCGCACCGGGACCCCGAAGCCTGATCGTGTGTCACATGTTGACCACACAAGGTGACGAGGGTTCGCACCCCGGCCTGACGATCAAGGTGTACCGGGTGAACCCCGAGACCGGACAGCGCACGGTCGTCCGTCCCACGCGCCACGTTCAGCCCGCCCGCGACATCCCGTTCAGCCAGTCGTTCCCGCCCTGCGCGTGCCCGCGCCACCAGGAGGACGTCCGTTGAGCCCCGCCTGGGACATGACCTCGCCCCCGGTGTCGGGTACGTGCGCTCGGTGCGGCCGGTGGACCGACGCCGGAGTCCGCCACTGGATACCCCGCATGACGGGAGCGGACATCGACATCATCCTGTGCGTCGACGCGGATGCCTGCACGCCCCTGCCGAAGTCCACCCGGCCTCGCCGGTACCCGACCTGACGGCCCCGAGTCGCGGTGTCTCCCGCCGGAGCTCCAGCCGTGCTCCGTACCACCTCAGCGCCTATAAGCGGCAATGGTGAAATGCGCAGGGCCCGCACTGTGTGCGGGCCCTGAACGGTTTCAGTCGCGTGGTGGCTCAGCCCCGGCGGAGCGTGATCGTCGTCCACGCCCCCACATGCACCCGGTCCCCGTCCTGGAGCGGGACCGGGACGAACGGCTGGATGGGTTCGTCGCCGCCGTTGACCGTCGTGCCGTTCGTCGAGTTCTGGTCGACCACCGCCCAGTTGCCGTCCGGCTGCTGGACCAGGACCGCGTGCTGGTGGGAGACGCCGGGGTCCTCCGGGGGGACGGAGAGGTCGATGTCGGGGGTGTCGCCGGTGGAGTGGCGGCGGCGGCCGATGGTGAGCTGGTTGCCGGTGAGGGGGCGCTGCTGCTCGGGGGAGTAGGCGGGCAGGTTGAGGCCTGCCGCTTCCGGGCCGGAGCGCTGCATCATCGCCATGAAGTACTCGCGGTCCGGGCCGATGGTCACCGTCCACGTGGCCGGGCGCTGCTGGTAGCCCGACGGTCCCTGCTGTCCGCCGGGCTGCGGGTAGCCGTAGCCGCCGGCGGGGCCGTTCTGGGACGGGGACGACGGCGGGGATATCACCCAGTCGTCGACGCCGCCGCCGAAGGACGGGCCGCCGTTGTTCGGCTGGCCGCCCTGCTGCGGGTAGCCGGAGGGGCCGGGGGGCGGGGCCTGCCGGGAGGGGGTGCCGCCGAACGCGGAGGGCGCCT
>NZ_WWIR01000334.1 GCF_009863025.1 Streptomyces sp. SID4985 | reverse complement strand
GGCGGTCTCGCGGTCCAGGCGTACGCGGGCCGGGTCACGCCCGCGCCCTCGCTCGCCGCGCTGCCCGCCGAGGGCGCCGCGGTGCTGGCGGGCTGGATGCTCACCGCCCTCGGTCTCGTCCTGGCCGCGCCCGGGCTGACGTACCTCGCCGGACGCCTGCTGCAGTGCGCGCAGCCCGGCGCGCTCAGGCTGCTGGCCGGGCGGGTCCTGATGGCCGAGGCGACGCGGATCGGGCGCCCGCTCGGTGTGCTCTGCGCGGTGGCGTCGGCCGCGTTCGCGATGACCGTGCTGTACGACCGCTCCGCCCCGCCCTTCGGTCCGCTGACCCTGCTCGCCACGCTGGTGGTGGCCGGCTGCACGCTGGCCACGCTGCTGACCGCCGCCGTGGAGGCCCGCCAGACCCGCGCCGACACCAACGCGGCGCTGCTGCGCCTGGGTGCCCCGGCGACGATGCTGCGCAGTGCCGCCGCGCTGCGGGCGGGCGCCCTGCTCGCGGTGTTCGGGCCGCTGACCCTGCTGATCGCCTACTTGTCCGCGCTGCCCACAACCCGCTGAGGGCACCGATGAGTTCCGGGGCCGCCCACCGTCTGCACCGGCGGACACCATCGAACGCACGGACCCCGGAGGGCCCCATGTACCGCCAGATGATCTTCGTCAACCTGGTCACCGCCGACGTCCCGGCCGCGCGGAAGTTCTTCACCGAGCTGGGCTACGAGATCAACCCGCAGTTCTGCACCGACGAGAACGCCTGTGTCGTCATCAGCGACACCATCGTGGCGATGCTCATGACCCGCGAGCACTAAGCCCGCTTCACCGACAAGGAGATCGTGGACGCGCGGACCTCCAGCGAGGTGCTGCTCTGCCTGAGCGCCGAGAGCCGTGCGCGGGTGGACGAGCTGGTGGACAGGGCGATCGCGGCGGGCGGCACCGCACACGGCGAGCCGCAGGACCACGGCTTCATGTACGGCCGCGCCTTCGACGACCTCGACGGGCACACCTGGGAGGTCATGTGGATGGACCCGGCGGCGGTCCAGGGCTGAACTACCGTTCGGGGGGCGGTACTTGGCCAGGTCAGCGACCGGATAGAGTCGGCGCCCGAGGCGTTGAAACGTCTCTTCAGTTAATAAGACGGTAAAGTCAACGGCTCACAGGCGCCTACGCATTGACACTCCTTATGGAGCGCTTATAAACCTGTGTGTCTCGTGGGGGTGCCGGGGCTGTGCCTCACCCCGCCCCAACGCCCCCACTACCCCCCGCAGTTCTGCACTCAGCAAAGGACAAGACTTGTCCATATCCCGCCGCAACGCACGCCGCTCCGTGCGCGTCCTGGGTCTTGCCTCCGCGTCCGCCGCGATGGTCCTGGGTATCTCCGGTCAGGCTCTCGCGTGCAACATCAGCGAGTTCTCGGCCACGGCTGTCTGCAACGGTGACAAGGGTTCCATCGTCGTCACCGACAAGGACTTCTCCGGCCAGAAGGCCACCGTCACCGTGTACCTGGAGAACAACGGCGCCGACGAGAAGAAGATCGGCGAGCAGGAGGTGACCGGCACCAAGGAAGGCGCCCAGATCACCTTCGACGAGGACTGGAAGCCCGGCGCGACCTACCGTGTCAGCGTCAACGTGCCCCGGTTCATCAAGAACAAGGACATCACGCCCAACCTGACCACCCCGGCCACGGCGTGCGCGAAGGAGGAGGCTCCCGCCCCGAGCGCCTCCGCCTCCGAGACCGTCAAGCCGTCCCCGTCGGAGACCAAGCCGGCCGAGGAGAGCGCCTCCCCGTCCGACTCGGCGTCCGAGAGCAGCGGCGCCGTGGCCCCGGCCTCCGCCGTCCCGAGCAACGCGCCGTCCGCGGCGATCGGTGACTCGAACCTCGCCGAGACCGGTGCCAACTCCAACACCGGCCTGATCGCCGGTGTCGCGGGCGCCCTCGTGGTCGTCGGCGGCGGCGCCGTGTACTTCGGCATGCGCCGTCGTGGCGCGAAGACCGGCAGCTGACGCCGGACTTCACCCACCACCGCTTCACGGCCGCGGCCCGTCCCCGAATCCACGGGGGCGGGCCGCGGTCGCGTTTCCGGTCACATTCCCGGTCACGTTCCCGTTCGCGCTTCCGGTCGTGGTCAGCCGAGGACGACCACGTCCGCCGCGTCGAACACCACGCCGGTTCCGGCCCCGGTCTCCGGCGCGTCGGCCAGCGCGCAGGCCGCCTCCAGGAGGGGCCCGCCGTCGCGGGGCCGCAGCCGCACCGACACATGGGTGCCCTTGAAGGTGCGCGCGGCCACCGTGCACGGCAGTCCCGCGTCCTCCGCCACGAGCCGGACTCCGGCGGGCCGTACGAGCAGTTCGCGGCCACCCTGGGGCGAGCCCTCCGGCACCGGCAGCTTTCCCCACGGGGTGTCCGCGACCGCGTCGGTGACGGTCGCCGCCACCACGTTGTCGAAGCCGAGGAAGCGGGCCACGAACGCGTCGGCGGGCCGCTTCCACACCTCAAGTGGCGTACCGGACTGGGCGATCCGTCCGTCCCGCATCACCACCACCCGGTCGGCGAGGGCGAACGCCTCGCCCTGGTCGTGCGTGACGGCGAGCACGGTGGTTCCCAACCGGCCGAAGAGTTCCCGGAGTTCGACCACCAGGCGTTCGCGCAGCGAGCGGTCGAGCTGGCCGAGCGGCTCGTCCAGCATCAGCAGCCGGGGCCGGGGCGCGAGGGCCCGCGCGAGCGCGACCCGTTGCTGCTCGCCGCCGGACAGCCCGGCCACCGCCCGCCGTTCGGCGCCGGGCAGCCCGACCAGCTCCAGCAACTCGCGCACCTCGGCGTCCCGTTCGGCCTTGGAGACCCCGTGCATGCGCGGTCCGAAGGCGACGTTGCCGCCCACGTCCCGCTGCGGGAAGAGCTGGTGGTCCTGGAACATCAGCCCCACGCCCCGCCGGTGCGCGGGCACGTCCGCCTGGTCGCGGCCGTCGAGCAACACCCGTCCGGCATCGAGCGGTTGGAGCCCGGCGACCGCCCTGAGCAGCGTGGACTTGCCGCTGCCGCTCGGCCCGAGCACGCACACCACCTCGTGCTCGGCCACGTCGAGGTCCACGCCGTCCAGCACGGGCCGCCCGCCGAGGCGTACGGTCGCCTCCCGAAGGCTCAGCAGCATCAGAACTCCCCCGTCCGGTCCACGCGGACCCGCTCCAGGAGGAGCAGGGCGGCCACGCAGACGACCATGAGAATCGTGGAAAGGGCCATCGCCTGGCCGTAGTTCAGCTCCCCGGGGCGGCTCAGCAGGCGGGCCACCGCGACGGGCAGGGTCGGGTTGTCGGGGCGCGCGATGAAGACGGTCGCCCCGAACTCGCCCAGGGACACGGCGAACGCGAACCCGGCCGCGACCAGCAACGCCCTGCGCACCAGCGGCAGATCGACCTCGCGCCACACCCGCCAGGGCGAGGCCCCGAGCACGGAGGCCGCCTCCCTCAGGCGTACGTCCACCGCGCGCAGCACGGGCAGCATGGTCCGTACGACGAAGGGGGCGCCGACCAGGGCCTGGGCGAGCGGGATGAGGATCCAGGACTCGCGCAGGTCCAGCGGCGGCCGGTCCAGGGCGATCAGGAAGCCGAAGCCGACGGTCACGGCGGAGACGCCGAGCGGCAGCATCAGCAGCGCGTCGAACCCGCGCACCAGCCGTCCCGCGTCCCGCCGGGCCAGCGCGGCCGCGGCGAGTCCGCCTACGGCCAGGGCGATGGCGGTGGCGGCGACCGCGTACTCAAGCGAGGTCCACACCGCGTTCAGCGGCGCCGTCAGGAACGTACCGCCGTCGGCGTCGGTGAGCGCCCGGTAGTAGGCGAAGCCGGGCGCGTCCAGGGAGCGGCGGACGAGCACGGCGAGCGGGAGGACCAGGAGCAGGGCGACGGTGGCGAGGACCCCGGCGAGCAGCGCCCGCTGACCGGTGCCGCGCGGGCGGCGGGCGGTGACCGAGGCGTCCACCAGGCGCAGGGTGCTCTCGCGCCGCCGTACGGTCCAGGCGTGCACGGCGAGGATGGCGCCGACCGCCGCGAACTGGAGCAGGGTGAGGACGGCGGCGGTGGTGAGGTCGAAGACCTCGGAGGTCTGCCGGTAGATCTCCACCTCCAGGGTGGAGAAGGTGGGCCCGCCGAGGATCTGCACCACACCGAAGGACGTGAAGGTGAACAGGAACACCATCAGCGCGGCGGCGGCCACGGCAGGCGCGAGCGCGGGCAGGGTGACCTGCCGCCAGGCGCGCAGCGGGGACGCGCCGAGCATCCGGGCCGCCTCCTCCTGGCGCGGATCCAGCTGGGCCCACAGGCCGCCGACGGTACGCACGACCACGGCGTAGTTGAAGAAGACGTGCGCGAGCAGGATCGCCCAGACCGTGGTGTCCAGACGTACGCCCCACAGCTCGTCCAGGAGTCCTCCGTGGCCGACGAGGGCCAGGAAGGCGGTGCCGACGACCACGGTCGGCAGCACGAACGGCACGGTGATGACGGCCCGCAGCACCTGTTTGCCGGGGAAGTCGAGCCGGGCGAAGACATAGGCGGCGGGCAGCGCGAGCAGCAGGGTGAGCGCGGTGGAGGCGAGCGCCTGCCAGGTGGTGAACCACAGCACATGGCGGATGTCGGGGCGGAGGAGGACGTCCGCGACGCGTCCGAGGTGCCAGGTGCCGTCCGCCTTCAGGCCGCGCAGCACGATCGCGGTCACGGGCCAGGCGAAGAACACCGCGAAGAACGCGGCCGGCACGGCCATGAGACCGAGCCGGGCCGCGTTCGCACGGGTGCGCCGCGTGGCCGCCTGCCGCACGGCTACTTGAGTACGAGCGACGTCCACGAGCTGACCCACTGGTCGCGGTTGGCGGCGATCCGGCCGGGCGCCATGGTCTCCGGGTCCTTGGCCGCGGGGCCGTACTCGGTGAACTCGGCGGGGACCTTGGTGCCCTTGACCACCGGGTACACGAACATGTTCAGCGGCATGTCCTCCTGGAACTTCTTCGACAGCAGGAAGTCGAGGAACGCCTTGCCGCCCTTGGGGTTCTTCGCGTGGCCGAGCAGTCCGGCGAACTCGGTCTGGCGGAAGCAGGTGCCCTCGGAGACGCCGGTCGGGGCGGTCGCGGGCCGCTTCTTGGCGTAGATGACCTCGGCGGGCGGCGAGGAGGCGTAGGAGACGACGAGCGGACGGTCGCCGCCCGCCTTCTTGCCCTCGGAGGAGCCGGAGAACTCCTGGTAGTAGGCCTGCTCCCAGCCGTCCACGACCTTCACGCCGTTGGCCTTGAGCTTCTTCCAGTAGCCCTGCCAGTCCTTGTCGCCGTAGCGGGCGGCGCTGCCGAGCAGGAAGCCGAGGCCGGGCGAGGAGGTGGAGGCGTTCTCGGTGACCAGGAGGTTCTTGTACTTCGGGTCGGCGAGGTCCGCGAAGGTCTGCGGGGGCGTGAGCTTGTGCTTCGTGAAGTACGCCTTGTCGTAGTTCACGCAGATGTCGCCGTAGTCGACGGGCGTGACGCGGTGCTTGGCGCCGTCCAACTGGAAGGCGGCGTCGACCTGGTCGAGGCCCTTCGCGGCGTACGGCTGGAAGAGGCCGTTGTCGAGGGCGCGGGAGAGCAGGGTGTTGTCGACGCCGAAGAGGACGTCGCCCTGGGGGTGGTCCTTGGTGAGGATCGCCTTGTTGACGGCCTGACCGGCGTCGCCGTCCTTGAGAACGCGGACCTTGTAGCCGGACTGCTTCTCGAAGTCCTGGATGACGCTCTTGGACGCGGCCCACGAGTCGTGGCTGACCAGGGTGATGGTCTTGGTGTCGGCGGCCGCGTGACCGGTGTCGGCGTTGCTGGAGCCGCACGCGGACAGCGTGACCAGGCCGAGGCCGACCGCCGCGGCCACGAGGGTCTTGGTGTGCACTGGATGTTCCTCCTGGTTCTGGCCAGGAAGAGACGCGGCCCCGCCCGGTCTCCGCGGACGGAGCCCGGGCAGGGCGCAACAGCTTGAGTGGTGACCGAACTTCCTACCCAGAATGACCTGGGCGAGGTTCAGAGGGTCTGCGGCCCGATTGCCGCACTCTCAGCGCTGTGGCGCTCCCCTGTCGGAATATGCAGATGTATGACGCGTATGAAGTTGTAGAGGCATGACGTTATACGACTATTGCGTTGTACGACCGGCCCAGGTTACCGCTCGGTGGCGGCGAGCTGACCACACGCCCCGTCGATCTCCTGACCCCGGGTGTCCCGCACGGTCACCGGCACGCCGTGCGCGGCGATGGCCTCCACGAACGCCTTCTCGTCCTCGGGGCGGGAGGCGGTCCACTTGGAGCCGGGGGTCGGGTTCAGCGGGATCAGATTGACATGCACGGGCCTGCCCTTGAGCAGCCGGCCGAGCCGGTCGCCACGCCACGCCTGGTCGTTGATGTCCCGGATCAGCGCGTACTCGATGGAGAGCCGACGGCCCGACTTCTCCGTGTACTCGAACCCGGCGTCCAGCACCTCGCGCACCTTCCACCGCGTGTTCACGGGGACGAGGGTGTCGCGCAGCTCGTCGTCGGGGGCGTGCAGGGAGATCGCGAGACG
This sequence comes from Streptomyces sp. SID4985, assembly GCF_009863025.1. Lineage (GTDB taxonomy): Bacteria > Actinomycetota > Actinomycetes > Streptomycetales > Streptomycetaceae > Streptomyces. Next base: position 23,998 of record NZ_WWIR01000334.1, on the reverse strand, counting down.
GCACTTGAGGCCCTCGTCCGCGAAACGGTGGATGGCGGGGACGAGACCGACGGTCGACACGGTGATCCCGCGCTGCGACAGCCCGAGCCCGTCAGGAGCGGGGTCGGTGAGCGCCCGGATGGCTTGGACAACCCGCTTGTAGTTGGCGAGCGGCTCGCCCATCCCCATGAAGACGATGTTGGAGAGCCGAGCGGGCCCACCGGGCACGTCCCCGTCCCTGAGCGCCCGCATCCCGTCCACGATCTGGTGCACGATCTCGGCGGTGGACAGATTCCGGTCGAGCCCGGCCTGGCCCGTGGCACAGAACGGACAGTTCATCCCGCATCCGGCCTGCGAGCTGATGCACATGGTCACCCGGTCCGGGTACCGCATCAGCACCGACTCCACGAGCGTGCCGTCGAACAGCCGCCACAGGGTCTTACGGGTGGTCCCCTGGTCCGTGGCCAGATGCCTGACCACCGACATCAGCTCCGGAAACAGCGCCTCCTGGAGCTTGGCCCGGGAGCCGGCCGGAATATCCGTCCACTCCTCGGGGTCGTGCGCGAACCGGGAGAAGTAGTGCTGCGACAACTGCTTGGCGCGGAACGGCTTCTCCCCGGCCTCCGCGACAGCGTCCTTGCGCTCGGCAGGCGTGAGATCGGCAAGATGCCGCGGCGGCTTCTTGGCTCCGCGCGGCGCGACGAAAGTGAGTTCTCCGGGCTTGGGCATGGTGGTTCCAGTGTCGCAGATCGACTTGGGTGACCTGCGACTGTGGCTCACTCCTACGACAGGGTCCGGCGGCGCGCACCTCTGCGTACCCCGCTCAGCCTGGGACACCTTCCAGCGGAAGGCGGTCGCGGTAGTACTCCGACTCCAACCACTCCTCCTTCACGAAGAGCGGGCGTGTCAGGAGCGCGCCCCCGACCCGCTGCTCACGCAGGAGGATTCCGAGATCGGTCAGGGAGAGCGATGCGTCAGGGGTGTAAAGCACCCAGTTCCCGTGCTCGGCGGCGTGGTCCAGGAGGAACTGGTGGCCCTGTGCCGGATCGCTCCCTGCCAGCGGGAAGTCCGCCAGGAAGACCTGCGGACCGGCGAGTGCATCCAGCGCGATGCACGCAAGCCTGCCCGCGTCGTAAAACGCCTTCACGCCGCCTGGGAAGTCTTCCTGCCCGTACGGTCCGCCAACCCGTGCCTCCGGCCCGGAGACCACCAGTGCCTCGGCGACCTCTGCCGGAGACATCCCGAACCGCAGCGGCCCCACGTCGCCTTCCGCCCGCAGCTCCCAGCGCTCGCGCTCCACACTTGCGCTCATCCACCCCACCCCTACGTTTGACCTGCCGTGATGTGCAGACGGCCTGACCACTGTGCCCTCGATTTTTGAGATCAGGTACCGAGGCTATCCCCGTACCCACCACTCACCCCCGGCTCTCCTCCCGTCCGCCGTGGACCCACACACCGTGGAGCGGGCGTGGTTCCTGGCGCCTAGGTGGAGCGCGCCACTGTACGAACGACCGCCACCCGCCGGGGGCCACGTCTGCTCGGCTCTGCCTGGGTCGACGGCGTACGGGACGGGAACACCCCGCGCACGCCGCTTCGGGCCCGCACTCGGAAGCGGCACTCCTCTCCTCTCGGTGTCGGCCGATCCCCCGCCGGAGGCAGGAGCACCGCCCGCGGCGGAGCCGGGAGCGCGCCCGGCGAAGCGGAGCGCAGCATTGTTATCGCGACGGCGCTGCAGGAGCACCCGCCCTTCGTCAAGCCGCTCACCGCCCCCCGTCTGCTTGGATACCGCAGATGACCACGAGTCCCCCCGCTCCCCACGCAGAAGACCCCGCCCCCGACCGCCTGAGGACGTTGCTGGAACACGCCGCCACGAGCGGGAGCGCCCAAGCCTGGAGCGAGCTCTGGACGGAGCTCTACCACAACGGTTCTCTGGACGTCGCCCACCCGCTGGTGCTTGCCACGCTGGCCGGGATGGCGCAGGCCGAGGATGCCGGTGTGGCGGCCTCGGCTCTTCAGTTGGCCGGGGCGCTTCTGGTCCAGGCCGACCAGCGGTACGAGACACGGAATCTGCGGCATCGGTATGCGCCGGAGGTCGACCGTCTACGGGATGCCGCGAACCGGTGGCGGCAGGTGACCGTCGACCGCGACGACTACTGCTATCTGGTCGAGGCGCTCCTGAACCTGGAAGGCGACATCCACTGGGCGGAGGACTTGATCGGGGGCGTCGTCGGGGAGGAGTACGAGGTCGAGTGCCCCGATCCCGACGGGTGCGCGACGGTGTGGGTGGCCTTCGGAGAGCGGGGCCTCTTCAGTACGACCGAGGACTACGCCTGCGCCGAGCCCCTGGAGACCTTCCCCCTCCATCCGGCCGATCCCCGCACCCTGCAAGGGCTCGGCCGTCGCCTCTACGACCTCGCCTCGGCCGACGGCCACAAGGAGGTCGCACGCGCCCTGACGTACGCCTTCGGTGAGGCGACCTGCCCGGAGTGCGAGCAGCGCTTCTCCGTCGTCGCGCAGGTCAGCGCCAGGTAGCAGGCGTCCGAGGGCGTCGTGCGCTCACTCCGTCTCCCCGTGCACAAGGTCGAGCAGGTGGTGCATCACGGCCTCGGGGATCGCGGGGTTCTGGGCGGCGGAGGCGGCCGTGTCGATCTCCTTGAGGAGGGGGGACAGGACGCGTGCAGGCACGCGTGGGTCGGCTGCCGCGCTCTTCCTGATCCACTCCCGGGGGTCGTCGAGCAGGCGGACGACGGATGCGGAGGACAGGCGCTCGTCGCGCAGCGCACGCCAGCGGACTCCGTCGTCAGGGTCCCGGCTGAACCGTTCCACCAGCTCCGCCGTCGAGTCCGGGTCGTAGAGAGCGAGCGTCCGCAGGGAGGGGTTGGTGTCCTCCGCGTACCGGAGGGTGTCCTGGCGGGGAAAGTTGGGGTGCTCGATCATGCGCGCGGCCGAGTAGCCGTTCCAGCTCGCCCACATCTCCAGCAGGACCTCGGCCGGGGCCTGGGCGCAGTTCTCGGCGAGGAACAGCCGTACGACGAAGTCCTCGTCCCGCGCGAGCCGCTCGGCCACGTCCGTGGGGAGGTTCTTCGCGCACGCCACGCTACGGCGCACCAGCGGATGGGCGGAGATGGCGAGGCGACGCACGGCGGCCTCGTCATCGTGCAGCTCCCGGACCCAACTGAGCGCACGGCAGCGCGCCTTGGGATCGAACTCGACCGGTATGCGGGAGCGCTCCTCCTCGGTGAGGTCGGGGCGGAGGGAGATCTGCCACCGGATGCCGGGATCCGCGTCCTCGGCGAGGAGCCTCACCAGGTCGGGGGAGAGATGCGGGTTCCGTGCCAGCGCGCCGCGCAGTGCGCTGTCGGAGCCGTGGGCCAGTGTCTCGGCCAGGTTCCGGTCGAGGACGCACGTCTCCACGGCACGTTCCCGGTCCCCGTCGCTGGACAGCTGGTCGAAGTCGGCCGCCGACAAGGGCGTGGACTGGTGATGCCGGAAGACGGCTTGCCGACGTACCCCGGGGTCCGGGTCCGCCAGCAGGGCCTCGCGCGCCTTGGCGTCCAGGTGCGGCCAGGCGGGCACGACCGCGGCCAGGCGCACCTCGGTGACGGGGTCGGCGGCCAGCTTGGCCAGATGGCGCGCCGGGAGGGCGGGCAGGCGGGCCAGCTCGGCGCGGACACGCGGACTCGGATCGGCGGCGAGCCGGTCGAAGGTGGCGTCCGGCAGTGTCACCCCGTAGTCCGCGAGAGTCGTCAGCACGATCCACCTGTGGTGCGGGTCGGGGTCCAGGAGGAGCCGGGCGCGCTGCTCGGCGGTCAGCGACCAGCGCTCCGCCAGCGAGCCGCGTACCCGCCACTCGGGGTGGTCGATCCAGGCTTCGACGACCTCTTCCGGGAGCTCCCGGTGGATCAGCGCGTACGGCACCCGGTCGGCCGGACCGGCGTCGAGCAGTCGCCGCAGTACGGAAGCGGGTGCGGCGGGGTTCATGGCCAGCCCGCCGAGCCATTCCTTGCGCAGCCTCGGCGAGGCGGTCGTCCACCGCGACACCGCGTCCCACCCGTCCTCCCGCTCCTCGGCGCTTTCCGGCGCCCGCGCCTTCGCCGACGCCTCCAGCCAGGCGGGGAACCGGTCGACGGAGACGAGCCACACCGCGTCCCCCTCGACGGTGGTCCCGAGCACGCTCTGCTCGTCCACGGACATGGCGACGAACCCGGGCCGACCCCGCTCGGCCGCCGACCCCCCGGCGAGGCCCGCCAGATCCGCCGGGTTCGCCGGGTTCGCCAAGCCCGCCGGATCCGCCAGACCCGCCAGATCCACCCGGCCCGCCCCCTCCGGCAGCCTCACCCGCATCCAGCGGGAGTGCCCACAGCACGCGCAGTCCTGACCGGCGAGGCTGATCAGGAACTCCCCGTTCGTGTCGACCACCGCGTGCTCGGTCGCGAGCCGGTGCCACTGCCGGTTCACCTCCGCCACCAGGTCGAGGTGATCGCTCGGGACGGCGACCGTGGGCCCCCTGTCCCCCGTGATCACCGGCCGCCAGGCGGCCGACACCGGCCTCGCCTCGCGTACCCGCCCCTGCCCGGCGATCTCCAGCCCCGCGCGACGCAGCAGCGCGGTCAGTGCCACATCCCCACCCGTCATGTGGATCATCATCGTCCACGCGGGCGCGACAGGGCCGATGATCCGACCAGAATCCCGGCCGACCCCCGCAACGCCGTCGGGCCCCGTCCTGCCGCAGCAGAACGGGGCCCGAGGATCGAATGCGGGGGTCAGGACCCCACGAACGCCACCATCAGCAGCCACACCACCGGGGCCGTCGGCAGCAGGGAGTCCAGGCGGTCCATGATGCCCCCGTGGCCCGGGAGCAGGGTGCCCATGTCCTTGATGCCGAGGTCCCGCTTGATCATGGACTCGCCGAGGTCGCCCAGCGTGGCGCTCACGGCGACCGCGAGGCCGAGCACCAGGCCCTGCCACCAGGCGCCGTCGTCGATCAGGAACTGCATGCACAGCGCGCCCGCGACCATGGCGAACAGCACCGCGCCGACCAGGCCCTCGCGGGTCTTGCCGGGGCTGATGCGCGGGGCGAGCTTCTTCTTGCCGAAGCGCCAGCCGACCGCGTAGGCGCCGGTGTCGCTGACCACCGTCAGGAGCAGGAAGGTCAGCACCCGCCAGGCCCCGTCGTGGGCGGTGAGCAGCATCGCGACGAACGTGGCCAGGAACGGCACGTAGAACGCGGCGAAGACACCGGCCGTGACGTCCTTGAGGTAGTTCTCCGGCGGCTGCGTCATACGCCAGACCAGGACCGCGAGCGCGGTGAGCGCCATGGCGACCCAGGCGCCCTCGGCACCGCGCGCGTACCCGGCGACCACCATGGCCGCGCCGCCCACCGCGAGCGGCACGAGCGGCGCGTTGATGTCCTTGCGCTCGCGGAGCCTGCTGGTCAGCTCCCAGAGCCCGACGACCACCGCGACCGCGACCACGCCGACGAAGACGGCCTTGACGACGAACAGGGACGCGATGATCACCGCGCCGAGTCCGACGCCGACCCCTATGGCCGCGCTCAGGTCACGGCCCGCGCTCTTCTTCTGCGGCGCGGGCGCCGGCTGCGGGGAGTCGGGCATGGGCTCCGGATTCTGCGAAAGGCTCGGATACGGGCTGCCGTGCTGCGGGGCGAACGCCCCGTCGTACGCCGGACCCGCCGGGGCAGCCCCCTGGGCGGGCCCACCGCCGGTGGGCCCCCAGTAGCCGGCCTGCCCCGCCTGCGGCGGCGCCCCCCAGGAAGAGTCGCTCATCAGACTTCGAGCAGCTCCGCTTCCTTGTGCTTGAGAAGCTCGTCCACCTGCGCGACGTACTTCGCGGTCAGGTCGTCGAGTTCCTTCTCCGCGCGGCGGCCCTCGTCCTCGCCGACCTCGCCGTCCTTGATCAGCTTGTCGATGGCGTCCTTGGCCTTGCGGCGCACGGAGCGGATCGAGACCTTGGCGTCCTCGGCCTTGTGCTTGGCGACCTTGATGTAGTCGCGGCGGCGCTCCTCGGTCAGCTCGGGGAACACCACACGGATGATGTTGCCGTCGTTGCTGGGGTTGACGCCCAGGTCCGAGTCGCGGATGGCCTGCTCGATGTTGCGCAGCGCGGTCTTGTCGAACGGCGTCACGACGGCCATGCGCGGCTCCGGCACGGAGAACGAGGCCAGCTGGTTGATCGGCGTCGGGGCCCCGTAGTAGTCGGCCACGATCTTGTTGAACATCGCCGGGTGCGCACGCCCGGTGCGGATCGCGGCGAAGTCCTCCTTGGCGACCACGACGGCCTTCTCCATCTTCTCCTCGGCTTCGAGGAGGGTCTCTTCGATCACCACTTGCTCCTGCGTGTCTTGAGTGAGGCCCGGCTGCGGTTCCCCGATCGGGCGGCGGCCGGCTGCGTCGCGTCTGCTTCCTGCACGGTTCCCCACCGGCAGGACATTGTCCATCCCCCGGCCAGGGTGCGTCCGGTCCGGCACCCGGACAAGTCGCACCGCTGGGCGGGGAGTGCCGGTCAGTCCCGGCTGCCCTGGTCGCCCACGAGCGTGCCGATCTTCTCACCCTTGACGGCCCGCGCGATATTGCCCTCGGCGAGCAGCTCGAACACGAGGATCGGCAGGCGGTTGTCCCGGCACAGGGTGATGGCGGTGGCGTCGGCGACCTTGAGGTCGCGGGTGATGACCTCGCCGTAGCCGAGCGCGTCGAACTTGACGGCGTCGGGGTTGGTCTTGGGGTCGGAGTCGTAGACCCCGTCCACACCGTTCTTGCCCATGAGGAGCGCCTCGGCGTCGATCTCGAGGGCGCGCTGGGCGGCGGTGGTGTCGGTGGAGAAGTACGGCATACCCATGCCGGCGCCGAAGATGACCACGCGGCCCTTCTCCAGGTGGCGCACGGCGCGCAGCGGGATGTACGGCTCGGCGACCTGGCCCATGGTGATGGCGGTCTGCACGCGGCTGTCGATGCCCTCCTTCTCCAGGAAGTCCTGGAGGGCGAGGCAGTTCATGACGGTACCGAGCATGCCCATGTAGTCCGAGCGGGCGCGGTCCATGCCGCGCTGCTGCAGCTCGGCGCCGCGGAAGAAGTTGCCGCCGCCGATGACGACCGCGACCTCGGCACCGTCGCGCACGACGGAGGCGATCTCACGGGCGATCTTGTGCACCACGTCCGGGTCCACGCCGAGGCCCCCGCCGCCGGAGAAGGCCTCTCCGGACAGCTTCAGCAGAAACCGGCCGCTTACTTTGCCGTCGTCGCTCTTCTGGGCCTTGGTGGTCATGGGGAATCCCGTCTTTCACGTGGTGCACATACGAAGAAGGCCATTGCCGGTGGGGTCGCTTCTCGCTCCCTTGCGCGGCAATGGCCTCCTCGTCAGATCTGCTGCCGTCCGTCACACGCCCGGACGGCGGTGTGCGCGGACGACTGCTGTCGACCCTATCCGGGTCTCGCGTCGAGCGCGGTACGGACTCAGATGCCGACCTTGATGCGCGAGAAGCGCTTCAGGGTGACACCGGCCTCGTCCAGGACCTTCTGGACGGACTTCTTGTTGTCCAGGGCGTACGGCTGGCCGAGCAGCGTGGCGTCCTTGAAGAAGCCGTTCAGACGACCCTCGACGATCTTGGCGATCGCGGCCTCGGGCTTGCCCTCGGCGCGGGTGGTCTCCTCGGCGACGCGACGCTCGGTCTCGACGACCTCGGCCGGGATCTCGTCCTTGGAGAGGTACTTCGGCGCGAAGGCGGCGATGTGCTGGGCGATGCCCTTGGCGACGTCGGCGTTCGGCTTGTCCAGCTCGACGAGGACACCGATCTGCGGGGGCAGGTCGGGCATCGTGCGGTGCATGTACGCGGTCACGAAGCCGTCGGTGAACTGCGCGAAGCGGTCCAGGACGATCTTCTCGCCGAGGTTGGCGTTGGCCTCGTCCACGAACGCCTGGACGGTCTTGCCGGGCTCGATCTCGGAGGCGAGCAGCGCCTCGAGGTCGGCCGGGTTCGTCTTGGCGATGTGCTCGGCGATGGTGTTGGCCACGGCCTGGAACTTCTCGCCCTTGGCGACGAAGTCCGTCTCGCACTTCAGCTCGACGATGACGCCGGCGGAGTTGTCGTCGGCGATGATGGAGACCACGGCGCCGTTCTCGGCGGAGCGGCCCTCGCGCTTGGCGACGCCCTTCTGGCCCTTGATGCGCAGCGCCTCGACGGCCTTCTCGACGTTGCCCTCGGCCTCGTCCAGAGCCTTCTTGCAGTCCATCATGCCGGCGCCGGTGAGCTCACGGAGCTTCTTGACGTCGGCGGCGGTGTAGTTCGCCATGAGTCTGTGAGTCTTTCTGGAGGTCTTGAAAGATCGGAGATCCGCACGGGCCCGCGATCGGCAGAGGCCGGATCGCGGGCGTCATGTCGGCCTACGGGTGAGCGGCGGGGGCGGGGTTCATGCCACCCCCGCCGTCAGCACCGTGGGTGTCAGGCCTGCTCGCCCTCGGCCACCTCGGCGGCGGCCTCCTCGACGGCCTCGGAGACCTTGGCGTCGGGGGCGGGGGTCTCGGCGGCGGCCTCGACGGCCTCGTCCTTCTTCTCGCCCTCGAGCAGGTCGCGCTCCCACTCGGCCAGCGGCTCGGCCGCGGCCTTCTCGCCCTTGTCACCGGTGGCGACGCGCGAGCGGGAGATGAGGCCCTCGGCGACGGCGTCGGCGATCACGCGGGTGAGCAGGGTGACGGAGCGGATCGCGTCGTCGTTGCCCGGGATCTTGTAGTCGACCTCGTCGGGGTCGCAGTTGGTGTCGAGGATGGCGACGACCGGGATGTTGAGCTTCCGGGCCTCGCCGACCGCGATGTGCTCCTTCTTGGTGTCCACGATCCAGACGGCGCTGGGCACCTTCTGCATCTCGCGGATACCACCGAGGGTCTTCTCGAGCTTGGCCTTCTCGCGGGAGAGGACCAGCAGCTCCTTCTTGGTCAGACCGGAGGCGGCGACGTCCTCGAAGTCGATCTGCTCGAGCTCCTTGAGGCGCTGCAGACGCTTGTAGACGGTCGAGAAGTTGGTGAGCATGCCGCCCAGCCAGCGCTGGTTGACGTAGGGCATGCCGACGCGGGTGGCCTGCTCGGCGATGGCCTCCTGCGCCTGCTTCTTCGTGCCGACGAACATGACCGTGCCGCCGTGGGCGACGGTCTCCTTGACGAACTCGTAGGCGCGGTCGATGTACGACAGCGACTGGAGCAGGTCGATGATGTAGATGCCGTTGCGCTCGGTGAAGATGAAGCGCTTCATCTTCGGGTTCCAGCGACGGGTCTGGTGACCGAAGTGGACGCCGCTCTCCAGCAGCTCCCGCATCGTGACGACGGCCATGGCCATCTCCTTGAGATTCTCGGTTGTGCCGCGTCCGCCGGACGGCGGTCGCGCCTGACGCCCGCGTGCGCCCAGCCGCGAAGGACCGAGGGGCGCTGATACGAGTCGGGTGACCGGCCTCGTACCGGGGCGTGCGAAGTCGACCCGGTGACCCGGATCGCCGTAAGAAGTGTACGGGACGGGCAGGGCACCGGGTGACGCCACTGTCCACAACCGGGCGGCCGTCCACAGTTCGCGCCATGATCGGCGGGGTCGCGGGAGGGTTCTCGCATGCGATCACTGGTGCGATACGTGATGAACTGGGCGATCCTTCCCCTGCTGTTGGCCTGCGTGCTGCTCACGCCCCTGGCATGGGCGGACGGCCCGCCGCCTCCGGCTCCGGAGAGACCGCCCGGTGAGCGGGTGCCCGCGCTGGCCCGCACCTGGCCGGTGGGAACACGTCCGGCCGTGCTGCGGGGCTGGGAGCCGCCCGCCTCCGTCTATGCCGCCGGGCACCGGGGCGTGGACCTGACGGCGCCACCGGGCGCCCCGGTGCGCGCGGTGGCGGCGGGCCGGGTGTCCTACGCGGGGCGGGTGGCGGGACGGGGCGTGGTGGCGGTACGGCTCGCGGGCACGTCCCTGCGGACGACGTACGAGCCGGTGCGCGCCGAGGTGGAGAAGGGCGCGGAGGTCCGGGCCGGGGAGGTGGTGGGGACGGTGGAGACCACGGGGTCGCACTGCCCCGGGACATGCGTCCACTGGGGCCTGCTGGACGGCACTACCTATCTGAACCCGCTGGAGCTGCTGCCGCCGTGGCTGCTGAACCGGGGTCCGTCGAGACTGCTCCCGGTGCTGGGAGTCCCGGTGCCGTCCGGCTGAGCGGCCTCAGCCCCGTACGCCGCGCAGCGCCATCGTCACCGCGGCGTCCGTGATCGCCTCCGGGTCCTCGGCCGCGCCCAGTTCGATCCGGCGGACGGCCGCGTCCACGACGCCCTGGAGCAGCATCGCGGCGAGGCGGGGCTCTGCGTGGCCCAGGTCGGCGAGCGCCTCGACGATCATCGCGACGAGGCCGCCGTGCGCGGCGCGGATCTTCTCCCGTGCCCCGGCGTCGAGTTCGCTCGCGGAGATCGCCACCACGGCTCTGTGCCGCCGGTCCCCGACCAGCGCGAGCTGTCGGCGGACGTACGCCTCGACCTTGCCATCGGCGGACGGCTCGTCGGCCATCGCGGCCTCGACCTCGGCCGCCCAGACGGGGAAGTCGACCTCGCACAGCTCCTCGACCACGGCGGCCCGCGACCGGAAGTACTCGTACACCGACGAGCGCGCGAGTCCCGTGCGCTCGGCCAGGGCGGGGAAGGTCAGCGCCTCCGTGCCGCCCTCGGACAGCAGCGTCCGGGCCGCGTCCAGCAGGGCGGCTCGCTGCATCGACCGGTGCTCGGCCACGGAGGCCGCTCGAATCCTTGGCACCCCACCACTTTACGGACCCGCCGCCCCGGAGGGGAGATCGTCAGCGTCCGAAGCTCGCCAGCTTGGCCCTCAGCTGGAGCACCGACTTGGTGTGGATCTGACTGACCCGGCTCTCGGTGACGCCGAGGACGTTGCCGATCTCGGCGAGGGTGAGCCCCTCGTAGTAGTACAGCGTGACCACGGTCTTCTCCCGGTCGGGCAGCGTGTTGATCGCCCGCGCCAGGAACCGGCGCAGCTCGCGGTCCTCGGCCACCTCCACCGGGTTGTCGGCGGCGGTGTCCTCCAGGGTGTCCATGAGGCTGAGCCGGTCGCCGCCCTCGCCGCCGACGTGCAGCAGCTCCTCCAGGGCGACCACGTTGGCCAGGGAGAGCTGGCTGAAGACGGCGTGCAGCTCCTCGACCCCCACGCCCAGTTCGGCGGCGACCTCCCCCTCGCTCGGTGTCCGCCGCAGCCGCGCCTCCAGGGTGGCGTAGGCACGCTCGACGTTGCGCGCCTTCTGCCGGACCGAGCGGGGGATCCAGTCCAGCGCCCGCAGTTCGTCGATCATCGCGCCCCGGATGCGGGTGATCGCGTAGGTCTCGAACTTGATCTCGCGGTCGATGTCGAACTTCTCGATCGCGTCGATGAGCCCGAACACCCCGGAGGAGACGAAGTCCGCCTGCTCGACGTTGGGCGGCAGTCCGACGCTCACCCGGCCGGCCACGTACTTGACCAGCGGCGAGTAGTGCAGGATCAGCTGTTCCCTCAGCCGTTCGTCCCCCGTCGCCTTGTACGACCGCCACAGCTCGTCGAGTGTCGAGGGAGCGGGCGGCCGCGCGCTGCCACCGTCGCGGGCGGCTGGGGGGATCGCCGCCCGGTCGGACCCGGAGGTGTGCTGGGGCATTCGTCGCCTAGTGCCGTTCTGCCGTGAAGTGCTGTGAAGTGCCGTGCGGTGCGAAGGAGGTGCGGGCTGTGCGGGGACGGGTGGGGTGCGGGTCGTACGGAGACGGGCGGGGTGGGTCACCCGGGTTGGGTGCCGGACCGGTGCGAGGTCGCGCGATCGCCGCCCGAACCCTCGTGAGCGTAGCGTGACTGAGCTGTCGCGGTGTGCGAACAGCGAGGCACCACCCGTGCGCGAACCCCCTCCACCGGCCGCCTCTCCGTGTCCCGGGCCCCGCTCTCCGCGAGCCGTCCGGGCGCCAACTCCGGGAAAACCCAAGGGTGTAGGGCCATTCCCCCGGACGGCCGAACCCGCCGGTCAGCCCGGGGCGGCCCCGGCCCGGACCGCGATCACCGCCTGGCGTGTCAACTTCCAGCCGTCGTCGTGTCGTTCGACATAGCCAAGCGCTCGAAGTTCGTACAGTCTCGCGACCGCCTCCTCGCGTGTGGTCCGCGCGCCGCGCGCGATCTCCCCGGCCTCCGCCGCGCGGTCGCCGGGCAGCGCGGCGAGCACGTCGCGGGCCGCAGGCTCCAGCAGATCGCGCGGGAGCACCGGGCCGCGCCGGGGCGGGGCCAGCTCGCCGATGGCGCCCACGAGTTCGGTCACCTCGGCCGCGTCGGTGACCAGGAACGCCTCGCCGCGCAGCAGCTCGTGCACCCCGGCCGACAGGGCACTGGTGACCGGCCCGGGCACCCCCATCGTCGATCTGCCCAGCCGCTGAGCGGCCCGCGCCGTGACCAGCGAACCGCTGCGGCACGCGGCCTCCACGACGACGGTGCCCCGGGTGAGCGCGGCGATCACCCGGTTGCGCACGATGAACCGGCTCGGCGTCGGATGGTCGCCCGGCGGCAACTCCCCCACCAGCAACCCCTGTTCCGCGATCCGGTCGAGCAACGCGGTGTGGCCGCGCGGATAGGGCCGGTCCACTCCGCAGGCCAGCACGGCGACGGTGGCCCCGTCGGCCGCGAGGGCGCCCCGGTGGGCGGCGCCGTCGATGCCGTACGCCCCGCCGGAGACCACCACCCAGCCGCGCTCGGCGAGCCCGGCGGCGAGGGCGGTGGCCGTGTGGGCGCCGTACTCGGTGCAGGCCCGCGCGCCCACGACCGCGACGGATCTCAGCGCCCACATCCGCAGGCCCGGCCGTCCGCGCACCCACAGCCCCACGGGCCGGGTGTCCCCGAGGTCGTCCAGCTGGGCGGGCCACTCGGTGTCGCCGGGGCACACGAACCGTGCCCCGGCCTCGGCCGCGACGGCGAGGTCCCGCTCGGGATCCACCCCCTCGACGCGCGCGAGCAGCCCCTGCCAGCGCTTCGGGCCGACCCCGGGCAACGGCCTCCCGCCGCGCCGGAGCCGTCTGACCACCTCTTGTGCCCCGAGCTCCCGCAGCCAGCGCCCTGACGTCTCGTCGCCGGGTTCGAGGACCCGGGTGAGGAAGACCCGCGCGATGCGGTCGTCGCCGGACGCCTGCTCGGAGGGGCAGGCGTCGGCGTCCTCCTCCGGAAGCTCCCAGAAACCGTCCCCTCCCCCGCTCACACCGACGCCCCGATCGCCATCGGCACACCCCGGGGCACGCCCGTGCGCAACTGGAGCGCGAGGCGGACGTCGTCGGCTCCGGGGCGGTCGTGGCCTGCCAGGTCGGCGATGGTCCAGGCGACCCGGAGCACCCGGTCGATCCCACGCGCGGTGAGGACGCCGCGCTCCAGGCCGCGTTCGGCCTCGTCCATCGCGCCGTGCTCGGCGTGGAAGCGGGTGCGCAGCTCGCGGCCGGGGACCTCGCTGTTGGTGTGCCAGGGCGTCCCGGTGAGCCGGGCCGTCGCGCGCTGCCGGGCCGCCCCCACCCGCTCGGCCACGCTCGCGGTGGACTCGCCCCGGGCGCCGGAACCGGTGAGCTGGGCGCGGGTGACCGGGTCGACCTCGACGCGCAGGTCCACCCGGTCCAGGAGCGGGCCGGACAGCCGGGACTGGTAGCGCCGGATCGCGGACGGCGGGCAGTCGCACAGCGAGTCGCGCTGGGAGAATCGCCCGCAGGGGCAGGGGTTGGCCGCGAGGATCATCAGGAACCGGGCCGGGAACCGGACCACCCCGGCACTGCGCGCGATCACCACGTGCCCGGACTCCAGGGGCTGCCGCAGGGCGTCCAGGGTCTGGGTGTGGAACTCGGGGGCCTCGTCCAGAAAAAGCACCCCTCTGTGAGCCAGGGACACCGCGCCGGGCCGGCCGATGCCGGGGCCGCCGCCGACCAGGGACTGCATCGTCGCCGAGTGGTGCGGGGCGCAGTACGGCGGCACGTCGACCAGCGGCTTGCCCGGAGGCAGCAGTCCGGCCACCGAGTGCACGGCGGTGACCTCCAGGGACTCCTCGCGGCTGAGCCGGGGCAGTACGGCGGGGAGCCGCTCGGCCAGCATGGTCTTGCCCGCGCCCGGCGGCCCTTCGAGGAAGAGGTGATGTCCTCCGGCGGCGGCCACCTCCAGGGCGGTACGGGCCGAGGTCTGGCCCACCACGTCGGCCAGGTCGTGCCCCTGGTCCTGCAGGGCGGCTCCGGCGCTGTGCATGGCGGCGGAGGCGCCGGTGCCGGGCATCCGCAGTCCGGCAAGCAAGGGGTCGGGGCGCCCCTCGGTGTCCGGTTCCTCGTCGGGCACGGGTTCGTCGGCCAGGACCGCGATCAACTGCCGCAGGGTACGCACCCCGAGCACGGACACCCCGGGGACCAGCGCGGCCTCCGCGGCGGCGCACTCGGGCACCACGACCTGCTGGTATCCGGCCTCGGCGGCGGCCAGTACGGCGGGCAGGATGCCCCGCACCGGCCGGACCCGGCCGTCGAGGCCGAGTTCGCCGATCATGACGATGTCGGCCAGGACCCGGGGATCGATCCGCTCGGCGGCGCCGAGGATCGCGCAGGCCACGGCGACGTCGAAGCCGGAACCGCCCTTGGGCACCGAGGCCGGGCTGAGGCCGACGGTGAGTTTCTTCTGCGGCCACTCGCCGCCGGAGTTCACCACCGCCGCGCGGACCCGGTCCCGGCTCTCCGACAGGCTCTTGTCCGGCAGCCCTACCAGGGCGAAGGCCGCGACCCCGGGCTCCAGGTCGGCCTGGACCTCCACGACCACGCCCTCGACACCGACCAAGGCCACCGAGCACGTACGGGCGAAACCCATCTCAGGCCACCCCCCGCGCGTGCTCCACGGCGGCCGCGCCCCTGCGGGGCAGCAGGACGCCGACCAGATCGACGCGGACACCGCCCGGCGGGGCGCCTCCGTGCGAGTGGACCCAGCGTTCGGCCAGGCCGAGGAGTCGTCGTGCCTTGCGTGGGGTCACGGCGGCCATCGGATGTTCGAAGCCGCCGCCCCTGCGGGTCTTCACCTCGCAGACGACCAGCGTGTCCCCGTCGCGGGCCACGATGTCGATCTCGCCCGCGCGTCCGCAGCGCCAGTTGCGCTCCAGGATGCTCATCCCGGCCTCGGTCAGCCGCCGCGCGGCCAGATCCTCGCCGTACCTGCCGAGTCCATTGCGTGCCTTGCTCATGTCGGCACCACCTCCGGGACCCACGATCACGCGGATCCCGAGGCGATGTGGATCTTGGTGGACCGTCCGGCGGCTGTGGAAAACTCCGCCACCCGTGTGGGTGACGGCCCCCGGCTGTCGGAGGGCTCCGAGCCGTCAGGCCCCGGACACCCCCACCCGTCAGCCGCTCGGCAGCTCCAGATCGCTCTTGTTCAGCTCCTCGATGTTCACGTCCTTGAAGGTGAGGACGCGGACCTGCTTGACGAACCGGGCCGGGCGGTACATGTCCCAGACCCAGGCGTCCGCCATGGTCACCTCGAAGAACACCTCACCCTGGACCGAATGCACCTGCATCTCGTAGTCGTTGGTGAGATAGAAGCGCCGTTCCGTCTCGATCACGTATTTGAACAGACCGACGACGTCTCGGTACTCCCGGTAGAGCTTCAGCTCCATCTCGGTCTCGTACTTCTCGAGGTCCTCGGCGCTCATGGCATCCCCTTCAGCCGTGCGATCCCCCCATTGTGCGCCAGTCCCGCGGGCCCTCAGACGATTTCGGTGTCCAGGGTCACGGGTCCGGCCGGAGGACCTTCGTCGAGCAGCGTGCGCAGCAGCCCGGCGAGTCTGGTCGGATACACCGTCTCATGGGCCTCGGCCAGTTCCCCGCACGTCCACCAGCGTGCTCCGCTGACACTGCGCCGCTCCAGCTCCGTCAGGCCGCCCGGCACACTCTCGGCCGCCTTGGCCGTACGGGCCAGGAAGTACCACTCGTCCTGGTCCCAGCGGCGCCCCGCGAACGGGAACGAGCACCGCCGCCGCCAGAGCACGGGCCCGAGTTCGACATCGGTGATCCCGGTCTCCTCGGCCAGCTCCCGCAGCGCGGCCTGCTCACGCGTCTCGGCGCCCTCCAGACCGCCACCGGGGGTGAACCACCAGTCGTCGGCCGGATCGTCCGGCTCGTGCCCGTGCAGCAACAGGATGCGGTCCTCGGGGTCGAGCAGCACGACCCGCGCCACCCGCCGCAGCCCGCCCACGTAACCGTCGTCGGGGCCGTCGTGGCCGTCGCCGTCCACCACGCTCTCCTCGCCCCGCCCGCCGCTCTCAGGCGGCACCGACGGCCTCCTGCCGGGTCCGGGCGCGCGAGCGGCCCAGCCGCGCCGCGACCGGCCCGTACGCGCCGCCCGCCAGCACCAGCACCGCGCCACCGACGATCATCGCCTCGATCAGGCGCAGCGGCCCCGGCTGCGACAGCTTCCCCAGCGTCTCGAAGCCCGTGGGCCGCGCGATCATGCCCTTCATCGGCCAGATCACGGAGTCCACCCGGGCCGAGACGGCGGAGCGGGCCACGGTGCCCCGGGCCGCGTCGGTCAGATGGGCGGTGGAGTCCAGCGAGCCCTGCCGCTCGTCGCCGAGCAGGAAGAGGCGGCCCTTCGGCACGGTAACGGCCGGGAAGCCCTGGATCTCCGCCGTGCTGCCCTTGGGCAGATACGGCTCCTCGACCTGCCTGCCGTTCACCGTGAGCCTGCCGTCGGTGCAGCAGGCGACCTTGTCGCCGCCGACCGCGACCACGCGCTTGACCACAGGGGCGTTGGTGACCCAGCCCGTGTCGCGGAAGACGACCACGTCACCGCGCCGGACCTCGTCGCCGTCGACTCTCTGGGCCAGCACCCGGTCGCCCGCGTCGATGGTCGGGGTCATCGAACTGGTCGGCACGGTGTACGGCCGGTACACCAGCGCCGCCCAGCCGAACCCGGCCAGAAAGAGCACCAGGCCGAGGGCCACGGCGATGCCCGAGAGCACCCCGCCGACGCCGCCGCCCGAGCCGTCGCCGCCGCGTGCGGCACTTCCCATGAGTCGTCTCCCGGTTCCGGCCCGCCGCCTGCCCGGCGGAACACGATCCGGCCTGGATAGCACACCGGCCCCGGACACCGCGAGGGCGGTGCGCCCCGGAACCGGTGAAGATCCGGTGTCCGGGGCGCACCGCCCTCGGCCGACGGGACCCGCGGTCGGGGTCCCACCGGTACTGCTGTCCGTCCGCCGCGGCGGCTACTTCTGGTCGCCGAGCCCGGGCTGGTCGAAGGTGTCCGGGATGGGCAGCGTGCCCCAGCGGTTGATCGGCCACGCCTTGACGATCGCGCGTCCGACGACGTCCTTCACCGGGACCATGCCGTGGTTCTTGTCGTCCTGGTTGTAGCGCGAGTCGCGCGAGTTCTGACGGTGGTCGCCCATCACCCAGATGTAGCCCTTGGGGACCTTCACCTTGAACTGGCCGCCCTCGTCGTCCACGCTGCACGGGGTGTTGCCCGGGTAGACGAACGGCTCGTTCAGCGCCTTGCCGTTGACCATCAGCGGTCCGTCGTTCTTGCACTCGACGGTGTCGCCGCCGACGCCGATGACGCGCTTGATGAGGTCCTTCTCCTCGGCGGACGGCATGAGGCCGATCCAGCTGAGGCCCTTCTGGATCACGTTCTGCTCCGGCGTCGGCTCGCCGCGCAGCCACTGGTCCGGGTCGTGGAAGACCACGACCTCACCGCGCTCGGGCTCGGAGCCGAACCACGGCGTGAGCTTGTCCACCAGGACGCGGTCACCCTGCTGGAGGGTGTTCTGCATCGAGTCGGACGGGATCGAGAACGCCTGCACCAGGAACGTCTTGATCAGCAGGGCGAGGACGAGCGCGATGCCGACCAGGATCGGCAGTTCCTTCCAGAAGGAGCGCGGCTGGTTCGGCCGGCGTCCGGCCGCGTCCCCGCCGTGCGAGTGGCTCCCGGGCGGCGTGCCGTCACCGTCCGCCGCGGAGCCGTTCGCGGAGTTCACCGCGCCGGCCTGGGCCCCGGCTCCGGACGCCGCGGACTGGCCGCCGTGCTCCTCGCCGTCGTGCCCGGACCGTGCGCCAACCGCCACATCCCCCACGCCAACTCCTCACTCTCTGCCGCCGCCTGCCCCGGAGCCGGTGCAGGCCCACCACTCCCATAACGAGCGGGAGTTCCGCAGGGGTCGGGAGCCGGGTCATTCCGTTCGGGTCGTCCGAGGCAACCCTATGCGACGGGCGAGGAGCGGCAGCCGCTCCCGACACCGAGTCGGTGACGCTTGCGAAGGTTTTAGGTTCCTCCAGGCGCGTCCAGTGGGCGAACGGCCAGCCGATGACCATGGCGCGGCCGACCACGGAGGTCTGGGCGACCGTCCCGCCGTAGGACGTGTTCTGGTGGAAGCGGGAGTCGGCGGAGTTCCCGCGGTGGTCGCCCATCACCCACAGGCGCCCCTTGGGGACCGTGATGTCGAAGGGCATCGTGGAGGGGGCGTTGCCGGGATAGAGGTAGTCGGTCTCGGACAGGGGCACGCCGTTGACCGTGACCTTGCCCTCGGCGTCACAGCACTTGACGTGGTCGCCGCCGACCCCGATGACCCGCTTGATCAGGTCCTTCTCGTCGTCGGAGGGCAGCAGGCCGATGAAGGTGAGCCCCTCCTTGAACTGCTTGACGCCGACGGGGTCGTTCTTCTTCGGCGTCTGCTCGTCGTTCAGCCAGCCGCCCGGGTCGTGGAAGACCACCACGTCCCCGCGCTTCGGCTCGGACCCGAACCACGGCGTGAACTTGTCGACCAGCACCCGGTCGCCGATCCGGATCGTCTGCTCCATGGAGCCCGACGGGATCACGAACGCCTGCACCAGGAAGGTCTTCAGGACCAGTGCGATGAGGACGGCGACACCGAGCAGCAGCGGGATCTCGCGCACGGCCGAACGCCTGCGCTTGCGCTTGACCTTGCGCTGGAGCTTGCGCCGCTCCGCGCGCGACCTGCCGGGCCCCGGCCTGGCGGCGCGCCGCACACCGGTGGGCAGCAGCTCCTCGGCGGAGCTGCCGGGCACCCCGCGCGGCCTTCCACGACTACCCATGCGTGCCCTCCGCGGCCGGCACGCGCGCGTAGGCGGCGGGACGCGTCAGGCGCGTCCAGCGGTCGTACGGCCATACGATCCAGTCGGCCCGGCCGACGACGGCGCCGACCGGGATCATGCCGCCGCCCGGCGAACCGAGATGGTCGCGGGAGTCGCTGGAGCGGCTGCGGTGGTCGCCGAGGAGGAACAGCCTTCCCTCGGGCACCACGACGTCGAAGGGCACACCGGACGGTGCGTTCCCGGGATGGAGGAACGCCGTCTCGTCGACCGCCCGGCCGTTCACCTCGATCCTCCCCTTCTGGTCGCAGCAGACGACATGGTCGCCACCCACCCCCACTACGCGCTTGATGTAGTCGGCGTCGCCGAAGTACCCGGTGCCGTCGAAGACGACCACGTCGCCGCGGTGCGGCTGGGCACCGAAACGGTACGCCAACTTATCTACGAGCACGCGGTCGCCGATCCTCAATCCCGGCTCCATCGATCCACTGGGAATCTGGAACGGCCGCACCACGAATGCGCTGAGGAGGAACAAAAAGACCAGGCAGGTCAGAGCGGTCAGGGTGATCCGGCCGCCCGGCAGCCACGGGGCGGTCCGCTCCACCAACGCGAAACGCGACCGCTCCCGCCCACCCGGAGTCCCGGGCGGGGAGGTGCGGTCGCGTTCCGTCTGCTGAGCTTCGGTGTCCATCGGGGCCAGATGCTATCCGGCCCCGACACGACTCCGGGAAGGCACTCAGTTGTCGCGCTTCTCCTTGATCTTCGCGGCCTTGCCGCGCAGCTCACGGAGGTAGTACAGCTTGGCGCGGCGCACGTCACCACGGGTGACGAGCTCGATCTTCTCGACGATCGGGGTGTGCACCGGGAAGGTGCGCTCGACGCCGACGGAGAACGAGACCTTGCGGACCGTGAAGGTCTCGCGGACACCGGAGCCCTGGCGGCGGATCACAACGCCCTTGAACTGCTGCACACGGGAGCGGTTGCCCTCGATGACGCGCACGTGGACGTTGACGGTGTCACCCGGGCGGAAGGCCGGGATGTCGGTGCGCAGCGAGGCGCCGTCGACGGTGTCGAGCAGGTGAGACATTTCGTCTGCTTTCTTCGCCGATGCCACAGGTCATCAACGGAAGCTAGGTGGAACAACAGGGTCGCCGTGCGGGTCGGAACGGGCGTCGTGTCCCCCTGCGGCAGGGGCGCACGCCGGACGGACGCACAACAGCGGACTATTCTTCCACGCTCTCGGTCCTGCGCCAAAATCGCCCGTACGGCACCCCGTCCGGATCAGGCGCCCAGCCCAGGATGGAGAGCATCTCCCGGTCCTTCTTGTCGAAGACCTTCGGGTCGCAACGCTCGATCAGGTCGGGCCGGTTGCGGGTCGTACGGCGCAGGGCCTCGTCGCGGCGCCAGCGGGCGATCTTCCCGTGGTGGCCGCTGAGCAGCACCTCGGGGATGTCCCTCTCGCGCCACACCGGCGGCTTGGTGTAGACGGGCCCCTCCAGGAGGTTCGCCATCGCGCCGGGCGCGAAAGAGTCGTCCCGGTGGGACTCGGCGTTGCCCAGGACGCCGGGCAGCAGCCGCGCCACGGCCTCCGTGATGACCAGGACGGCCGCCTCGCCGCCCGCGAGGACGTAGTCGCCGATGGAGACCTCGTAGACCGGCATCCGGGTCGCGTACTCGTCCATCACACGCCGGTCGATGCCCTCGTACCGGGCCGGGGTGAAGATCAGCCAGGGCCGCTCGGACAGCTCGACGGCCAGTTCCTGGGTGAACGGACGGCCGCTGGGCGTGGGGACGATCAGCGCCGGGGCCTGGGCGCCGGACTCGTAGCCCTCGGCCAGGACGGTGTCCAGCGCGTCGCCCCACGCCTCGGTCTTCATGACCATGCCGGGGCCGCCGCCGTACGGGGTGTCGTCGACCGTGTTGTGCCGGTCGTACGTCCACGAGCGCAGATCGTGCAGATGCACGCCGAGCTGACCCCGGGCCCGCGCCTTGCCCACGAGGGAGACGTTCAGCGGCTCCAGGTACTCCGGGAAGATCGTGACGACGTCGAGCCTCATGCGTCGTCCTCGTCCCGGGACGAGGCGATCTCCGCGTTGTCGTCGATCAGACCGGGCGGGGGCGTGATGACCGCCTTCTGCTCCGCCAGGTCGATCTCGCGGACGATCTCCTCCACGAAGGGGATCATGACCTCGCTGCCGTCCGGGCGCTCGACGATGAACAGGTCCTGCGAGGGCAGATGCGAGATCTCGGTGATCCGGCCGACCTCCGTGCCGTCCGCGGTGACCACGTCGAGGTCCATCAGCTGATGGTCGTAGTACTCGTCCTCCTCCTCGGGGAGTTCGTCCGGGTCCACGTCGGCGATCAGCAGGGTGTTGCGCAGCGCCTCGGCTCCGGTCCGGTCGTTCACCCCCTCGAAGCGCAGAAGGAGACGGCCGCTGTGCACGCGGCCCGTGGCGATGGTGAGCGGCCCGGCCGAGGCCGGGTCGGTGGCCAGGACGGCGCCCGGCCCGAGCCGGAGCTCCGGCTCGTCGGTACGCACCTCGACGGTGACCTCGCCCTTGATGCCATGAGCACGGCCGATCCGCGCGACTACCAGCTGCACGAGTCCAACTCTCCTGTCATACGACTACGGGCCGGGGACGGCCCAGTGGCCCTCCCCGGCCCGAGCCGGATTGCTGTGATGCGTCAGCGAACGTGATCCACGTCGACCAGGTCGACACGGACACCACGACCGCCGATGGCGCCCACGACGGTGCGCAGGGCACGCGCGGTACGGCCATTGCGGCCGATCACCTTGCCGAGGTCTTCGGGGTGGACCCGGACCTCCAGCACGCGCCCGCGGCGCAGATCGCGCGAGGCGACCTGCACGTCGTCGGGGTTGTCGACGATGCCCTTCACGAGGTGCTCAAGCGCCTCTTCGAGCATGGTGCTCAGGCCTCGGTCGACTCGGACTCGGCAGCGGCCTCGTCCTTCTTCTCAGCCTTCTTCTTCTGGGTGATGGCCTCACCCTTGCCCTCGGTGTCGCCACCGAGCGCCTCGAACGACGGACGGGCCGGCTTGGGCTCGGCGACGAGCAGCGGCGCGGGAGCCGGCTCGCCCTTGAACTTCTGCCAGTCGCCGGTCTTCTTCAGGATGGCGAGAACCGGCTCGGTCGGCTGCGCGCCGACACCCAGCCAGTAGGCGACGCGGTCGGCGTCCACCTCCATGACCGACGGGTTGTACGTGGGGTGGTACTTGCCGATCTCCTCGATGGCCCGGCCGTCACGGCGGGTACGGGAGTCGGCGACGACGATGCGGTAGTGAGGCGAACGGATCTTGCCCAGACGCTTCAGCTTGATCTTGACTGCCACGGGAGTGAGTTCTCCTGGTTTTGACGTGTGTTGGGCACGGCGGAGTTGCCGCGTGGGGTTGCGGTACCCGAG
This sequence comes from Streptomyces sp. SID4985, assembly GCF_009863025.1. Classification (GTDB taxonomy): domain Bacteria; phylum Actinomycetota; class Actinomycetes; order Streptomycetales; family Streptomycetaceae; genus Streptomyces. The sequence goes on along the minus strand of NZ_WWIR01000334.1, from coordinate 1,511 downwards.
TGCCCGATGGACGCGTCAGCCGGAGGAGAGAGGGGTCCTGTGCGACTGTCGAGTACAGCTAGCCATTGTGCCATACCCTGCGGGGCTCTCTGGGACTGGGTTGGCGATCTTGAGCGTGCTTACAGGGTGCCCGGTGCCGCAGCCCCGCGCCCACCCGTGCCGCCCTGCGGCACGACTGCCCGCAGGGGGATGCCGCTCGGCGGTACGGCCAGCCTCAGGGCACAGGGCAAGTGATCGTACGGCTGCCACGAGCAGCCGTGTCGTCAGCTTGCCGCTGCTACCGCCTCCGGGATGCGGAACGGTTTGCCGCAGCCGCCGCAGACGATCGGGGCCTGTTCGAGGACCGAGGGGACCACGCGGACGTTGCGGCCGCAGTCGCAGACGGCCTTGACGCGGACGCCGCCGCCGGAGGAGCCGTGGCGGGCGGCCGGGCCCCGGAAGGAGCGGGCGGTGTCGGCGGAGGTGGCCACCGTGTGCGCTTTCAGAGCGCGCTGGAGGCGTTCCATGGTCGGGCGGTACCGCCGCTTGGCCTCGGGGTTGAGGGTGACCAGCGAGAAACCGCTGCTGGGGTGCGGCTCCTCGGGGTGGTCCAGGCCCAGCTCCTCGGCGATGGCCAGGAAGCGGCGGTTGTGGTAGCGGCCGGCGCGGGAGGTGTCGCGGACACCCCGGGCGGCGGCGATGCCGTGGACTGCCTCGTGCAGCAGTCGTTCGAAGGAGAGCTCGTGTCCGCACGCGGACGACGACTCCCCGATCAGGGATTCCGGCGCGGCGAGATCAGGCAGCTCGGGGTGGTACCGCTGAATGTCGGCCCACGCCTGCGCCAGTTCCGCGGCGAGGACAGGTGGTGTCTGTGTCGTGCTCACGTAATGACAACGAGCGTGGGTGCCCTCGTGTTCCTATTCCGGGGCATCTCAAATAATTTGCACCTACCCGTCAGTTGCCGCCGATACGGCCGACGCGGGGCGGGTACGCAGATCTGCGGAGAAGCCGCACAGCTCGTACCAAGCCGGTGCTCAGCAGGACTCCCCGCCCCCGCGACGTTACCGGCGCCCGCCCGTGGCCCCGCACCCGCCCCTCAGGTTGCGGGGGCGTGAAATCTGGCCACACACGCCCACACCCCCCAAGCCGGACGCCGCAACCACTGGACGCCGCCGCGCGGCCGGAGTTACCTGGCATACGTGGAGTGCGCGCACGACCACGGGGGGCCACGCCCACGGGCACGTACGCGAACTGTCGGCGATTGGGGCGCTTACCTATGACACCTACGCTCGTGCGGGAGCACCTGTCCCACGCGGGTTCCGCACCACCCGGCGCGGACCCCCGAGCACGCGCGCGCGACTGGTCCGAGATCCAGGAGCGCATGTGGGAACCGCTCTACGAAAGTGTCCACGAACGACTCGACGTCGGACCCGGCACCCGGCTCCTCGGCCTGCGCTGCGGCTCCGGGCTCGCCCTGCTGCTGGCGGCCGCCCGGGGCGCCGCCGTCACCGGGGCCGACTCCTCCCCGGAAC
>NZ_WWIR01000038.1 GCF_009863025.1 Streptomyces sp. SID4985 | reverse complement strand
GTCCGCCGGATCGGCGAGCCCGATCCTGAGCGCGCCCAGCCGTACCCCCGGCACCGCGTCCGTGGCCGCGCTCCCCAGCACCGCCCCGGCCGCCTGCTCCGAGATCCACGCGCCGTCCCGGCCGCCGCCGAGCGGCAGGAGTCTGCCCACGCCCAGCCGCTGCCGTACCACCTGTGTCCACTCCGACGTCATTCCTCCAGCCTGCCGTATACCTGGCGCGCATTCGCGCAGCCGTGCTTACCGTGGTCGGGGAACCACCACCGAAAGGGACCTACGGCGATGACCGAGACGACGACGAGCCCCGGCGGAGACAGCGAGTCGCGGGTGTCCACCCGCAAGACCACCCGGCGCGGCGGCGGTGACCCGGCGACCCGGGGACGTACGACCATCGCGGACGGAGTCGTGGAGAAGATCGCCGGAACGGCGGCACGGGAAGTGATGGGCGTCCACGCCATGGGCAGCGGCCTCGCCCGTACCTTCGGCGCGATGCGCGACCGCGTGCCGGGTGGCACCAAGGCCGTCGCCCGCGGGGTGAAGGCCGAGGTGGGCGAGGTGCAGACCGCGCTCGACCTGGAGATCGTCGTGGAGTACGGCTACGCCATCGGCGATGTCGCCGCCGCCGTCCGGGAGAACGTGATCGCCGCCGTGGAGCGCATGACCTCGCTGGAGGTCGTGGAGGTCAACATCGCGGTCAGCGACGTCAAGCTCCCCGACGAGGAGGACGAAGAGGAACCCGCTCAGCCACGTATTCAGTGAGCCGTAGCGGGAATCCGGAGTACAGGGGCCTGACGGACTGAGGAGCGCTATGAGCATGGCCGTGGCCGGCATGATCGCCGGCTTGGCGCTGGGATTCGCCGGGTACTTCGGCGGATTCGGAGCCTTCCTGCTGGTGGCGGCGCTCGGCGCCGTCGGGTTCGTCGTCGGCCGCTTCCTGGACGGCGACCTGGAGCCGGGCGACTTCTTCCGCGCCCGAGGCGGCGGTTCCCGCGGACGCGACGACCGGTTCCGCGCCCCCGGTGACCGGCGCGACCGGCGGCGGTGAGCGCCGTGAGCGCGA
>NZ_WWIR01000333.1 GCF_009863025.1 Streptomyces sp. SID4985 | reverse complement strand
GAGCTGCGGGGCCGCCGTGGCGCGGGACTGGGCCCACAGCACGACCGCCGCCGGGCCGAGCCGCCGCACGGCCGCGCCGAGCGCGTCGGCCGGGACGGCGGCGCCGAACATGCGGGTGGGGATGGCGTTTCGGGCAAGCGAGGCGTTGAGCGCCTCCAGCGGGAGGGTGTGCTGTTCGTCGGGCACGCAGGCCAGCAGGACCGGGGCGACGGACGCGCCCACGGGAGCGGTGTGGTGGCGCAGGGCGGTGGAGACGTGCCAGGACAGCAGGTGCTCCACCTCGACGTAACGGTCCCCGGACGAGGCCCACTTGCGGCCCACGGCGTGCAACGCGGGCGCCATCACGTCCTGCCAGGCGACGGTGAGGCCGAACTCCGTGATCGCGCGGTCCAGTTGCCGCGCGACGGCGGGCGCGTCCAGCCGCACGGCGGCACGGGCGAGCCCCCGGCACTCCTGGCGCACGTCTCCGAGCGGCAGCGGTCCCGCAGCGCGGGAACGCGGGGCGGTCGGCGCGACGGGCGGGGTGTTCTCGCGCGCCCGCCCCCTGGCCTCGCGGGCCGCCTCCGCGGGCGGTACGCCGGACGCGGTGAGGCGGCACATCGTCTCCAGAACGGCCACGTCGTCCGGGGCCCAGCGCCGGTGGCGGCCGTCGGCGCGGGCGGCCGGGCCGATGCCGTAGCGGCGGTCCCAGGAGCGCAGGGTGGTGGGCGAGACGCCGAGCCTGCGGGCGAGGGCGCCGGTGGTCAGGCCCGCGTCGGCGGACGCGGGGCGCTCCGACGGCGGCGGCTCGGGGTCCGGCTCCGGGTCCGGTCCGGTTCGTACCGGTTTGTCGTCCATACGGCGACTATACGACGCAGAATCGATGCGAGTTGTGGGCGCCGGTGCCCGGCTCACACGATGACCTGACCGTCGTCCGTGAGGAGCCGAGGTCATGTTCCCGTATCCGGCCGCGCCCGCCGCCGCCCCCGCCGAATCCATCGCCTCCCGGTGGGCCGCGGCCGAGGAGTCGTACGGCGACCAGGAGATCGCGCGGGGCCTGGTGGCGGGCGACGAGCACTGTCTGGCCGCCGCCTATCACCGCTGGTCGCCACTGGTGTACACGCTGGCGCGGCGGGCGCTCGGGAACGCCGGGGAGGCGGAGGACGTGACCCAGCAGGTGTTCCTCGGGGTGTGGCGGGGCCGGGCGGGCTATCGCGCGGAGCGGGGGCCGCTGCCGGGCTGGATCGTCGGCATCGCCCGGCGCAAGATCGCCGACGCATTGGCCGCGCGCACGCGGCGCGGCGAGCTGGTCACGGCGGCGGGGACGGCACTGCCGGACCCCACGGCCGCCCCGGAACCCGAGTCGGCACTCGACCGGGTACTGGTCCGGCGGGAGCTCGGGCGCCTCCCGCCGGCACAGCGGCGCGTGCTGTATCTGGCGTTCTACGAGGACCTCACCCAGCCGCAGATCGCGGCCCGCACGGGGTGGCCGCTGGGCACGGTGAAGAGCCACGCACGCCGGGGACTGCACCGGCTGCGGTGCGGTATCGAGCGGCCGGAACCGGCGGAGGCGGGCGCCTGAAGGGGGCCGGGGCGGGCGCCTGAAAGAGGCCGGGGCGGGCTCCGGTTCGGGAGTTTCCGCAGACAAACCGCCCCACCCCCTACACACGGAGCCGCAAAAGGGGCAAACTATGAGGAACAGCGGTGCTGCACCGCTCACCCCACCAGCGCGGTCCAGCCCCGCAGTACGCGAGGGAAGGGAGCACACGCTGATATCGCAGGACAACGAAGGACGCGAGGCCGGTTCGCCCGGGCGGACCGGCCTCCCCATGTTCTGCGACATGTCCTGCGACGGGCGCCGCCTCCGATGATCCGATTCCGGCCGGAGCCGACTCCGGGGGACTGCCTCCGCTTACAGCGGGAACATGCCAAGGCAGCGAGGGCCCGGACCCGGAGGGGTGGACATGGAAATCTCAGGCATCATCAGCGCCATAATCATCGGCGTCATCATCGGTGTGCTCGGTCGGCTGGTCGTACCCGGCCGCCAGCACATCGGCATTCTGCTGACCATCGTCGTCGGCATCGTGGCCGCCCTGCTGGGCTCCGCGATCGCGGCCGGGCTCGGGGTGGCGGACACGGACGGGCCCGACTGGATCGAATGGCTGATCCAGATCGCCCTGGCGGCAGCGGGTATCGCGGCGCTGGACCGGTCGCGGGGACGCCGCTGACCGAACCGGCGTCACATCCTTGAGAGATGACAAGAGATGACGACGACCGGGAGTGACGTCCCGTCGATCCACTGACGGGACGTCACGCCCCGTACAGATAAGGCGTCGTGGTGGTCAGCGCCCGGAAGCCGAGCCGCTGCAGGATGGGTCGGCTCATGTCCGAGGCGTCGACCTGGAGATAGCGACAGCCGTGCGCGGCGGCGACACGGGCGCGGTGGGCGACCAGGGCGCGGTAGATGCCCCGGCCGCGCCACCGCTCCACCGTGCCGCCACCCCACAGTCCCGCGAACTCGGTCCCCGGCACGAGTTCCAGACGGGCGGCGGAGACCGGTTCATCACCGGCGAGCGCGACCACCGCGAGGACGGCGCCGGGGTCGGCGGCGAGCTGAGTGAGCAGCTGGTGCCGCAGCCGGGTGCCGTCGGTCCCGAACGCCTCCTCGTGCACGCGCACGACGAGTTCGATCCCGGCCTCGTCGGTGGCCCGGACGACCCGCACCCCGGCGGGCGGCTCGGCGTCCTGTGCCACGCGGTCGGTCTCGGCGACCATCACGGTCTCCTCGTCCTCGGCCCGGAATCCGGCGGCGATGAGCCGGTCACCGAGATCGGCGGGCCGGTCGTGTCCGTAGAGCTTCCACTCGAACTCCTGGCCGAGGCCGGTGAAGTGGGCGATCTGCTCCTCGATGGCCCGGTGCGCGTCCGTCTCGTCGAGCCCGGACCAGAGGACGGCGTTCCACCCACCCGTCCCGGACACCAGGCGCACCACGGCGCCGGTTCTCTCGATCCGCATATCCGGGCCGTCGGCCCGCGCACCCTCACGCATCTGACGGTCGTACGCGGCCAGTACCGCTGTGTCGTCCATGGGGCCACTCCAGCAGCCGACTCCCGCACGGGCAACGGATTTTGTCCGCGCGGGAGGGCGCCGGGGAACGGTCAGCCGAGTTCGAGGGTGGCAACGCCGAACACCCGGTCCAAGGCGTGCTCGCGGACCGGTCCGGTGTACATGCGGGCGGTCTCGAAGGAGGGGGTCAGGCCCAGGTCGAGCGCCAGGGCGACGGCCGCCTTGTTCGGCTCGGGGATGTCCACGGCGATCCGCTCGCCCGCGAACTCGCCCGCGAGCGCGGTCACCAGGGCGCGGGCGTCGTCGGCGGTGTCGGCGAACAGGGGGCCGACGCGCGGGCAGTCGTGCCCGGGGCGGATCACGCCGTAACCGGTGAGCCGTCCGGCGTCCTCGCGGACGAAGGCGCGGTGGCCGGGCAGGGCGAGCCACTCGGCGAGGAAGCGGGGGCGGTCGGCCGGGGAGCAGGCGCCGTCGTACGCGATGACGTCGGCGAGGTCGGCGGCCTCGGCGGGGCGTACGCCGTCGGGGGCGGGGCCGGTGGGGGCGGGGCCGGTGTAGCGGGCGGTGCGGTGGGCGAGTTCGAAGCCGGAGCGGCGGTAGTTGTCCTGCTGGGCGACGACGCCGTCCAGGCCGACGGTGCGGGTGCCCGCGTGTGCGAGGGCGGTCTTCCAGGTGGCGAGCCCGTGTCCCTGGCCGCGCAGGTCGGGGCGTACGAGATAGCAGCCGAGGAAGGCGTAGTCGTCGCCGTAGTTCACCACGGAGACGGCCGAGACCGGTTCGCCGTCGATCCGGCCGAGGAAGAAGCCCTCGGGGTCCTGGGCGAAGAAGGCGGGACCGTCGGACAGTCCCGGGTTCCAGCCCTCCGCCGCCGCCCACGCGCTGATCACCGGCCAGTCGGCGAGGGTGGCCTGGGTGACGACGAGATCCTGGGGGGCCGGTGACGTCATCGGTGCGCTCCATTTCCTGGGGGCCGCGCGGCCGTCCCGGCATACGGGCGGGCTCCGCGCGGGTGGGACCACGGACGGTGCGACGGCGTGCCGCACCCGCCGCATCCTTCCCGATCCCGGGTGCGCACGCCACGCCGGTTTCAGGCATCGCCGAAGTCAACGGGGCACCGGTGTGCGGTGGTTGGGGACACGTCCGGCGGGCCCGGCTCCGCCGTCCATGTCAAAGGCCCCACCGAGGCCGATCGCGTCCGGTGGGGCCGTGCGCCGACGCTGTCAGCCGACGCGGGTCGGCCGGAAGCGGCGGTACAGGGCCGCTCCGGCGACGATGAACGCCGCGCTGCCCGCGAGCGCCGGGGCCGTCGCGTCCGTACCCGTGTGCGCGAGGGTGCCCTCGGGCGGCGCCGCGGGGGTGTGCGGCTTGGGGTGGGACTTCGGCGGAGCCGGGGGTTCCGGCGTGGCCGGGGGCTCGGTGGGGGGCGGGGTGACCGGCGGGGTCACCGGCGGAGGCGTGATCTCCTCCTCCGGGCCGTTCTGGCAGTGGTTGCCGAAAGCCGGGTTGGCCACTCCCACCACGTCGACACTGTTGCCGCACGCGTTCACCGGCACGTCCACGGGCAGCTGGATGCCATTGCCCGCGAGCACGCCGGGCGAGTTCTGCGTGACCGCGTGCGCCGAGGAACCGGACGTGGCCGTGCCGACACCCGCGTGGGCGGAGCCGCCAGAAGTACCGGAGCCGCTGCCGCCGCCTTCGGAGTCGGAACCGACGTTCGCGCAGGAGTTGCCCATCGCCGGGTTGAGGAGCCCGACCACGTTCACCGTGTTGCCGCACGCGTTCACCGGCACGCTCACCGGGAGCTGGACGGTGTTGCCGGAGAGCACACCGGGCGAGCCCACCGCAGCGCCGTCGGCAGAGGCGCCGCCGGCCGCGAAGGCGGCGGACACCGGCATCGCCATGGCCATCGCGCCGGAAGCGGCGGCCACACCGATCACACCGTTACGGGTAGCCCGTTTCATAGGTTTGCCTGCCTTCCAGAGATCGTCGCGGGCAGTCGCCCGCACCACATAGAACGCGGCCGGACCATCCGAGTTATGGCTATTCCTGCTTTCACCCCATCGAGTGGCCCGGTCCATCGAATGGCTTGACGACGCCCGAACGAGTCAGAAGTGACCTTCCAAACGACCGCGAATCGGTCATGAACGCGTCCGGAATCGAGCACACGGCCCCCGACGGGCGGGCAGGGTACGGCCCCCGGAGGCCCCGCACCCGCCGGGAGGCGGCGGCCGCGGGGCCCGCTTATGGTGAGGACGGCGCGGCTCCAGATCCCCCGGTCGGCCGCGTCCCGGGAGGCGATCGATGCCGGCGAAGCTGACCAGACGACCCGCCCTGCGACGCGGCGCGTGCGCCGGTGTCCTCACCCTCGCGCTGCTCGGCGCCGGGCTGCCGGTCGCGGCGGCCGACGCCCCCGCGCCCGGACTGTCCCGGTTCTACGGGCAGAAGGTGGCCTGGGGCGCCTGCGAGAGCCCCGACATGCCCCGGGACCTCCAGTGCGGCAAGGTCACCGTCCCGCTCGACTACGCCCACCCCGGCGGCGCCACCCTCGATCTGGCGCTGGCCCGTTACCGGGCGACCGGGAAACAGCACGGCTCGCTGCTGCTGAACTTCGGCGGCCCCGGGGCACCGGGGGTCGCCCAGCTCGCCGCGAGCGGCAAGGCCTTCATGGACCTGACCAACGGGTACGACGTGGTCACCTTCGATCCGCGCGGCGTCGGCCGCTCCTCCCCCGTCACCTGCGGCGCGGGCCAGGACCCGGCGGCGGACGCGGCGGCCTCGGACTCGGACCTGGACGTCCGCCGCCCGCGGACGCTGCTGACCCGGCTGCGGCAGTCCGCCGAGCTGTGCGCCAAGTACTCCGGCCCTGTCCTCCAGCACATGGGCACGGTCGACGCGGCACGCGACATGGACGTGATCCGCCAGGCGCTGGGCCGCAAGAAGCTGGACTACCTGGGCTTCTCCTACGGCACCCGGCTCGGCGCGGTCTACGCGGCCCGGTTCCCGCACAAGGTCGGGCACATCGCCCTGGACGGCGTGGACACACTCACCGAGCCGCTGTCCGAGCAGGGCAGGGCCGGTGCCGAGGGGCAGCAGACGGCGCTGGACTCCTTCGTGGACTGGTGCGCGGACGACGTGGGCTGTCCCTTCGGACAGGACCGGCGCGCGGCCCGCGACCAGGTGGTTCAGCTGGTGCGCTCGCTCGACGCGAACCCGGTGCCCACGGACTTCGGCGGCACCTTCTCGGGCCAGGACCTGGTGGGCGCGATCGGGCAGGGCCTGTACAGCAAGCAGCTGTGGCCGTCGCTGGAGCGCGCGCTGGCCTCCCTGGTCGAGGACGGCGACACCCGGCGTGTCCTCAGCTTCGCCACCGGCGGCATCACCGCGCCGCCGCGCTCCGAGGGCGGCGGGAGCGGGGGCGACAAGGGCAACGGCAAGGGTGGCGGGCACACCGGGCTGACCGACACACAGGCGGTGCCGGTCGACAACCTGCCCGCCGCGCTGCTGGCGATCAACTGCGCCGACGACCCGGACCGCCCGTCGGACGCCCGCGTCACCAAGGACCTCAAGGACCTGCGCTCCGCCTACGACGAGGCGTCCCCGGTCTTCGGCCGCTACCGGCTCACCCAGTTGCTGATGTGCTACGGCCGCCCCAAGGGCACGGACTACATCCGCGACGAGGTGAAGGACGTGCCGTCCGCCCGGATGCTGCTGATCGGCACGCGCGGCGACCCGGCGACGCCGTACCGCTGGACCGTGGAGACGGCCGAGCGGCTGGGTGACTCGGCCGTGGTGCTCGACAACAAGGGTGACGGCCACACCGGCTACGCCTCCTCCAAGTGCGTGCACCGCAAGGTCAACGACTTCCTGCTGTACGGCTCGCTGCCGCCGAACGGAAGTTCCTGCCCCGCGGACGGCAACTCCTGGAGTTCACCGGCGGAGGGCGACGAGTGAGCCGCCCCGGGAAGGGTGACAGGTGTAGCGCAATCGGGTCACAGCGCCGATTCCGGTACAACCTCTCAGGCCGGAGCGCCGTCCTACCGGTCGGGCGGACCGTGGTCCGCCGGCCGTGCCGTCGACCGTGATCAGGGAGTCCGTCATGCGTATCCGAGCCTTCGCCGCCGCTTCCGCCGTCCTCGCCACCGGGGCCGTGCTGCTGACCGCGCCGGCCGGTCACGCGGCCCCCGCCCGGGTCGCCCCGTGCACCCAGGGTGAACTGACCGTGCGGGCCGCGGCGGCGGCCGCCGATCGCACCGTCGTGCGGTTCTCGGTGACCAACCGGGGCGGCCGCGCCTGCACCGTGCAGCGGGTGCCCGTGGTCAGCTTCGGCGGTCTGGACGGGGCCGCGCTGCCGGTGCCGGACGGCGGCGCGGGCACCTACCGGATCGGCGCGCGGGAGACCGCGCACGCGGCCGTGCGCACCATCGGCGATCCGCGGGACCCGGAGGCCCGCCGGGCCCACTCGGTCCATGTGTCCGACGCGGCCGGGCGCTGGGGCGCCGTCTTCTCCGCCGGACGGCTGGGCACCGGGACCCGGGTCCTGGTGTGGGAGCCGGTGACGACGTGGTGGCAGCCGAGCCGCGCGGCGGCGGACCGGGCGATCGGCCTCCGCTGAGCGCACACCACCCCTTTCCGCTCCCGAACACACGAGCACCGAACGCGTGGCCGAACTCTCGGCCACACTGCTCCCCGATGCGTCAAATGCCTTAGCTTTCCTACGACTTGACGCCCCCCGCCCGTACAGCCGAACCCACCGAGGACCACGTCCGAAAGACTCTGACATATGCCAGAAGCACCCCCGCATCGGGTGTTGCCAAATCCCTTACGAGGGGTCGCGGGCTGTGCCACAGTCGTAGCGGTTCCACCGTTCTCCCGGCCGTACCGTTCCCATCGGAGTGCGTCATGCCGTCCCCTGTCTCCGCGGACCGCCCAGCCGCCCCGCCGCCCGGACGCGGCTCGGTCGAGGCGCTCATCTCGCAGACGCGGCGGCTCAAGGGCGACATGGCCGCCGTACGACGCGGCACACCGCACCACGGCTCGGACCCGGAGGAGCGCTGGCAGCAGGCCCTGTACGAACTGGCCCTGCACCAACTCGACGACCTCGACGCCCACTTGGCCCAGCTCCGGGACGGCCCGGACCGCCGGCGCCCCGGGCACGACGGCGACGCCCTGCTCGGCCGGGTCGGCAGCGCGGAGTGGAACCTCCTGACGGACGAGGCGTGTTGGTCCGCCGAGCTGTACGGCATCCTCGGTCTCGACCCGGTCGTACCCGCCCTCACCCTGGACGAACTCCCGTCCCTGGTGCACGAGGAGGACCGGCCCCGGCTGACCGCGATGGTGACGGCCTGCCTGGTGGACGCCAAGCCGATCGACGGCGAGTTCCGCGTCGTACGGCCCGACACCTCCGTACGCACCGTGCACATGATGGGCGAGCCCGTCCTGGACACCGACGGCGGCACCGTCTCGATGTGGGCCGTGCTGCGGGACGTCAGCGAACTGCGCCGCCGGGGACGGACGGTGCGCGAGACCGGCGACTCCTTACGTCTGCGTCAGCGACCCCCGGCGCCGCCCGGCGAAACCTCGCTGCCGCTGTGGAGCGAACCCGTGCGTCGCGGCACCGGCGCGCTCGACGTCGCCGCCCGGCACCTGCCCTCCGAGGCGGTCGCCACGGCGGGCGGCGACTGGTGCGACGCCCTCGAACTCCCCGACGGCGCCTTCCTGTTGAGCGCCGGTGACCTCACCGGACAGCACGGCAGCCCGGTACCGGCCGTGGCCGTCCTGCTGGGTGCCGTGCGCGGCATGGCCCTGTCCGGCACCGGACCCGGCCCCCTGCTCACCGTGCTCGACCAGGTACTCGGCGCCTCCGCACCGCCCGCCACGCTCAGCGGCGCCGTGTGCTGCCGCTACACCCCCGGCGACCGCACCCTCACCTGGGCGCGCACCGGCCACCCCGCCCCGCTGCTGTTCCGCGACGGGACGGGGCATGTGCTGACCGCACCGGACGACGCGCCCGGAACCGCCGGAAGGCAGGCCGAACTCACCCTGGAACAGGGCGATCTGCTCCTGCTGCACACCGAGGGACTGCTTCTCGGCACCGGTGGGTCCACGGCACTAGACCGGCTGCTCGGACTCGGCCCGCTCCTGGCCGCGGCGTCCACCGCGCCGGAGTGCGCGCGGATCGTCGCCGAGGCGTTCGGCACGGCGGGACGGGCGTACGACGCCTGCCTGCTGGTGGCCAGGGTCGCCGACTGACGGAGCGGCCCTCAGGCCTCCGCACTCCTCCCCCGCTGCCTGGGCAGCGCTGTCCTGATCTCCTCCCGCAGTTGGCGGATCCCCGGGTAGCCCGCGTACTCCGCGCTGAGCCGGTACATCTGGAGCAGCCGGTCCCAGGTGCGCCGCGAGGAGTTGGCGCCCATCGCCAGGAGGGCGAGCCGGGCGTACCGGTCGGCCTGCTCGGGGTCGTCGGCGATGAAGCAGGCCGAGGCCATGGAGAGATGGTCGAAGATCTTCGACCGCTCCCGTCCGTCGACCCTGAGCGCCAGGGCCTTCTCCGCGTAGTACTGGGCGTGCGCGGCGGCGCTCGGGTCGAACTCGGCCAGCGTGCGGTAGGCCAGGGCCTGCATCCCGTACAGGTCCTCGTCCTTGAAGGTCTGCATCCAGTCGGGCTGCGTCTCGGAGCGGCGGTCGGCGACGAAGAGGTCCTCCGCCTGACCGAGGGTGCGCCGCATCGCCTGGCCCTTGCCCATCGCGGCCTGCGCCCACGCCTCGATGGTGTGGAACATCGCCTTCGTACGCGGCTGGAGACGTTCCCCCGAGCCGGAGTGGGCGAGCTTCATCAGGTCCAGGGCCTCGTCGGGCCGGCCCAGGTGCACCATCTGGCGGGCGGCCCGGGAGAGGGCCTCCCCGGCGCGCGGCCGGTCGCCGCCCTCGTGCGCGGCGTGCGCGGCGATGACGAAGTACTTCTGTGCCGTGGGCTCCAGGCCCACGTCGTGCGACATCCAGCCCGCGAGGACCGCGAGGTTGGCCGCGACGCCCCACAGGCGCCGCTGGAGTTGGGGTGGGTGGTGGTAGGCGAGCATGCCGCCCACCTCGTTGAGCTGGCCCACGACCGCCTTGCGCTGGAGGCCGCCGCCGCGTGCCGCGTCCCAGGCGCGGAACACCGCGACGGAGCCCTCGAGTTCCTCGACCTCCTGCTCCCCGACGGGGGCGGCCTCGTAGCGGTCGAACCCGGCGGGGTCGGCGTGCAGGGGATCGTCGAAGACGGGGGCGTCGGCCTTCAGGGCAGGGTCGGTGTGCAGCCAGTCGCGCATGGAACTGCTGAGTGTGGCTCCCGCGGCGAGCGCGGCACCCGCGCCCACCAAGCCGCGTCGGTTGAGCATGAGGTCCATTCCCGTGAATTCGGTGAGGACCGCGGCGGTCCGTCCGGGCGTCCACAGCACGCCGTCGGGATGATCCGCATTCCCGTCGCCCTGCCGTTTCCCCGCACGCCCGTGCCGTACCAGACCGAGGTCCTCGATGGTCACGACACGGCCGAGTCGCTCGGTGAACAGAGCCGCCAGCACCCTCGGCACCGGATCGCGCGGGATCTCTCCCGTGTCGATCCAGCGCCGCACCCGGGAGGTGTCGGTCGACAGCTGCGGGTGGCCCATGGCCGCCGCCTGCCGGTTGACCAGTCTCGCGAGTTCGCCCTTCGACCAGCCGGCCAGGCCGAACAGGTCAGCGAAGCGGGTGTTGGGTTGTCCGCTCACGTCAAGCCCCCAGGTTCTCGGCTGAGTTGACAGTAGCCCCGTGCCGGTTGCCGGGCGACTATTCGCCAGGGTTCGCCAGGGTGCGCCAGATGGTGTGCCAGTGGACATCGGGTGTCAGGTAGGAAAGCGCCACCCCGACCCGGTCACCCCGGGACATTCCCCAGGGTGTTCCGAGGGGCCGGGCCGGGCGGCGCGAGCACAGCTCAAGGACTGTCAGGACAGGCACCGCAGGCACACGAAGGGATCTGTATCTCCCATGTACGCAGCATCGTCCTCCGTGTCCGCTCCGCCCCGGCCTCCGCGTCCCCGCCCGGCGGGCGGCGGACCGTATCTCGACCCGGCGGCGCGGCCCGGAACATCCGTGCCGGTCGTGGGCCGCGCAGCGCGCATCCCGGGCCAGCCCGGCGCGCAGCCGCTCAGCGGCAGACTGGACCTGTCCGGCCCCCAGGGGGCCCAACTGCGCGGCGCCATCAACGCCGTGCACCGCATCTGCCCGGAGTTCGCCCCGGTGCAGGTACTGCGCCGCACCGGCCGCTCCGTCACCCTCGTGGGTACGGCGGGCCGCAGCACGGCCGTGGCGAAGTGTCTGCTGGACCACTCGCCCTCCTGGGCCGAGCGCGTCAGGCACGAGATAGCGGCATACCGCTCGTTCGTCCGGCACCGCCCCCCTGTGCGGGTGCCGAGGCTGATCGCGGCGGACCCGGACAACTGCACACTGGTGATCGAGCGGGTACCCGGCCGGGTCGCCGCGCTCCAGCGCCACCCGATGGACGCCCCGGCCCGCCCGGACATCCGGACCGCGCTCGGCGCGATCTGCCGGCTGAACGCGTGGCGTCCCCCGGCGGGCACCTTCGACGCCCCGCTGGACTACGCGGCCCGTATCAACCGCTATCACGAGCTGGGGCTGCTGACCGACCGTGATCTGGGCGACCTGCAGAAGCTGCTGCACGGCATCGCGCACTCGGCGGGCCGCCAGGGCATGGGCCAGTTCTGCCACGGCAACGCCCTGCTGTCGAACATCCTGCTCTCCCCGGCGGGCCCGGTCCTGGTCGACTGGGAGCACGCGGGCTGGTACCTGCCGGGGTACGACCTGGCCACCCTGTGGCTCGCCCTCGGCAGCGCCCCGGACGCCCGGCGGCACATCAGCCAGATCGCCCAGTTCGGCGGGCCCGCTTCGCGCGACGCCTTCCTGGTGAACCTGATGCTGGTGCTGACCCAAGAGATCCGCCGCTACGAGACGGCCATCCAGCGCTCGATGCACGAGACGGCCCCGGCCGCGCCCCGGGCGGGTGGCGTGCCGAGCGGGGAGGAACAGCGGCTGCTGCTGCGACGCCTGCACGACGACTGCCACCTGGCCCGGCAGGCCGTGCGGGCGGCGGTGGGCACCCGCTGACACGGACTCCGCGGTGCGCCCGGAGCGGCGGCGCACCGCGGATTTCTCCTCTGCCGGGCTGCCGGGTCCAACCCCCGGTTCGCTCGGCGCGGGCCGGTGACGTTGGTCTACTCCACTGACGCCCCGCAGGCCCGCCACCCGCCGCCGCGAAACTCGCCGGACCCATCTGTGACATGGGAAATCGCCTCCCCGAAGGCATGATTGACGGATCGTCGGCCAGCCGGTACCACTGACCCAGCTCGGCGCCGCCCGTCCCGCCACGCCCGCCCGTCACAGGAGGCCGCATTGCGAGGATTCGCCACCGACCCGACATCCGCCCCCGGCCGCAGACGGCTGAACCGCACCACCGGCGCCCTCGCGGGCGCCGTCCTGCTGTTGCCGCTGCTCGGCGCGGCCCCGTCCTCCGGCGCGGCTCCCGCGCCGTCCGACGACAGCCTCCAGCGCGCGTTCGCCGCCGCCTCGGCCGAGTACCACGTGCCGCAGAGCCTGTTGCTGGCCGTCTCCTACCTCCAGTCGCGCTGGGACTCGCACGCCGGTGCCCCCAGCGTGAGCGGCGGGTACGGCCCGATGCATCTGACCGACGCCCGCACGGCGCTCGCCACCACCGAGCACTACGCCGAGGGCACCGAGGACCCGCGCGGCGACAGCGCCCGCGCTCCCCTGCGCCCGCGTGCCGAGGCGCCGCCCGCCTCGGCTCTCCCGGCCCGTCTGACCACGCTGCGCCGCGCGGCGGAGCTGACCGGCCTGCCCG
>NZ_WWIR01000332.1 GCF_009863025.1 Streptomyces sp. SID4985 | reverse complement strand
CCACCACACCCACCGAACTTACGAAAAGATCAGTAGTCTTCACCACGCCGATTGGACGGCCTCTCGACCCGGCCAACCTCACCCGCCGATTCCGCACCTTCCTCGACCGGGCCGGACTCCGCCCCATCCGCTTCCACGACCTCCGACACTCGACCGCCACCCTGCTCCTGGAACAGGGAGTCGACCTCATCGTGATCAAAGAACTCCTCGGCCACGCCCGCATCGGCGTCACCGCCGGCGTTTACGCCCACGTGAGGCTCCGTCTCCAACGCCAAGCCATCGACACCCTGACCGGTGCCCTCGGCCCCGTCAACGACAACCCCGACGACCCACCCACCGCAGCAGTCGTCCGCTGACGTTGCCGTCAGCGTTGCCGTCAAACGCCACAGGAGCCCCGCCGGAATTTCTTTCCGACGGGGCTCCTCGATTCCCTCAGATCTCTTATCGGGACGCTTTAGTGGCTTATAGATCCCTGGCCTGATGCCCCATTACCGTGGACCGAAAACAGGGCGCTCTCAATTGCGTCACGAAGATGCGGACGCGCGTTTCCTGCGTCAGCCTTTCCCAGCAGGATCGGAAGGAATTCTGAATCCGGGTAACCATCTCCCTCAGTATCCTTCATAGCCCACACTTGCAGCCAGATGGCGATCATCATCTCGTTGCAAGCTCGGGCTTGTTGCAGTGCATCCGAACTTCCCTCCGAGAAAATGAAGCGCGCCGATATCCCCAGCCGGTGCCCCAAGGCCAGCAGGAACACTTCCTTGGACTCGGACTCCATGACCGCAAGCACTCGATCTCGAATATTCATTGATCCATGTTCCAGAAATCCTCGTCCGTCATTGGGCGGCTGCTGCCATAGGGTTCGCGAGGCAAGGAATCGACATCGTATCCGCGATCCCGCAGGACCTTGATCCGAGTGTTTCCATTCGCGATCCTCCCGTCCGGCTTCACTCTCAGCGCCTCCTTCGCCCCTGGCCTCAAGGAAAAGAGGATATCTTCCGTGTCTTGCTTGCCCCAGAAGTCCAGCGAACTCTTATCGAGCGAGCTGTCAGGGTGCAACGACTTCAGAGGCGGATCGCAAGGGCCAGAATTGTGGACCAGGACCGGCGTAGCCCCCGCCAGCACATAGTACGTGTGCAGGTCGTCGACTGTGAGGTTGTAGGTACGGGCGTGCGTGGTGAAGGAGCGGTTGGCGGTGACCGTGACGGTGGAGCCGTCATCGGTAAGCAGGCTCATGCCGGGGGCGAGAGCTCCGGCTTCGACCCAGTCACGCTCGGATGGTGACCAGAAGGGATGTTCGTGCGTTGCGGTGAGGTGCTGAATTCCGTCGCCGGTGGCGATGGACAGTTCGTTGAAGTGCTTGTCGCCATCGGTGACGATGAGGCGGGTCACCTTCTTGGGTGCCGTCTCACCCGTCTTCGGATCGGTGGCCAGCACCTGGTCGCCGATCTTGACGTCCTCGATGTTCTTTGTGGCGCCGTCGGCCATGAGAACGTCCGTGCCGGCGAGAAAACACTTGCAGCCGCGTGCGAACATTCTGGTTGCACCGCGTCCCGCAGATTTCGCCACTTGCTCGCCTGCCAGGGTGGCGTTAATGCGTGCTTCATACTGCGCCATGAAGGCGGCCGACTCCCTCAGGGCATCGTCAAAGCTTTGGATGCCGTAGCAGGAGACACCGTCTATGCCGCAGATCATCTTGAAGATGAGCGCTTGTGCAGTCGTGTGCCAGGGGATCTTGACGCAGCCAGGCTGGCCCATCATGCAGGTGGGCAGTTGTGTCCAGGCCTCGTAGAGGCCCTTCTCTCGCTTTTCGAGGGCCAGACGCGCTTTGGTGAGGGCTTCATTGTTCTTGAACTTCGCGGAACCTGTGCCGACAGGAAGGACGATGGGCGCGCCCTTGTAGTAGGTACTGTTATGGTCTGTCCGGTTTCCCTTTCTGCCGGCCCTCTTGACGACTGCGGGGGCCTCACTGGCTTCAGCTTGTATTCCGCCCGTGTTGTCACCTTCGAAGTACGTGCGGCCCGAGGGATCGCTCATGGTGACGGGATTGCTGTTGGAGTAGGCGTAGGCATTGAGCTGCTGTGGATCGAGCGGGTCGAGCACGGGATCGACGGACAGGAACCGTCCGAGGGCAGGGTCGTACTCGCGGGCGCCAAGGTGGGTGAGACCGGTGGCCTGGGTGTCGTCGGTGCCGCCGACGAAGCCCTTGGTTCCGGGCCATGCGGTCGGCTTGGTGCCACGGATGCCGCCGAAGGGCAGCGTGCGGCGCTGGGTGAGTTTCTGGGTGCCGGCCTCGACGGCGAGCTGGGCGGTGCCGCGGTGGTCGGCCAGGGCGAAGGAGACGCTGCCGTCATCGGCCTTGACAGCCTGGTTTCCGCCGCCCAGGTCGCAGTAACGGGTGGCCTTGGGCGTGGTGGATCCCTTGGCCAGGGTGATCTCAGTGGTGCCGAGGTAGAGGGTCGTCTCGGTGGGGGTGCGGCCGATCAGGCGGTTGCCGTCGGCGTCGTAGAGGTACTCGGTGACCTTGCTGGTGCCGCCTTCGACGGGCTCGGTCAATTTCGCCAGCTGGCCTTCCGCGTCCCATTCGAGGCTCTGTGTAGTGCCGCTGAGGGTACGGGTCGTGGTGTTGCCGGTGTCGTCGTAGCCGAAGGTGTCCTTCGCGGTGCCGGCCGGGCCGGTGGTGGTGACGGAGGACAGTGCGTGCGGGCGAGCGCTGCCGGAGGCCGGATAGGTGTAGGTGCGCTTTGTGTCCTGGGAAGCGTTGCCGCCGGTGTCGTGCAGTGTCTCCGTGGTGCGGTTGCCGACCAGGTCGTAGGTGTAGGAATGCCAGTACGGGGCCGGGCCGCCCGGTGCGCTGCCGCTGGGCGTGGTGGCACAAACGGTGGTGTCTTGTGTCCAGGCCTGGGTCAGGCGGCGCAGGTGGTCATAGGTGAAGCACTGGTTGTCGGTGCCGGAGCGGGAGACGTCCGAGACGGACAGGACGTTGCCCACCTCGTCGTAGCGGTAGGTGCTGCTCTGGTCGACTCCGGCGACGTCCTGACGGTCGACCCGGGTGTTGGCCAGGCGCTGAGTGCCCCACTCGTAGGTGTTGGTGACATGGACCGGCTTGGCACCGACGGCCGTACCGTACATCGTGTACTGCAGTGGTTTACCGGTGAGGCTATAGCTGGTCTCGGCCTTGAAGCCGTCCCCCAGCAGAGAGACCGGCCGTAGTGTCTCCGCCTCGTACGTGAACGACTGGCTGCCGCCCGGGAGTGAGCCGGCCGCGGAGAAGCTCACGCCGCCGACGAGTCCGGAGGGGAGGTAGGAGGTACCGGCCTGATAGGTGCCCTTCAGGGCGCCCTCGCGTTCAGGGACGACCACGGCGGTCCTCACGGGCCGGTAGAGACGGTCGTACTGAGTGACCTGGGTGGTGTAGGCGCTGCCGTCGATGTAGCGGGTGGACTGGGCCAGCTGACCCTTGGCTTTGGTGACGGTGTCGTAGGTCCAGGTGGCGCGCAGTTTGCCGGTGGACGAGTCTTCGCGTAGTGCGGTCTGGCGCCCGAGGTTGTCGTAGCCGTGCCACAGCAGCGGGGTGCCTTGGCGGGCGTCCTGGGTGGTGGTCAGCTGGCCGTGGTCGTCGTAGGTGCTGGTGGTGGTGCCCTTGTCGGGGTCGGTTGCCGTCAGCTGGTGGCCCAGCAGGTCGTAGGTGTACGACCAGGCGTTGCCTGCCGGGTCGATGAGTTGCAGCAGTTCACCGCGGGGCGTGTGCGTGTATTTGGTGGTGTCATAGGACGCCTCCGCGCTGCGGGCGTGGTGCTGGCGCAGTTCGGTGGTCTGACCGCGGGCGTCGGTGAGGGTCGTGGTGGCGGTGCCACCGACCGGCGGGATCACCGTAGTCCGGTCACCGCCGTAGATGATCCTGGTGGTTCCCAGCACGGTGCCGCCGTCGCCGTTGCCGGCGAGCTGCTTGGTTTCCGTCGGGCGGCCCAGGCCGTCGTAACTGTGACGGTTCTGGGTTTCCACGCTCAGCGCGTCTTCCGGCTTGACCAGGGTCGCGGAGGGCACGCCAGTGGTGTAGTAGGCGGCGAACTCCTTGGCCGTCAGGCCGCGTTCGTCATAGAAGGTGTCGGCCAGCAGGCGGCCGCCACCGGGGCCGAGGTCTTGGGTCTGACGGGGACGCAGGAAACCGTCGTAGAGGGTGTAGGCGGTCCGCTGGGCCGCGTTGTTACCAAGCGTCTTGGCGCCTACTGCGACCGGTTTGCCGTCGATGACGGTGTAGGTGAACTCGTAGGTCGGGGTCTGGCTCGTCTGGCGGTCGGCCAACCACACCTTGGTCGAACGGCCCAGGGCGTCATAGGCGAAGGAGGTGACGTTGTCGTTGGTGTCGGTCTGCTTCTGGGGCAGGCCGCGAAGAATGTCGTGGGTGGTGGTCGAGGTCTGAGCGGTGGCGGCATTGCCCGCCGTAGCGGGGGGTGTGGTCACCTTCACCGCGGTGACAAACCCGGTGGCAGGGGTTCGCTCGACCGTGGTGGTACGACCGTCCGTGCGCGCTGTCCGTGTGACCGTCCCAGTCGACGTAACGGTGACGTCGGCAGTCAGGTCGGTACTGGTCAGGGTGCGCCCGTAGGAGTCGTAGGTGGTTCCGGACTCCAGGTAGACGGCGGTGGAGCCGACGTACTGTTTCAGGGCCGCGTCGGCTGTCGCGTCGCCCTTGGTGGGAGCCGCGCCATAGGTCCCGCCGTCGTAGGCGGTACGGACATCCGACATCACGTCGGTGGGGCGACTGACAGGAGCGTCGCACGCCTTGGACACCATCTCCACCCGCGAGGGCAGCGTGAGAATGTTGACGGTGGTGCCGGCGGCGTAGGTGGTGCGGGTGCAGGTGTCGTCATCGGCGGTGCTCGTGTCGCCGCGGTCGTCAACCTGGGTAACGCGGCCGGTCACCGTGTCGAACTCGGCACTGGAGCCGGTGGTGCGCCATTTCGTGCCCGCGCCGTCGTCCAGAGACGTCCACGACGTGGTGCTCTTGGTGCCGGTGAAGTTCGCGGTGACTGTGCCCCAGCTGCGGGTCTTCTTCGCCGTCTGATGGCGCCAGGGCCGACTGACCGTTTTGGCCAGCACGTTACCGCCAGGGCCGGAGTAGCTGATGGTCTTGTAGGCGAAGCCGGACGCTGGCTCGTCGTCGGTGATCGGGTCGCCCTCGTCGGCGCCCAGGGGGATGGTCACGGACTTCGTGCCACCGCTCGTGTCCTTGCGGTCGCCGTCCATGCCCCGCAGGAAGTAGGTGTCTTCCTGCGACTTCATCGCCGACGCGCCGCCCTGACCGCCGGTCTGGACACGGACATGACCATAGCCACGCCACTGCGACCAGGTCTTGAACTTCTCCTTCGTCAGCCCGTCGTCATCGTCGTAGTGCCACGCCGCACCGTCCAGGTACTGATACGAGGTGACCTGGTCCGGTGCACCACCGGTGCGGTCAGTGGCGGTGACGGAGGTGGCCACGTACTTGTTGAACCACTGCAGCTCAGGATCATCCGACACACTGCCGCCGATGTACTGCGGGAAACAGCGCGTGGTGTTGGCCTGAGGGGTCGGTATCGCTCCGGAGTCGCAGGCCGGAGCTGAGTAGCTGGCGTCGATCTGCCCGCCCGATTCGTCGGCGACCGTGGACAGACGGGCCTTGACGAACGGCGGATTTCCGTCACCGGTCTTGTCGAGGCGGTTGACCAACTGGGTGTAGGCGAAGGTCGTCTTCGGCAGCGTGATCGTCGGGGTCGCGGTATGGCCGGTGCGCTGGATCGAGTCGAGCAGAAGCTGGTAGTCCGTGTCGGCCATGCCCCAACGGTGGGTCAGCTCCCAGGAGTCGACGTCCTTGTAGCCACTACCGTCGAAGACCTGGGCGGCTACCTCGCTGAGCCGCTTACGGGTGAAGAACACGGGAGAGAGACGGCCCTCGTCGCAGTCCTTGCCCTCGTCGCAGTTCAGGTCCCAGGGCGTGTCGTACCAGTAGGCGGCGTCTTTGCCGATGTCCGTACAGGTGGTGGAGGAGTCGGGCAGGCAGCGCTCGGCGTTGATGAAGTTGACCCTGGCCAGCGCATTCGTGTTGTACATCGAGGAGGACTTCAGGCCGTACTCGATACGGTCCAGGGTGCCGCCGCGCACGTAGGGGGTGTTGTCCTTGGGCTTCAGATTGCGGCCGTAGCGATTGATTTCCTGGTTGTAGTAGTAGGCGATGGCGTTGCCGTGCACGTCGACGACATAGTCGAGGTTCCATCGCCAGGCCTGCTGACACCAGGAGTCGGCGAACGCGGTGGCATGGCAGGGCTCGTCGGCGTCGTCGCCGAAAACGGGGACGGTCCAAGTGGAGTTCGTGACCGGCTTGCTGTCTGCCCATCCGGGCAGCCTGTTGTAGCCGAAGTAATACTGGGTGCCGCCCGGGTCGGTCACCCGCCAGTACTCACCGTCTTTGGCGCCGTTGCCGCGACTGCTGGAGGTCAGGCGGTCGATCCTGGTGCCGTCGTCGTCCCTCAGCTTCCACGAGTCGGTCCCGTCGGGGACCAGTTCGCCACCCTTGCCGTTGAACGTGATGAACGCGTTGTCGTACGCCCAGCACAAGTCACCGGGACTGCTGCCGTCCGCGTTCTTCACCCCGTCATCGGCACACGGCTTGTAGCGCCGTTCGATGAAACCCGGCCAGAACTCGAATCCGTCACCCGCCCAGGACGCCTGGTTGTTGGTGTTACCGGTGCGTCCGTCGATGGAGCCCGAGGAGTACGACAGTCCCACGCTCGGGGTCAGGCTGCCAGGGACGTCCGGCACCGGCATTCTGTACGACCAGGCAAAGTCACCGGTGTTGAGATTCGTGCTCCATGTCGCAGAGGGAGAGAGCGGGGTCGCCTTGTAGTCCCCGTTCGCGCTGCCTCCCTCCGCCACAGCGGCCAGCACCGTGGGAGCACCGGAGCTCAAGGTCACACTCTGCGCGGTGAGAGTCCGCTTCTCGGTGTCGTTGACCGATTCGACCCGCTTGCTGGTGCGGCACCGGGCCTCGTCCGGAGTGGTCAGCGCGCACGCCGGCATCTCCAATAGCCGCAGCCGGGAGGCATAGCCACCGCCGTAGGCCTCAGCGAAACTGGAATAGTCCAGCTTGGCCTTCACCCGGCGGGGCTTCGGCTCCTCCTGGTTGCCCTTGGGCTGAAGAGTGAAGAGCAAGCCATCGACACCGGCGTTCCTGGCTGCTTTACGGCTGAGGACGCGCGCTTCGATCTCCGCCTTCGCGGAGTGCTTGCCGATGCTCGGTCGGCTTTCCACCGATAGCGGCAGCCCCTTTGCCTGGGCAGTGGCGGGGGCATCCGTGGCGGGTAGCTCAAGTACCGCCGGGGCCGCCTTCGGCCAGACCGCGTCCGGAGGCGTCTGCGGAGTGCGCGGGCCCTTCATCAGCGTGCGTGGTTTGGTCTTGACCGTCGAGACGGGTACCGGTTTCTCGGCCTGCGGAAGGGAAAGAGGGCCCTTGCCGCCGAACGCCGCGGCAGCGGGCTGTGTCACCCCCTGCAGGAGCGTGCCGACCATGACTGCGGCTGAGGCCAGCGCGATACGGCGCCGCAACGTTTTGAGCCGCTTGCTCGATCTGTCGTTCAATTTCGTCCTTCGTCCTTCGCCGCGGGCCGGCTCGCATGCCGCAGGGCAGGCCGTAGCGGAAGTTGGATGGCATTACGCGTGGGTCTTGGCCACCTGCGAGGGCCGAGCGCCGCCACTCGACGTCAGCAGTCGCCTGAAGCAGCCGAGGCGCCGCATCGAGACAGCCGAGCTGGAGGCGGGCCGATCTGTGTCGGCGGAGTGTGACTCAGCACTTCGTGGTCCCGGCCAAAGGACAGCCAGTGCCGCGGCGTCCACCTCCAGCACGCCACTGGCGGTGGGGGTGGTTTCCGTACTCCGCGGCGCGGCCGGCGCGGCAGCCACGGCCGTGCCTATCAAGGTTGGGATCACCCCTACGGCGAAACGTCACGGTCAGTAGCGCTCCGACGGCCCGCCCCCCGACCCGCAACCGGGTCCACATCCCCACCACATCCCACCCACAGCACTCTCACAGTTGTCTGCCGTAACTAAGCCCCGAGGCAAAGGGAAGGTCAACGGCCATAAAAGGGACATTGCTTGAGGCAAGCGCAAGAAGCGGATGTGGCGATCAACACGTTTACCGTCGTCGATCAAGATCAAGCAAAGTCTCACTTCGACCGGCCTCTCCACTTGCTGCTTCCGGCCTCATGAACGGACCCCTGGCTCCTGCCTGCAATGAGCACACCGTGTTACCGATCACGATCGTCCGCCGCGCACCGCACGACGGACACACACCTAATGCCGCCAAAGCTGCCCGTACTCGTGGAATCCCGGAGAGCCTGGGCGGCAGGCCCGGGGGCGACATGGGCCGAGCCCGGCGGTCATCGCGGCGGGTCCCGCGCTTCCAGCGGCGGTCCACGAACGACATCCGGGCGGCACCGACGGGTCGGCAATGGCTGGCCGACAGGGATGATGCAGACACCGGCGAGCAGGCCGGTCGCCAGCGGTAGCAACCAGTAGCACGCCCTCGTCGCGCGGCGCCTTCAGTTGCTCGGTCGGACCTGGCACAGCAGCCCCGGGTGGCAGGAAATCGTCGGCACGCACGGGGCGAAGGCCGAGTCCAGGTTGCACACCTCCCTGCCCATCCGTGAAGCGATCACCGACGACATGTGCAACCAGACCAGGCCACACAAGGCGGTGAAGTCCGAAACATGGATCTGTCTCGATTTCATGCGCCTCGCGCCTTCTCCCTCATGGTCGCCCCGGCCGTTGCCGCCCGACGGACCGCCTCCAGTGGGCTCATCGCCCTCATACGCAGCACCCCGTGCAGCAAGGGCGATCAGGACGTTTTGTGTGGAATTGCATACGTCGTCGCCATGGTCAGCGCAGGCAAGGCGGCAACCGCCGGGGAGGCCCTCGACATTGCTGTTGCCATCGCGACAGGTCATTCCACCGTCGCCAGTTACGGAATGTGTTCGAGGTAGATGGCCGCTCTTGATGCATCGGAGTGCTCGCACATCCGGAAGGCGACCTCGAGGGAGATCAGAACCTTTACCTTCTCTTGACCATTCCGTTAAACGTGTCGATCATCGCATCCACTTTTCGATCTTGGTGGGCGAATGTCCCTTTCCTGAGCGTTGCTTCCCTTGTTCCCGCAGGGCTTAGTTGGGCGACAACTGTGAGAACACTGTGGGTGGGGTGTGGTCGGGATGTGGACGCGATTGCAGGGCGGGGGCAGAGCCGCCGGTGTGCTACTGAGCGTGACGCTGGCCGTGGGTGCGGTTCCGGCTCTGGGTGGTGAGGCCGTGGCCGCCGCGCCGACCGCCGCGCGCAGCGCCGGAGCCGCTTCGCCGACCGGTGTTGTGTCGGAGGCGGACGCGCTGGCTGAGGCCAGGCGGACGGGGAAACCCGTGGAGGTCTCCGCTCAGCGGGGAGAGAGCCGGGAGGTGTTCGCCACGCCTGAGGGGCACCTGGAAGCACGGGAGTACCTGCGCCCGGTCTGGGCCCGAGTCGAGGACGGCTGGAGGCGTGTCGACACCGACCTGGTGGTGACCGATCAAGGGATGGTGGCACCCAAGGCCGCGACGGTGAACGTGGAGTTCTCCAATGGCGGCAACGCGACGCCGTTGGTGCGGATGCGGCGTGCCGGACGTGAGGTGAACCTGAAGTGGCCGGCCCCGCTGCCAGAACCCCGGTTGGAGGGGGCGGTGGCGACGTATCCATCCGTGCTTCCCGACGTGGATCTCCGGATGACCGCGCAGGAGGACGGCTTCACGCAGTTGCTGGTCGTGAAGACGGCCGAGGCCGCGACGAGTGAGGAACTGACCGAACTGCGGCTGAAGCTCTCGACGTCGGGACTGGCGGTACGTGAGACCAGCGCGGGCGGCGTGGAAGCTGTCGACGAAGGCGCCGCGGGCACGGTTTTCGAGGCGCCGAAGCCGATGATGTGGGATTCCAGCGCAGGCAACCAGGCGACTGCTGCCCCGGGAACGGGTGCCGCCGCATCGGCTGCGCGGTCAGCTACGGAAACCACAGGTGACGAGCCGGGTCCGGGCGAGTCGGGCAAGCTCGCGCCGGTGGGCGTGGAGGTGACGGACCAGCAGGACGAGTTGGTGCTGACTCCGGACGCCGACGTGCTCAGAGGCGCCGACACCACCTATCCCGTCTATATCGACCCGCAGTGGTACACGCCGAAGGCGTCAGCGTGGACGATGGCGTCGAAGTACTGGGCGTCCTCCCCGCAGTGGAAGTTCAATGGCGAGCCGGACGCCGGTCTGGGCTATTGCGACTGGTACTACTGCCAGCCGTATGACACCAAGCGCCTATTCTACCGGATCCCGACCTCGACGTACGCGGGCAAGTCGATCCTGTCCGCGGAGTTCGTGGTCCGCAACACCTGGTCGGCGTCCTGCTCGGCACGGCCGGTGGAGCTGTGGCAGACCGGGGACATCTCTTCGTCGACGACGTGGAACAGTCAGAGCGCCTCGGGTTTCTGGATCAAGGAGCTGGCATCGCAGTCGTTCGCCTACGGCTTCTCGGGCTGTGCGGCCAAGGATGCCGAGTTCAACGTGAAGTCGGCGGTGCAGGCGGCCGCGGACAAGAAGAGCGCGACGATGACGTTCGGGCTGCGGGCGGCCAGCGAATCGGACGGTTACGGTTGGAAGCGGTTCTCGGACAAGGCGTACCTGCGGGTCCAATACAACCGGCCGCCGCCGCAAATCAAGATGTCTCAGCTGGCGATGGAGTACGGCGGCACCTGCAAGAAACCGGAGAGCTCAGCCCGAGTACGCACCCTGGGCAAGATCTACGCGAACAACATCACCGACCCGGACGGCGACAGCATCGCAGTCGAATTCGCGGCGTGGTGGGACTCCGGTGACGGCAAGGGTTTCATCCAGCGGTGGAAGCCCGCCCGCACGACGTACAAGGCGTCCGGATCCGGCTTCTCCATCTCACTGCCCACGTCGGTCCCACAGAACAAGCAGATCAGCTGGCTGACGCGCAGCTATGACGGCGCCCAGTACTCGCCGTGGTCGTCCACGGGAGACGCGACCGGTTGCTTCTTCGTGTACGACACTGGTGTGCCTGCGGCTCCGGTGATCTCCTCGGGAGACTACCCGGCCTCGGATCCGGAGAACCCGGAGGACCCTTGGTACGACGGAGTGGGCCAGTACGGCGGGTTTTCGATCGACTCGTCCTCCGCAGATGCGGTCCGCTACCGCTATGGCTTCAACACCGACCCGTCCGCGTCGAAGGAAGTGGCCACCAGCGGTGGTGCGGCCAAGACCGTTCAGCTGCTGCCCGCGAAACCGGGGCTGAACTTCGTCACGGCCCAGGCGTTCGACCAGGCAGGAAACGGCTCAGAGGTCCGCACCTACCAGTTCCGGGTCAAGACGGGTCAGCCAGACCGCGCGTCCTGGAAGCTGGACGAGCCTGCGGGCGCAACCACGGCCGCAGGGACGACAACATCGCGGACGGTACGACTGAGCGGCGGAGCCGCACCTGGCGCGGAGGGCAAGAAGGGCACTGGGCTCCACTTCGACGGCACATCCGGATACGCCGCTTCCGACCTGACCGTGGTGGACACCTCGGACAGCTTCTCCGTCGCGGCCTGGGCCCGGCTCGACCGAATGCCGGAGAAAGCGGCGATCATCGCCGCGCAGCCGGGCAACTACTCGCCGGGCTTCGAGCTGTACTACTCGCAGTACGCCGACCGCTGGGTGTTCAATCAGTACACCTCCGATACGACCGGCGCCCCGATTGCGGTGGCCAAGGGTTCGCAGCCGGGTGATGCCAGGGCGGGCGAGTGGAGCCATCTGATCGGCGTGTACGACGGCAAGGCCCAGCAGCTGCGGCTGTATGTGAACGGCAGACTCGCCGGGTCCACGGCGTACACCACCGCGTGGAATGCCCGCCGGGGCCTGCAACTGGGCGCCGGTA
The DNA here is from genome assembly GCF_009863025.1 of Streptomyces sp. SID4985. Classification (GTDB taxonomy): domain Bacteria; phylum Actinomycetota; class Actinomycetes; order Streptomycetales; family Streptomycetaceae; genus Streptomyces. The sequence goes on along the minus strand of NZ_WWIR01000332.1, from coordinate 2,991 downwards.
CCTACAACGGGACCCGCATGGCCTTCTTCCCCGGCACGATCGACGATGTGCGGATCTTCGACCGAGCGGTCACCACCCCTGAGGCCGAACTGCTGTACCAGGGGCAGAGCCTGACCAGCGGACGCCCGGAACGTGCCGTGTTCCCCCTGGACGAGGACACGACTGCCACCGAGGTGACCGGAGCAGCGACCGAACAGCCCCTCACTCTTCACCCCGGCGCGACCAGTGGCGCGAGCGGGATCGCTGGCTCTGCCCTGTCCCTGGACGGGGCGAGCGGCTATGCCGCCACTGACCGTCCGGTGCTGAACACGGCCCGCTCGTACTCGGTGTCGGCCTGGGCCAAGCTGCCCGCCGGGACCACCGGAAACCGCACGGTGGTCAGCCAGAGCGGCACCTATTACAGCCCGTTCTACCTGTCGTACGAGGCGGCGGAGAAGACCTGGAGTCTGCGGACCTCGCTGGAGGACGTCAAGCTGGGCAACATCGGCGAGCAGCGGATCGTGGCCAAACAGGATGCCAAGCCTGGTGAGTGGGCCCATCTGGTGGCCGTGTACGACGCGACCGTCCAGCAAATCCGGCTTTACGTCAATGGACAGCTGCAAGGCACCGACACAGCCCTCAAAACCTGGGAGGCCAACGGCCCGGTACAAATCGGCCGCACCATCTGGCAGGGCACGTATCTCGACTACTTCCCCGGATCCATCGATGAAGTGCGTCTGTTCGAGCGGCCGGTGTCCGACGAGGAAGTGCTGCAGATGTTCCGTCAGCGCCCCCTGGTCAAGACCCGCTGGAAGCTGAACGAAGCCAGCACCACAACCCCAGCCACCACACCTGACGCCGTCGGCACCACCAACGCTCTGACGCTGAACGGCGGGGCGAAAATCGGCACGGGTTTCATGGAGTCCGGTTTGGAACTCGACGGTGTGACCAACTATGCAGCCACCAGCTCCGTACCGATCGACACCAGCGCCAGCTACACCGTCACCGCCTGGGCGCAGGCCGCCGCGCTGCCGCAAGGCGATGTCGCGCTCGTCAGCGCCGAAGGCTCCACCCAAAGCGCATTCACTGTCCGCTACGTGCCTGATGCCGCGAGCCCGGAAAGCCCGGGCCACTGGGAGCTGGCGGTGCCGGACAAGGACGGCACCGACGCGACGGTCGTACGCGTAACTAACAGCGAGTTCTACGACGCGCGAGACTGGAACCACCTGGCCGTCGTCTACGACGGCTTCACCAAACAGTCCCGCCTGTATGTCAACGGAACGCTCCAGGAAGTCACCTGCGCCGTCGAGGACGGCGGCGAAACATGCACCGGCCAGGCATCCTGGGCCGAGAACGCCCTCGCTTTCAAGGCGACCAACTCCCTCCAGGTCGGTCGCGCCAAGACCGGCGGAACCTGGGGCGAGTACTTCCCCGGGCTGATCGACGACGTATGGACCTTTCAAGGTGCCCTGACCGACGAACAGGTCGGGAAGCTGGCCGCCAGCTGGTTCGACCTGCCGACCGAGGTGCCCGGCAACGGCTGATCCGCGACGGCGTTCCCGGTATTTCAGGTTCGCTGCGCGGCATGCTGAAGGGGCGGGCGATCACCATATGGTGATCGCCCGCCCCTTCAGCATGCCGCGGGTTTTTCGATCTGATCCGCTAACGAGCTCGTGCATGGTTGGGGCTGGCACGTCGAAACCTTGATCGTCGATCATGGTCTGTGTGGTGGGGAACCGGACGCGTGCAGCGGTCCTTCGCAGTCAGCAGATCACCGGACTGAGTTCAGGGGTGATCGCCGAACTCGTAGCGGAGATCGGCCCGTTGTGGCATGAGCGGCACCAGGCGACACTCGCTGCGCGTCCCCGCCGGCGAGCTGTCGGCGCCGGTGCCAAACACAAGCTTGTCTTGGTCGACCGGCTCCTGGCCACGCTGATTCACCTCCGCCATGGCGCCACCCACGACGTACTGGCCTGCTGGTTCGAGGTAGATCGCTCCACCATCACGCGTGCGATCGGTGAAGTGCGGCCGCTGCTGGCCCAGCGGGGCTGCACTATCGCTCCCGGCCTTCGGCTCCGCACGCTCGCCGAGGTGATCGACCACCTCGGCGAGAATGAGCAGACCGGGATCATCGACGGCACCGAGATCCGCGTCCGCCGCCCGGCCATTGGACGCAAGGACCGGGACAAGTTCATCTCAGGGAAGAACAAGCAGAACGCCGTCAAGTCCATGATCTTCACGGACGCTTGCGGCCGCCTCCTGTACTGCAGCCCGGCTGAGCCTGCGAGCTGTGCGGACATCACGCATGCCCGCAAGTTAGGCCTGGTCAGGCTCCTGGCCGACGGCCCCGCGGTGGAGATCCTCGCGGATGCCGGCTACCAGGGCCTGGGTGCCCAGACCGGCGGACGCGTGGTGACCCCGCCACACCGCAAGTTCAAGAAGAACGCCCCGGACTGGTACGAGGAGATCCATGAACAGCGGCGCAAGGCCCATTCCTCACGCCGGATCCGCGTCGAGCACGGCATCGCTCACCTGAAGAACTGGCGAGCCCTCGCCCGCCACCACGGTCGTCGTGAGCACATGAGTGACGTCATCCAAGCGGTTGCTGCGCTGCTCTCTCACCAGCAGGCCGCCACCCTTGAGATCCATGAACAAGGGTGAACACCGCACCAGTTCGCACCTCGCGACGTGCCAGCGCCAACCATGCACGAGCTCGTTACTGATCTTTTCGTAAGTTCGGTGGGTGTGGTGGGTGGATGGTCAGGCCTGTGTGGGTGAGGAAGGACCATGGCAGTTGTGGGTTGTGGTTGATGCGGTGGATGCCCTTTTCGGTGGCGTCGGCGACATCGGCGAGGTGGTCGCCGGCGAGGTTGGCGAGTTCGCGTTTCTTGAGTGAGGACCACAGCAGTTCCACCGGGTTCAGCTCGGGAGCGTAGGCGGGTAATCGCTCCAGGGTCAGCCAGTTGTGGGTTGTGGTTGATGCGGTGGTTCGGCGACCCAGGTTCGCATCGC
>NZ_WWIR01000331.1 GCF_009863025.1 Streptomyces sp. SID4985 | reverse complement strand
GCCGACCGAGCCGACCGAGCCGATCGAGGCGGCGATACCGGCAGCGTCCAGATGCTCGGCGAGCCGGAAACTCGTGTACTGCGACCCGGCGTCGGAATGATGGATCAACTCTCCTGATCGGATGGGGTGTTGGTCACGATCGCGCTGCCAGAGCGCCATCTCCAGGGCGTCCAACACGAAGACCGTCTCCTTCACGGTGGCCGCGGACCAGCCGACGATCCGGCGGGAGAAGGTGTCCACCACGAAGGCGACGTAGACGACCCCGGCCCAGGTCTTCACGTGGGTGAAGTCCGCGACCCAGCAGCGGTTCGGGGCATCGGCGACGAAGTCGCGGTCCAGCAGGTCCGGGGCCCGTTCGACCTGCCCGCCGGGCAACGTGGTGATCACGCGTTTGCCACGGACCGCTCCGGCGATGCCAAGCTCGCGCATCAGGCGTTCGACGGTGCAGCTCACGCCAGATCTTCCTCGCCCCGTAGACACGGTAGTTGGTGTCGTAGGCACGCTGGATCAGTGCCTTCAGCTCGCCGTCCCGCACGGTCCTGGCCGACGGCGCGGTCCGACGTTTGTGGTGGGCGTAATAGGTGGAGGGGGCGATCTTGCAGTCGTACTCTGTCAGCACGCGGCAGATCGGCTCGACACCGCCGAAGCGGTCCCGGTGCTCGTCGATGAAGGCTACGAGCGCGTATGTGGCCGGTCGAGCTCGGCCGCGAAGAAACTTGCCGCAGCTTTCAAGATCTCGTTGGCCCGCTTGAGCTCGGCGTTCTCCTTCTTCAACCGCTTCAGCTCGGCCGACTCCTCGGTGGTCACGCCAGGGCGCACGCCGGCGTCGACCTGGTCCTGCCGCACCCACTTCCGCAGCGTTTCGGTCGTACCGATGCCCAGCTTCTGGGCGACCGCTTTCATCGCGGCCCACTCGGTGTCGTACTCCGGCCGCACCTCGGCGACCATCCGCACCGCACGACGGCGCAGCTCAAGCGGGTACTGGGAAGGACGTGCCATGACTCGATCCTCTCAAATGATCGAGTCCCTACCGAACCCGGAACGGTTCAGGCAGCGCGCGTGAATCAACGAGCCGTTGCGTGTGCCTTGTTCGCGCCCGCCGACCGGCAGGCCTGAGAACTTGGGCCAGGCCCAGCGGCAGTGTCCGGCGACCGTCCAACCCGGTGGCATCACATGGCGCGCCACGCCCACGGACTTGCCCCTGCATGCCGGTGTCGGTCGGAGTGCCAACGGCATGCTAGGTATGGGGCTCATGGTCGTTCCGGACGTCGCACTCACCCAGACCCAGTACTCCCTACTCCGGGAGCTGCTGCTGGCGCCCCTCTGCCTCCAGAGGCCGGAGGCAACAGCCGATCGCGGACTTTCCCCTGACCAAGTAGCCGCAGACGCCCCAGCTCTCGCCTGGATGGGGCTGATCAAGAAGACCGGCGAGACGCTGGAAGCCACCGCACTGGGGGCGGCCTTCTTCCACCGAGCCGAGCACGAGGAGGCGACGGTCCTCCTGGCCGAAGTGGCCGCGTTCGCCGAGGCGTTGGGGGCCGAGGAGAAGGATCTGGACCAGCAACGGATTGCAGGTGCCCTGCGCAGGCTCGCGCAGGGCACCTGCAATCTTCAGGAAGCCCTCAGCAGCACACGTGCCGCTTCATGACTCCGCTGTTCAGTCGCCGTCGAGGTCCCCGAAGAGGCCCTCCATGAGCGCGCTCGCGCGCCGGGCCTTACGTGCGGCCTCCTGGACAGGCAGGATGCCTTCCTTCCACAACTCGGCCTCCGTGACAACGGGGCCGGACAGAACCTCGGCCAGCAGATCTCGCTGGCCGGGATGAAGATCGGTCAAGCGGCGCAGGACTGAGAGCAACTGGACCAACTCTTGCGTCCACTCATCGGGCCAGGACTCCACGTGTATGTCGTCCAGCGGGCTCGTCCTCTTGCTGTTCGGCGAGGCCTTCCTGTACCCGAACCACTTGCGGATCACCGGCATCCCGCCGACATCGAAGCTCCAGACCGCTTCGGGGACGGGACTGAACGATCCCTCACCCACGTACAGGGTCTCGGTTTCGGCGTCATAGCGCAGCTTCTCAGGGAGGGTCTTCCCGATGTGGGTCGCGTAACGAACCTGACGGGGATCGCCGACCTGGAATTCCACATCCTTGGGGGGACGACCGGCTTCGGGGGCGACGGCGCGTTCACCACAGGTGAGAGCCCAGATGGCTTCGGAACCAAGGGCTACCGCCTTCAGCCAGGTCTCGGGGTTCCGAGTCAGGGGTACCCGCACGCCGGGGGTCAGAAGCTCCTCCGCGAACTGTGCGGTGAAAACAGAGTGGCCGGCGACAGCCACGGTGTACGCGGCCAAGTCGTGGACCGTGATCTCGTCCAGCTCGAGGACGGTACTCAAGTGGGCGAGCAAGCCGGGGAGGACGTTGGCCGAGCCGTCCGGGTGAAGGATCGGCATGTTGCGGCCACCGCGCCCGTTGAAGTGATGAGTGTCCGGTATGAGCGCTGTAACCATCACGGCAGGCCCCGACTCGATCACATGGGACGACTGCTGGTTGAGAAATAACTGGTCTTCCGACATGGCCTCCCAGAGTTCCGAACGCGGACGGTCGAGAACCCGGTGGTCGGCAATCACCCACTGCCTGTCGAAGCTACGCATGGCGAGCCGCATCAGGTCCGGCTCAAGACGCCGTTCATCCCGAACGGAGGCAGGCCTTGCTGGTTGACCGGGCAGAGGTCCGATGGTGCGGTCGAGGTAACGGGCATCCGTCTCCTTGAACAGCTCAGCCTTCTCGGCTGGGTCGTCCTCGCGAATCAGCCGCGCCCAGCGGCGGCGCAGCGTCTCGGCAGACGGCGCACTGACCCAGGACCGGTTCGACGTCACGCCGAGGCTTCCCCAAGGGAAGAGGTCAGCCAGTGCCGGAAAGTCCTCCCAGCCTGACTGAGTAACCGGAGTGAACGGCCGCACAGCGGCATCATGAGTGTCCCGCCACACCTCGTCGTCCAACCGGACCTGCTTCAACTGCCGGAACTTCTCCTGCCGCTTCCCCGAAAGCGCCCGGTAATGAATGCGAGCGGGCCGATCGGGATCCGTGTCGAGTCGCCGTACGAATATGCAGATCGCCAGCGGCTGGGCAACGCCCGGGAAGACTCGCGTGCTCACATCCGCGCGCTGCCCCTCGGGGCTGAGGTTGATGATCCATCCCTCGTCGCAGGTACGCCGCAGATAGTCACGCATACCTCGCCCGCCGGGCCCGGTGGCGAATCCGGACGGGGTGATGAAGCAGATCACGCCGTGCTGGTCGGCCTCGTGGGCGTCGAAGACCTTCCAGGTGGCCCAGCGCCAGAAGTACACGTACATGTTCTTCAGGACATGCTCGTACCGGCCGTTTCCTGGGTGGCGGAAGGCATCCAGCAGCGGAGGCTCCTGCCCCTTGGGCCGTTTCTCCACCCACCCGCCACGGTTCTCCGCCTTGTCGTCGTACGGCGGATTGCCGATGACCACCGTGACCGGTGTCTTCCCCTTCACCTCGTTCGCACGTCGACGGGAGTCGGAAAGGGCCTCGTACGTCGAGGCCAGTTCCTGTTCTTCCACGTACGGGTTGTCCAGGGTGTCCGTGACGAAGAGGTTGAGGCCGCCCTTGGGCAGCGGGGCTTCGTGTCTCTTGAGCAGGTCCGAGGCACGCATCTCGGCGACCGCGAAGGGGCCCATCTGCAGCTCGAAACCGAACAGCCGTCGGGCGAGGCGAGCAATGGCGTCCCTGGCCATCGCCGGTCCGCTCCGCTCCACGGCCTGCGATGCCACTCGCTCGATGATCGTGTGGAGAAACGTCCCCGTCCCCATGGCCGGGTCCACGATCCGCACATCGTCCTCGGCGTAGGCCTTCGCCTTTCCCAGGCGCGTCCGCAGCACATCCGCGGTGAGGCGGACCATCTCCTCGACCACTTCGCGGGGCGTGTAGTACGAGCCGCTCTTCTGCCGCAGGCCCGCGTCGTACACGGTGAGGAAGTTCTCGTAGAGATGGAGATACGCGTCGCAGTTCCCCCGGCGGATGGTCTCCCAGTCGACGCAGCTGATCGTACGCAGCAGCAGGTCGAGGGTGACTTCGAAGCGTTCGTTGACGTTGTCGGTCAGGAGCTGGAGCGCCCTGCCCATCAGTGCGTGGCCGCCACCGAGCTTGCGGCCGACCTCGTGAAGGCTGACCTGCGTGAGGTCGATGCCTTCCACACGGGCCAGGAGCAGCGCGAAGGTGACGGTCTGCGCGTACCCGTCGGCGAAGGTCGCGTCGTCCGCGGAAGGGAAGAGCAGCCTGCGCCAGTCGCTCTTCAGGCCGGAGAAGGGGCGGGCATGCGCGACGCCGTCCTCATCGGTCGACCTGGCCTCGGCGGCGAGCTGTTCGAGGACAGCTCCACGAAGGAGTCGGCACAGCGGAGCGACGTGCTGGACCAGCCTGGAGACCTGGCGGATGGGGGGAGGCGCCCAGAGCAGGAACGCCTGCATCATCGCGTCGAAGGCGGCGGGGTCGGCCGGCACGAGTTTCTCGCCGGAGGTCTTCAGCGACCCCGCGAAGTGGACCGTCTCCCCGGTCTGGACGCCGTGGCGGAACAGACGCCACTCCGCACCGTTCGAGTACAGGAGGTTCGGCAGGTCACGGAGGTTCTCCCACTGCTCCCTGTTGCGACGGGTGAAGGTCTCGGGATCTACGCTCAGTCCTGGCTTCTTCAGTTCGATGTAGCCGTTGACCATTCCGCCGACGCGCACCGCGTAGTCCGGACGCACGCCGAGATTGCGGAGTTCGACCTCGTCGTGCCAGGTGACTTCGGAGATGGCGTGGTGGCTTCCCACGGCCGCGAGCAGATTCTCCAGTGGGCCACGTATCGCGGCTTCTTGTCCGCCGTCACCAGCAAGCTTCATCTTGCATGCGCGGCCGAAGTCCGAGACGGCTTGGACGAGCCAGTCGTACGTGCTGGGCGACACGGTCCCCCCTGGAAGTGTCATGAGCGCGTAATCTGCTTTTTATCAGGCAACTGACGTTGCGTCATCACCCGTGACATTTACGTACACACGAAGTTCCCTCACTGGCTGATCTGCCCCTTCCAAGAAGGATCATGAAGTCGCCGAGGGGGCGCTCTTCGCCGTTCGGGCCGCGCTTCGAAGCGCGAGCACTGAGCTACGGGATCCGCGCAACCCGGCAGTACCGCGTACGAGCGTCTGTGCCCCGTGTGCAGCGCCCCGCTTGTACACCCGCACCTGCGTAATTCGTCACGGCACCAGTCGCCTGACCACAAGTTAAGGTTGCCCCTCAAGGGGAGGACAGAGCGGCCGTTGCGCCGCTCGCCGAATCAACGCGCGGAGACGGCGGCAGGGGTGCCCACCCCCGCGGCTCGGTCGACCGCGGAACAGCCCGGGGGGCTTACGCCATGAAAGACGCGCCGACGCACGCCGCCGACATCGACACCGACGAAGTCGACGAAGCCGCAGACCAGAAGGTCGTCGAGCAGGAACAGGCCGATATCAAGGACTTCGTCAAGAGCCTGAGCGCGGACGACATCAAGTCGGGGAACTGGTTCACCAAGCTCGCCGCCCATGCCATGAACTCGTACACCGAGAAAGTGAACTGGCAGTACTTCCAGGACCGGTACGCGGGTGTGCCCGCGGATGCCATCGTGGATCAGCGGATCAAGATGGCGGCCCGGTACGCGGCGCTCGAAGGCGGGCTCTCCGCCGGGGCCTACACGGCGACCGTCGCCGCCACTATCGGAAGCCTCGGGGGTGCCTCGCCGGCGACCGTCCCCGCGGCCGTGGCGACCGTGATGGTCGACGTCGCGTTCATCTCCCAGCTCCAGCTTCGCCTGGCCTACGACATCTCCGTGCTCTACCGGGTCCCGGTCGACGTGCACGACCCCGACGACCTGTGGAAGCTCATCCGCGTGGCGTTGACGATCAAAAGCGGGGAAACGGCCAACAAGACCGTGTCCAAAGCAATCCCGGTCCTGGTACGACCAGTGGTCAAGCGCTTCTACTCGAATTCGGCACTCGCCGCCGGAAGGGCACTCCCCGTCATCGGGAAGCACCTCCTCCAGCGCAACGTCATCAAGATCGGCATCCCCCTGGTCGGCGTCCCTCTCTCCGTCCTGCTGAACCGCTACACCACGCTCCTCGCCGGCCGGCACGCGCGCGCCGTCTTCCGGAACGAGGCGCGGGTGATCGAACTCGCCGAGAGCCTGAGCAAGCGGAGTCGGCACCCGCAGTTGATGCTGTGGGTCGCATGGCTCGTCATCAGGGCGAACGCGAACAACAAGATCGCCGACGACGAGGCGCTGCTCATGCGGCACCTGGTGAGACTGGTACGGGAGCGGCACGACGTGGTCGACGAACAGCTCGCGAACCTCGTGGATATCGACCACATGGAGGTGTGGCGTCGAGTAGACGCCGAGCCGGACGATCTCAGTGACGTCATCGACGCGGCGGAGCGTGTGGCCACCGTGGACGGTGCCATCGACTCCCGCGAGAAGGCGGTCCTCGCGGAGCTTCGGGAGCGGTGCAGTCGGAGCTGACGCCGTCGTACGGCACCGCTCGCCACAGCCCGGCGCCGTGTACAGCGCACGGCCGTACAGGCGTCGCTCCTGGTGACACGCGCGTCCCGGCCGCAACGCTGGCCGCATGCACACGACGCTCTTCTCTTCCCCCGGCCCCACGGGGACCAACGAGTTCGCGATGTCGTTCACGTCGACCCCGCGAGGCGCCCCCCTGGCCCGGCTCTCCGTCGCGCACCGCCTTGACTCCCGGGGCCACCCCTACGACAGCGACGTCAACGAGTCGCTGGCCGTGATCACCGCCGAGCTGTGCGCCAACGCCGTACGGCACGGCCGGGTCCCCGGACGGGACTTCCACGTACGACTGACCACTGAAGCCGACGGTGAACTCCGCCTGGAGGTCTCGGACACCCGCGGCGAGCGCCGGCCCGCCGCTGTCCCTCCTGCGAACCCCGACGCCGAATCCGGCCGCGGCCTGCTCATCGTGACGGCGCTGGCCGACGAGTGGATTGACCGCACTCAGTGCGGGACCCGATGTCAGCAGTCCCGGATAGTCTGATCCACGATGTTTCACGCGTGACAGGTGATCAACCACGAGTGAAGGCCAGACATGACGGAGGGCCGATGCTGACCCGGTTGGAGGTCCACCGGTTCAAGAACCTGCTGGACCTGTCCATCGACTTCGGGCCGTTCACCTGCATCGCGGGCGAGAACGGTACGGGCAAGTCGAACGTCTTCGACGCGATCCAGTTCCTGTCGCTCCTCGCCGACGGGCCGATGATGGAGGCAGCGCAGGATGTCAGCGGTGTGCACGGCGAGCGCCACGGCGATCCACGCGACCTCTTCTGGAAAGGCTACCGGCCCGGGCATCACCGCATGCGCTTCGCCGCCGAGATGATCGTGCCACCGGAGGTCTAGGACGACTTCGGCCGTGTGGCGAAACCGACCATGACGTTCCTGCGCTACGAGCTGGAGATCGGCTACCAGGAACCGTCGGGACTCGACCGCTTCGGACGGCTCACCCTGCTACGCGAGGACCTCCGTCACATCACCAAGGGCGCCGCCAAGAATCACCTCCTGTTCCCGCACAGCGCGGCCCACTTCCGCAACGCGGTCATCACGGGTCACCGCAGTGGCGCCCCGTACATCTCGACGGACACGGACGCCTCGTCCGGAGAGCCCATCGTCAAGATCCACCAGAACGGCGGCAGCCGAGGGCAGCCGAAGCCGGCAGCGGCCTCACGGGCCCCCGGCACGATCCTCTCCACCATCGCGTCCAACGACGACCCGACCATTCTCGCCGCGCGCCGCGAAATGGAGTCCTGGCGCAGACTCGCCCTCGAACCCTCGGCGCTGCGCAGTGCCGACCGGTACATGGACCCGCAGACCATGGACGTGGACGGCTCTCATCTACCCGCCGCGCTCTACCGTGTCGCACACACCGCTGCGAAGGCCGACCCTGAACAGGTGTACGCCCGCGTCGCCGGACGTCTCTCGGACCTCACGGGCGTGCAGATCCGGGAACTGGGCGTGGACCAGGACGAGGTGCGCCAGCTCCTCACCGTCCAGGTGCGTGAAGCGGACGGGATGCTGTTGCCCGCACGCAGTCTGTCCGAGGGGACGCTGCGCTTCCTCGCGCTCTGCGTCCTGTTGGAAGATCCCACTGTGCGCGGCATGATCTGCATGGAGGAGCCCGAGAACGGCATCCATCCGGCCAACCTCAATCCCATGGTGGAACTCGTCCAGGATCTCGCTGTCAATCCCACCCAGCCGCCGGGGACGGACAACCCGTTCCGCCAGGTCCTCATCAACACCCACTCGCCCGGTGTCGTTCAACTGCTTTCCCCCGAAGACCTGTTGTTCGCCGACACAGCCGTACACCGGACCGAGACGGCAGCAAGGCGCGCAGTCTGCACCTGCGTCCGCTCACCGGTACCTGGCGGCTGGCTGGTGAAAGGCGTGACTACGTCACCAAGGCGGACATCCTCCCTTACCTCACCACGCCCCCGGGGCCCAGATCACCGTCGACCTGGGGGCGGCGTCACGCTGCGCATCCTCTTCACGGGCGAGGGAACGAGCGACAACGGCCTCGTCCCGCACATCGAGATGGTGGCGGCGGAGCGCGGCGTACAAGCCGTGGTCACCGCACCCGACTTCGGGCGCCTCGGACCGGACCACTGGCACGCCGTGACGGACAGGCTCCGCGCCGTAATCAGCCTCGGCGACACCTACGACCTGGTGATCGTGCACCGGGACGCGGACCGTGTTTCCCCCGATGACCGCCGGAAGGAGGTCGCTGAAGCCGTGACGAGGGAGTGGCTGGAGCACCCCCATATCGCCGTGGTTCCAGTGCGGGCCATCGAAGCGTGGCTGCTGCTGGACGAGTCGGCCATCCGGCGGATCGCCGAGAGTCCCAACGGGCGGATGCACCTCGACCTGCCCAAAGCAGGTGCTGTGGAACGGATCGCCGATCCGAAGAGACTCCTCCAGGAAACCCTGGCCGCTGCGAGTGGTGTGGCCGGACGCCGTCTCACAACGTTCCGCAACCGCTTCCCGCGCCATCACCACAAGCTGCTCGAGAGCCTCGATCCCTACGGACCGGTCTCCCAACTTCCGTCCTGGCAGGCCTTCCTCAGCAATCTGAACGCCGTATTTCTGCGCGCCTGACGGTTGGGGTTCAAGGCTCTCGGCGCCGGCTCGTCACCCGCGTCTCGACAACCCCGGAGTACGCAGGTTGATCGGTGTGCGGATGCGTGGACCGTCCAGGACCGAGTTGTCGATGGACGGTCTGGGACGGGGCGTGACCGCGGCCAGGGTGATTGTGCCGCGATCGCCCAGCGCGGTGAGCCACTCGCTGGGGCGGGGGCGCGCACCCCGCGCCCCCGCTGCCTGGGCGAAGAGCCGTCGTGCCGCCGCTTCCTGGCGTTCGTTCAGACAGCCCGGGACGGCTCGCAGCTCCTGTGCCGGGTCGAGGTACGGCTCCTGGGAGAGGACGCGTCCCACCGCGAGCGCCGTCTTGTAGGCATCCGTGTCGACACTGGCCTCGGTGGAGGGGGCGAGCGGGTCGTTCCAGTCCGGGGTGGCGGCCTGAGCCTGGACCGGTGAGCGCCCCACTCGCCGGAAGCCGTCGCAGTCCAGGAAGTGGACCGCCGTGTCCGGTGTGAGGGTCCACAGGACGTTGGCCTGCGAGATGTCACCGATGACGAGCCCCGCGTCGTGGAACCAGCCGATGGCCTCGGCGCAGGCCATGGCAAGAGCCCTGCGCTGCTCAGGAGTCGGCTGGGAGACCTCCTGCCAGGCGACTTTGGACGGCCTGATGAGGTACTGGAGTTCAAGTAGCTTCGTCGCTCCGGCAGACGTGCGCCACATCATGGCGGCGGGCGCGCGACGCATGAGGAAACCGACCACTCGGCCGCCCTCGACCACACGACTCAACGGCCACGCGGCAAGGGCGTCCAGGCGGGCGCGGTCGGTGGGGCCGAGAGCCTGCCGGAACGCGACCAGGTCGGCGAGGGCGTCGCCGTTGACTCTGGCCGGGTCCTTGTACTGCTTGAACAGCAGTGGGCCGCCGACCACCACGTGCACTTCGCCCTGGCCGCCGCTGCCGATGACGTCGCCCAGCACGAGCGACGACCGCGAGACGTCGGCACCGTCCTCCGCGCTCATGCCCCCGCCTCCCACACACAGATCACGGTGCGGTCGTCATCGTAGGACTTGGCCCGGGTCTGCGCCTGCCAACCGGTGCCCTGACCGGCGGCGGGATCACGTCCCGACGGTCACGGGCAACAGGGACATCTCCGACCGGTTCCGGTCAGCCCAACGGATCCGCCAGTCCCCACCCTTCCCCCAGAATCCGGTCCACGGCGGCGAGGGCATGCCCCAGCCGTGTCTGCCGGTCGCCCGAGATCTCGAGCCACTCGACACCGGAGGTGGCGAGTACCTCGCGGAAGCGGTCGGTCATCCACGGGCGGAGGTGTTCGCCGTCGCGCAGGCCGTCGTCTTCGAAGGGGACGTCCTTGTCGGAGGTGAGCAGGTAGAGGGCGCGGGGTGGCATGGCGGCGGCGAGGTCGCGGACCGGGGCGGTGGTGCGGCCGCGGTAGCGCTCCTGCCAGACGGTGGTGGCCAGAGCGTCGGTGTCGCACACGAGTACGGGGCCGCCGGTGCGGGCGGAGTGCTGTTCGGTGCGGTTCTGGCGGCGGGCGACCAGTTCGAAGTCCGCGTCGTCCCAGTCCAGGTCCGCCACGGTCGGCCGGGGCGTGTCGGTGGCCGCCACGGCGCGGGCACGGGCGAGCTTGGTGACCGTCAGCTCGCGGCCGTACTCGGGTACCCAGCGGGTGAGCGCGAACGGGCCGCCTCGGGCGCGCAGGGCGGTGGCCAGGTCGCGGGAGAGTGTGGTGGTTCCGGTGGACTCCGCGCCGAGGACGACGACCCGGCGGGTGAGCCAGGCGCGCACCGGTGGTTCGATCTCGTCCCAGTGGGCGACGGGGTCGGCGCGCACCTTGGTGCCGGAGACGGCGAAGGTCGTACGGCCGAGATCCAGCAGGACCGGTGCGGCGTCGAAGCGGTGGGCGAGTTCCGTGCCGTAGGGCTCGGAGCTGAACACCGCGTCCACGGAGGCGGCGTTCGGACCGGTGGCAACGGCTTGGCGCATCAACCCGACGTGTCCGTCCCAGAGTTCCGCGCTGTCGTAGTCGACCGGCAGATCGTCGACGATGCCGACGACCGCCACGTGGGGCTGACCGGCCCAGTGTTCGCGTATCCAGGCGACGCGCTCCGCGAGGGGGATCGACTCGTGCCCGGCCGCCATCACGACGACGGTGACCCGTGCGCAGGAGTCGGCGGCGGAGCGGATCAGGAAATGATGGCCGGAGTGGGGTGGGTAGAACTTGCCGATGACGAGGCCGTGGGCGAAGGACGTGCTCATGCGGTCACCGTCCGGTCGGGGGCGCCGGAAAAGTTCGCGCCGCCGGTATCGTTCGCGCCGCCGGTGCCGGTCCCGTCGCCGGTGCCGGTCCCGTCGTCCGCTCCGGCCGCGGGCCGGGTGGCCGTCGACCCGTCACGCCACGACCGCCAGCCCATCAGGCACATGCCCAGGAACAGCACGTAGACGATGGCCGTGAGATCGAGCCCCTTGGTGAAGTACAGCGGGATGTAGACGAGGTCGGCGGCGATCCAGAAGTACCAGTTCTCGATCCGCTTGGTGTTCAGCAGCCACTGCGCGGCCAGTGAGAGTGCGGTGGTCAGCGCGTCCCAGAAGGGAGCGGAGTCGTGCGCGCGGGCCAGCAGGACGGTCAGCCCCCAGGTGACGGGGACCAGCAGCGCGAGCAGGACGAGCAGCGTGGATCTGGACGCACGGCCCACGCGCCGCCGGGAGCGCCGCTCGCCGCCTCGCAGCCAGAGCAGCCAGCCGTGGGCGGCGAGGACCAGGTAGACGACCTGGAGCGTGGCGTCCGCGTACAGCCGGGCGCTCCAGAACAGGGCGAGGAAGAACAGGTTGTTGGCGATGCCGACAGGGAAGTTCCACACGCTGGCCCGTACGCACAGCCACACGCACACCGCGCCGGTGGCGAAGCCGAGTAGCTCGGACCACGTGACCGCGTCCTGGCCCAGCTGGAACACCTGCTGATTCAGCGGCGCGATCAGGCCGCCGAGTATGTCCGGGACAGCCATTCCGTCCTCACCCCTCCCGTTAATGTCGAAGTGACGATAACAAGTGGGTGGCGACTACACAATCCCCGTCCGACCACGCTGGTTTTCAGCCATGTGCCCCTGCGCCCATTCCGGCCTTCGCCAGTCCCACGCCCTTCGCCGCGAGCACCTCTTCGGGGCGAACGACGACGTCTTCGCCACTGGGTGAACTCCCCGGCAGCGTACGGAAACGGGAGCGTGCTCTAGCCCGTGCTCACCACGACGATGACCACCAGCCAGCACACCGCCACGAGTGACGGGAGCAGCACCATGAGCATCCCGGTCGGGGAGGCGCGCAGCCATCCGTTGTTCGCCTCGCTGATGTCACGGCTCACTATGCGGTGACCGCCGTGCCAGGCCAGGTGTTCCTCCAGGTCTATGACCGCCTTCTTGCGGGCCTGGAGGTAGCGGCGTCCGAACCGGAGCATCTGGGAGAAGGCCACGGACGTGCCCAGTCCGATGACGCCGATGATCACGGTGAGGTTCCGGGCCATCCGCTCGGACGCGGCCCCGTCCTTGCCGAACGCGAAGGCGATGGCGGCGGCGAGGGCCGCGGTGATGTAGAAGAAGTTGTTCAGCTTCTGCCAGTTGGTGACGTCCTCGTGCTTGTAGAGGTCGACGGCGATGCCGTACTGGGCGTAGAGCAGCATCTCGCGGGGCTTGCGGCGCACCCACACCACCCGCTGTCTGCCGTCCGGCGGGACCAGCCGGATCAACTCCTCGAAGCCGAGCCGACGATGGAACCGGGTGGACGCCTCGTTGGCCGGCTCCGCGACCACGGCGGCGATCACCGGCTTCTCCTCGCACTGGTCCAGCACGTGGTAGTACAGCCGCGAGGCCACACCCTGGCGGGCCGCGTCCCGCGCCACACAGATCTGCTTGATCACCAGGAAGCTGCCCAGAGCGCTTCTGATCCGCCGGTTGAGCCATTCGTCGGGCTCGAGACGCTCGTCGCTGTAGGCGAGCAGGAAGCCCAGTACGGTGGCGCCCTTGACCGCGACGTAGAAGTGTTCGGCGGTGTTCAGCCGGGCGCGGTACGTCTGCTCGGTGAAGTCCGAGACGAGGAACCCTTCGTGACGGGCCTGCAAGGGGTCCGTCCGGTCCAGGCTCCGTGACGCGGCCAGTGCCGTGATCTGCTCCAGGTGGTCCTCGCGTGCCCGGACGATCTGGAAGTCCACCGCTGCGCCGTCCACCATCGCCGCTCCCCCTCGGGATCCAGTTAGCCGCCTCAACCTACCGTGACGGTCGCTCAGTTGTCGGCCTCCGTCGCGTCGATTCACGCGTTCGGAAGATCCGCCCGGGTCGCCGCGCGGCGGCGCGGCCGGTGTGTCGCGGGACAGGTCCGCCGCGACCGCGACACGGCCGTGACCGGCGGCGCCGCGCACTGCTAGCGTCGGGGCGAGTCTGCGAACAGGGGTGGAAAATGGGGGATGTTGAAGTGATCGACCTGGTGGCGATGGGCGACGACTTCGTCCGCGACCCGTATCCGGTGTACGCGGCGCTGCGCGAGCGCGGGCCCGTGCACCGGGTGCGGATTCCGGAGGGGGCCGAGGCGTGGCTCGTGGTCGGGTACGAAGCGGGGCGTGCCGCGCTCATGGACCCCCGGCTGTCGAAGCGGTGGGACAACGCCGCGCCCTCGTTCCCGATCTCCAGCCCGGCCGCCGGGCCCCACATGCTCAACCAGGACCCACCGGACCACGGGCGGCTGCGCAAGCTGGTGGTCCGCGAGTTCACCCCGCGCCGCATCGAGCAACTCGCCCCGCGCGTCCAGCAGATCACCGACGAGCTGCTCGACGCGATGCTGGCGGCGCCGGACAGCCGGACCGACCTGGTCGACGCACTCTCGTTCCCGTTGCCGATCTCGGTGATCTGCGAACTGCTCGGCGTGCCGATGCTGGACCGGGCCGCCTTCCGCGACTGGACGAACACGGTCCTCTCCAACGCCGCTCCCGAGGTCCGGCAGGAGGCGACGCGCGAAACGGCCGCGTATCTGGCCGAGTTGATAAAGAGCAAGCGTGACGCTCCGGGCCAGGACCTGATGAGCGACCTGGTCCGCACCACCGACGAGGACGGCGACCGCCTCTCTCACGAGGAACTCCTCGGCACCGCCTGGCTGTTGCTGGTCGCCGGGCACGAGACCACGGTCAACCTGATCTCCAACGGCGTACTGGCCCTGCTCACCCACCCCGAGCAACTGGCCGCTCTCCGCGAGGACATGACGCTCATGCCCAACGCGGTGGAGGAGATGCTGCGTTACGACGGCCCGGTGGAGACCCCGACGTTCCGCTTCACCACGGAGCCGGTCGAGATCGGCGGCACGGTCGTCCCCGGCGGCGGCCACATGGTCCTGGTCGCCCTGGCGGACGCCAACCACGACCCCGCCCGCTTCCCCGACCCGGACGCCTTCGACATCCGCCGCCCCGCGGGCGGCCACGTCGCCTTCGGCCACGGCATCCACTACTGCCTCGGCGCCCCCCTCGCCCGCCTCGAAGCCCGCATCGCCCTCACCTCCCTCCTCACCCGCTTCCCCCACCTCGCCCTCGACGCCCACCCGGCCGCCCTCTCCTGGCGCGAGGGGATGCTGATCCGGGGGCCGCGGAGTCTGCCGGTGCGCTGGGGGATCTCACAGTGATCGAGCTGAAGATCCCGGACATTTACCGGGACGACGAGAACGCGGTACGACTGCTGACCGAGTACTTCACCCAGCAGCGCAGCCGTGGCGACCTGTTCTAGTCGGGCGCGCACTTCGAGCGCCTGGGCGGCGGCGGGGACGCGGAGGAGGCGGCAGACCACTTCGACACAGCTGGTCGAACCTCACCGATACGTCTTCGGCGGGCTCGCCTTCCACGCCCGGTCGAGGGAATCGTCCCAAGTGCCGTCCCGGTCGAAGCTGGCGGCTCGACAGCCACGGGACATAGGCGCCGCGGCGCTATGGCGCCAGGACGCATCCCCGATTCGGGCTATTGCGTGGCCGCCGTGTCGGCAGACTGCGTGCCCCATCAACTCGTCAGCCAGCCGCTCGAGCTGCGTGGTCCGGTCCGCGACCTCTTCCTTGATGCCCCGCAACACCTCCTCGGCGCTGGAAACCCCCTGCGAGGAGTTCGGGGACCCGGTGCCGCTCCGACGACTGCGGGCAGACATGCTTTCCCGTGCCAGCCGTCTTGACCTGTCACCCCCGAGACCGGACCGGAAATTCGTTCGGCCGTTGGTCACGCGACTGGTCACGCCGCAGCCAGAAAAACAGAAAAACCCCAGATCAACTGGGGTCTCTGCTGGTGTCCGAGGGGGGATTTGAACCCCCACGCCCGATAAAGGGCACTAGCACCTCAAGCTAGCGCGTCTGCCATTCCGCCACCCGGACTAGGTGTCTGTCGCCTTCGGGGTGTGTTCCCCTCGGCGACATGGACAACAATACCAAGGTTTCGGAGTGGGTTTCACCTGCGTATTCGTGACGCGGGAGGGGGGTGAACCTGGGGGTACGGAGAGTTAACCGAACATAGCCGTGCGTGAGCGGGGGGCTCACGGGCAGCGGATCACCTGGCCCGCGTACGAGAGGTTGCCGCCGAAGCCGAAGAGGAGGATGGGGTCGCCGGTGCGGACGGCGCCCTGTTCGATGAGCTTGGAGAGGGCGAGGGGGATGCTGGCGGCGGAGGTGTTGCCGGACTCGGTGACGTCGCGGGCGACGACGGCGTTCACGGCGCCGATCTTGTGAGCCAGGGGTTCGATGATGCGCAGGTTGGCCTGGTGGAGGACGACGGCCGCGAGGTCGGCGGGCTCGATGCCGGACTTCTCGCAGGCCCGGCGGGCGATGGGGGGCAACTGGGTGGTGGCCCAGCGGTAGACGCTCTGGCCCTCCTGGGCGAACCTCGGCGGCATGCCCTCGATGCGGACCGCGTTGCCCATCTCCGGCACCGAGCCCCACAGCACCGGGCCGATGCCGGGTTCCTGACCAGGCGTACACGCCTCGACCACGGCCGCGCCCGCGCCGTCGCCGACCAGGACGCACGTCGTACGGTCGGTCCAGTCGGTGATCTCCGACATCTTGTCCGCGCCGATGACCAGCGCACGGGTCGCGGCACCGGCCCGTACCGTGTGGTCGGCGGTCGCCAGCGCGTGCGTGAACCCGGCGCAGACCACGTTCACGTCCATCGCGGCCGGCTGCGGGATGCCGAGGCGGGCCGCGACGCGGGCGGCGGTGTTCGGGGAGCGGTCGACGGCCGTGGAGGTGGCGACCAGGACCAGGTCGATGTCCTCGGGGGCGAGGCCCGCCGCCGCGAGGGCCTTGGCCGCGGCGTGCGCGGCCAGCTCGTCCACCGGCTCGTCGGGGCCCGCGATGTGCCGCGTACGGATGCCGACCCGGCTGGTGATCCATTCGTCGCTGGTGTCGACCATGCCCGCCAGGTCCTCGTTGGTGAGCACCTTGGCGGGCTGGTAGTGCCCGATCGCGGTGATGCGCGAGCCGATCATGTCGAGGTCCCCTTGTTCGCCGTAAGTAGCGGGACCGTCCAGTCTGATCAGTGACTCACGGGTACGCGGACACGTGAAGCCACAGGAAACGGGCATCCGAGTTGTCGGCTTCCCGCAGACCCTCGGATGTCCGCATACACAGCGTTTCCGAGGGTCACGGGCTTGGGCCATGCCCTGACTCCGGGCGGCGGCCCTTCACTCCGGGTACGGCCCGTTCCAACCCCGGGTACGACGCGTCCAACCCCGGGTACGACGCGTCCAACCCCGGGCACGGTGGCGCGCTTCACCCCGTGAACAGCTGCGTCGCCTTCCGTACGAGTTCGTACACCCCGTAGGCCAGCGGCGCCGACACCCACAGCCAGGCGAGGACGATCAGGCCCCTGAGATCACGCGGGCTGCTCTCGCTGGACATCGGGTGCCTCCTTCGGGTCGGGGACGTGGTGGCGGGCGTGGACGGGGCGGACGAGTTCGTTGGCGGCGAAGCCGACGACGAGCAGGCCGATCATGATGGCGAAGGAGAGCCCGTACAGGGCGGGGCCGTCCTTGCCCGCCTCCTCCTGGCGGTCGGCGATCCAGTTGACGATCAGCGGGCCGAGGACGCCCGCCGTGGACCAGGCGGTGAGCAGGCGGCCGTGGATGGCGCCGACCTCGTACGTGCCGAAGAGGTCCTTCAGATAGGCGGGGATCGTGGCGAAGCCGCCGCCGTAGAAGGAGAGGATCACCAGGGCGCAGAGTACGAAGAGGGGCTTGGCCGTGTCGCCGAACAGGGCGATCAGGAGGTACATCAGGGCGCCGACGCCGAGGTAGACGCGGTAGATGTTCTTCCGGCCGATCAGGTCGGAGGTGGACGACCAGCCGATCCGGCCCGCCATGTTCGCCGCCGACAGCAGCGCGACGAAGCCCGCCGCCGCGGAGACGGAGACCGGGGTGGAGCTGTCCGCGAAGAAGTCCGTGATCATCGGGGCGGCCTTCTCCAGGATGCCGATGCCCGCCGTGACGTTGGTGCACAGGACGACCCACAGGCACCAGAACTGCGGGGTGCGCACGGCGCTGCGGGCGGAGACGCGGACGCCGGTGGGTGCGGCGGCCACGGCGTCGCCCGCCGTCGTCCGCTCGGGCGCGCGCGGGACGCGGATCAGCAGCACGCCGAGGGTCATGAAGACGGCGTACGACAGCCCGTGGACGAGGAACGCGAGGGCGATGCCGTTCGGGCCGGTGCCGAAGGACTCGAGCATCTGGGCGGACCACGGCGAGGCGATCAGGGCGCCGCCGCCGAAGCCCATGATGGCGATGCCGGTGGCCATGCCGGGGCGGTCCGGGAACCACTTCATCAGGGTGGAGACGGGCGAGATGTAGCCGATGCCGAGGCCGATGCCGCCGACGAAGCCGTAGCCGAGGACGATCAGCCAGTACTGCTCGGTGCGGGCACCCAGCGCGGAGATCAGGAACCCGGAGGAGAAGCAGACGAGGGCGACGGTCATCGCCCAGCGCGGGCCGTTGCGTTCGACGAGCGTGCCGCCGAACGCGGCGGACAGGCCGAGCATCACGATCGCCAGCTGGAACGGCAGCGCGCTCTGCGTGCCGTCCAGGTGCAGCGCGGACTCCAGGGGCGGCTTGAACACGCTCCAGGCGTAGGCCTGGCCGATGGACAGATGGACGGAGAGGGCGGCGGGCGGGACCAGCCATCGGCTCCAGCCCGCGGATGCGACAGGGGGGCTGCTCATGGGGCCGGACGGTAGGGCGGGGGGCGGGAGTTGAGAAGGTGGCGGGGCGACGGGATGCGGTGAGCGGTAGGGGTTGTGCGTCCAGCGGTCGGTACGGGCGTGAACGCCGGGCGCCGCGGCGGCTGCGGTCGGCCTCGGGGTGAGTGCCGGCCGGCCTCCGCGACGACCTCGACCGGCCTCCGTATCAGCGCCCCGGCCTCCGCGTCCGCGCCGCTCACCCCTACGGCAGCCGCCCTCAGCCTCCCGTCCCGAACCGCACCTCCGCCGCCCGCACCACCGTCCCCAGCCTCGGGAAGTCCAGCCGTACCGACGCCTCGTGCTCGGCGGCCGTGAACGCGGCCATCGCGTCCTCGGCGAAGACCAGGTCGTAGCCGAGGTCGGCGGCGGCGCGGGCGGTGGATTCGACGCCGAGGTTGGTGGTGATGCCGCCGAGGACGAGGGTGGTGACGCCGTGCTCGCGCAGCCGTGTGTCGAGGTCGGTGCCCTGGAAGGCGCCGATGGTCCGCTTGACCACCTCGGCGTCGCCCTCGTGGCGCAGTCCGGCGACCAGTCCGCTGCCCGGCGGCTGCTCGGCGACGGCGGGGCGCTCGGTCCGGACGAGGACGACCGGGGCCCCGGCGGAGCGGAAGGCGGACGCCAACTCCTCGGCGGTGGCGTGGGCTTCGATGCCCTTACGGGGTTCCAGGGGCAGCGCGACGATACGTTCCATCAGGTCGACGAGGACGAGGGCGGTGCGCTGCGGGTCGAGTACGGGAGCTGCGGTCATGACGGAACGTTAGCCGTCGCCCGCGGTCCGTGGTGCCAACCCGGGTCAACGGGCCGGTGAACTGAACGCGTTCGGCGGTGGGGGCAGGGGCAGGTTTCGGCCACCGTGCGTCATCGTGCGTCACCGCGCGGACGGCCGTACGTCCGGACGGTCCGGCTCCGACGCCCGCTCCCCTTCCTCGTCACGCTCCTCGTCCGGCTCTCCCGCCCGCCCCCGCTCCTCGTCCCGCTCACCCGCCGCCCCATCTCCCGCCCGCCGCTTGGCGATCACCGCGCACACCATCAGCTGCATCTGGTGGAACAGCATCAGCGGCAGCACCGCCAGCGAGGCGTGCGCGCCGAACAGCACGCTCGCCATGGGCAGCCCCGAGGCGAGGGACTTCTTCGAGCCCGCGAACTGGATGGCGACCCGGTCCGCGCGGCCGAAGCCGAGCGCCCGGGCGCCGTACCAGCTCACGCAGAGCATCGCGGCGAGCAGCGCCGCCTCCACGCCGAGCAGCGCGCCGAGCCGCAGCGGGCTCACCTGGTGCCAGATGCCCTGGGCCATGCCCTCGCTGAAGGCGGTGTAGACGACCAGCAGGATCGAGCCGCGGTCGACCAGGCCGAGCACCTTCTTGTGGCGCGTGACGAAGCCGCCGATCCAGCGCCGGAGCACCTGCCCGGCGAGGAACGGCACCAGCAGCTGGAGCACGATCTTCAGGAGCGAGTCGGCGGAGAAGCCCCCGCTGCCGCCGAGGAGCGCGGCCGCGAGCAGGGGGGTGAGGACGATGCCGACGAGGGAGGAGAAGGAGCCCGCGCAGATGGCGGCGGGGACGTTTCCGCGCGCCATGGAGGTGAAGGCGATCGACGACTGGATGGTGGAGGGGACCAGGGTGAGGAACAGCAGGCCCTGGTAGAGCGGCTGGGTCAGGACGTACGGCACCAGGCCCCGCGCGGCCAGGCCGAGCACCGGGAAGACGAGGAAGGTGCAGGCCAGCACGGTGAGGTGAAGCCGCCAGTGGCGCAGTCCGTCGAGCGCCTCGCGGGTGGAGAGGCGGGCGCCGTAGAGGAAGAAGAGGAAGGCGATGGCCGCCGTGGAGGCGCCGGAGGCCACGGCCGCGCCGGTCCCGCTCGCCGGGAGCAACGCCGCGACGCCCACCGTCGCGAGCAGCAACAGGATGTACGGGTCGACGGGCAGCCGACGGGGCAGGTGCGGGCGTTTCACGGTGCTCCGGGTGCTGGACGGCAAGGACGCAAGGACGACAACGACGACCGCAGGGTGCGGACGCACGAGGGGCGGGCGGACCGGCTTCCATCATGCCCCCTGGCCGGAGCGGCGGTCCGGGCCCCGTCAGCGGCCCCCGCGATACGTCAGCTGCTTGACCCGGCGCAGGAACGGCGTCGTCTCCACGTGGCGCACCCCGTCCAGGCGGCCGAGCGGGCCGCTGAGGTAGGTGTACAGGCTCGCGGTGTCGCGGACGACGACGGTGGCGACGATGTGGGAGGGGCCGGTGGTGGCCGCGGCGAAGGCGACCTCGCCGTGGCCGGACAGGGCCTCGCCTACGGAGTGCAGGGCGGCGGGTTCGGTGGTGATCCACAGGGCGGCCGTGCGGGCCTGCCCGGAGAGTTCGTAGTCGTACTCGATGTCGATGTAGATCGCCCCCGAGGCGAGCAGCGCGGCGAGGCGGCGTTTGACGGCCGACTCGGAGCGGCCGGTGGCGCGCGCGAGTTCCTGGTGCCCGGCGCGGCCGTCACGCCGGAGGACGTCCAGGAGGGGTTCGTCCTCGGGTTCGATGCGGGCCTCGGCCACCGGGCGGGCGGGGTGGCGGGGCCGTAGCGCGGCGGCCTGTTCCGCGTCCAGGGCGCCGGACTTGACGATCCAGCCGCTCGGGCCGCCGTCGAAGCGGTGCAGGAGTTGCTGGGCGTGGACCTCCATCACGCTGGGCGTGCGCGGGAGTTTGCCGAGCAGGAGGTCGTCGTGGTCGCCGGGGCTGCGCGGGTGGGTCATGCAGACGATCTCGGTACCGCCGGAGGCCAGCCCGATCCAGGAGGTGTCGGGGCGCTTGGCGAGGGCGTCCGCGATGACGGGGGTGCTGTCCGGGGCGCAACGCAGCCGGAGCATCCACTGGTCCTGGCCGAGGACGAACGCGTCGCGCCGGGCGACGACCCGGAGACCGGCCTCGGCGGTGAGGCGGCGGCAGCGGCGGGCGACGGTCTGGTCGGACACGCCGAGGACCTGCCCGATCCGGGCGAAGGAGGCGCGGGCGTCGACCTCCAGGGCGGAGAGGATCAGGACGTCCAGCTCGTCGAACGTGTCGGATTTCGACGCCTGCATGAGTTCCCCCGTCGGTTTTCACCGGCCCGAGGGCCGTGGCCGGGGTGTTCGGCCCGGTGCCGCGCATCGTACGGGCGAGGACGCGCGGTCGCGCGTCACGTCGTACGGAACGCGTCACGGCGTACGGAAACGGAAATGGCGGGAGGCGGGGACATGCGGACATGGGGGACGCTCACGGCGGTGTGCCTGGGCACGTTCATGCTGCTGCTCGATGTGACGATCGTGGTGGTGGCGCTGCCGGACATGAGTCACGCGCTGCACGCGTCGCTGGGCGATCTGCAGTGGGTGGTGGACGGCTACGCGCTCGCGCTCGCCGCCCTGCTGCTGGGGGCGGGCGCGGCGGCGGACGTACTGGGGCGGCGGCGGACGTACGTCGCGGGCGTGGTGCTGTTCGCGGCGGCCTCGCTGCTGTGCGGGCTGGCGGCCGGGCCCGGGATGCTGGTGGCGGCGCGGGTGGTGCAGGGTGTGGGCGCGGCGGCGATGTTCGCGACGACACTGCCGCTGCTCGGCTCGGTGTACCAGGGGAAGCAGCGGTCGGTGGCGCTCGGTGTGTGGGGCGCGGTGAGCGGCGGCGCGGCGGCGGTCGGGCCGGTGCTGGGCGGGCTGCTGGCCGAGGGGCCCGGCTGGCGGTGGATCTTCTTCGTGAACCTTCCGGTGAGCGTGGCGGCGGTGTGGCTGACGCTGCGGGTGGTGCCGGAGTCGCGGGGCGGCGGTGCGGGGAGCGCCTGGCAGCGGGTGGACTGGGCGGGTACGGCCGCCTTCGCCGCGTTCGCGGGCGGGCTGACGTACGCCGTCGTACGGGCCGGTGAGGACGGCTGGGCCGCGCCCGCGACGCTCACGGCGTTCGGCTGCGCGCTGCTGGCACTGGTGGTGTTCGTGCTGGTGGAGCGGCGGGTGGCGCATCCGCTGCTCGACCTCTCGCTGCTGCGCAACCGTACGTTCGTGGGCGTGATGGCGGGTGCCTTCGCCTTCAACGCGGTGGCGTTCGGCGTGACGCCGTACCTCTCGCTGTGGATGCAGACACTGCTCGGCATGAGCCCGGTGCGCAGCGGTCTGACACTGCTGCCGATGACGGTCGCGGCGATGGTCGTCGCGGTGCTGGTGGGGCGGCTGCTCCACGGGGCGCCGTCCCGGCTGACCATCGGTGGCGGGCTGTTGCTGATCGGCGCGGGGTGCCTGTGCCAGGCGGTCCTGTCGGCGGGCTCCGACTGGACGGCCCTGATCCCCGGCTTCGTGCTGGTGGGCGCGGGTACGGGCCTGGTCTCCCCCACCGTCGCCGGGGCCGCGCTCGCCTCGGTCCAGCCGCACCGGGCGGGCATGGCGGGCGGCGCGGTCAACACCGTGCGCCAGCTGGGCTACGCCCTCGGCGTCGCCGTCTTCGGCACGATCCTCACCTCGCGCATGGAGTCCACCCTCCCCCACGAAGCGGCCCACGCCCTCGCGGGCGGCGCGGCGGGCGCCCTGCGTGCCACCTTCCCCGACCACGTCCTGCACGCGGCCTTCGCCTCCGGCCTGAACCGCGCCCTCCTGACGGCGGGCATCGCCGGACTGGCGGCGGGCGCGCTGGTCCTGACGGTGGTCCGCACGCCGCGCCCGGCTGGGGAACAGCCGACGGCGGGCGGGGTGCCGGTGGAGCCGACGGCGGCGCGCCGGCGGTAGGTGTGGACGTACGGCCCGCAGGGGCAGGCAGGTGCGGGTGTACGAGGGGTGGTTCGGGCCGGTGGCCGGAACCACCCCTCGGGCGTGCGGGGCTTCTCGCCGCCCCCGTCTGCCGAACCGCCGGACGGCACTCCGTGACCAGCCCGTACAGATTCGGTGGAGATTGGGGTGGGTTCGGCTGAGCGGTCGCCTCCGTCGTGTCCGTACCTTCCCCTTGTGCGGGTATTTTCCGGGCAACGGCGGGCGCGAATGCGTGGGTTGCCCGGATTCGGGACGGCTCCCATCCGGCCAACGGGTGGGGTAGCGTCACGGCGCTGTGAGGAACGGAGGGCGGAAACTTGCAGGGCTTCACCAATCCTCCGACGACAACGACGTCGGCACCGGCGCCGGCCGGCGGGCTGGCCGACACCGTCTTCGAGTACGCCCGGGTCGACCCGCAGCACATCGCGCTCGGCCGCAAGGACGGGGCGGGCCAGTGGCGGGACGTGACCGCCGCCGAGTTCCGTGACGAGGTGCTGGCGCTGGCCAAGGGGCTGCTCGCGAACGGGATCCGCTTCGGCGACCGCGTCGCGATCATGTCCCGTACCCGCTACGAGTGGACGCTGTTCGACTTCGCGCTGTGGACGATCGGCGCCCAGGTGGTGCCGGTCTATCCGACGTCCTCGGCCGAGCAGTGCTTCTGGATGCTGTACGACGCCGAGGTGACCGCGGCGATCGTCGAGCACGAGGACCACGCGATGACGATCGCCACCGTCATCGACCGCCTCCCCCGGCTCGGCCGCCTGTGGCAGCTGGACGACGGCTGCGTACGGGAGTTGTACGAGGCGGGCGCGCACCTGGACGACGAGCTGGTGCACCGGCACCGCCGCGCGGTCACCCCCGAGGCCATCGCCACGGTCATCTACACCTCGGGCACCACGGGCAGACCCAAGGGCTGTGTGCTCACCCACGGGAACTTCATGTTCGAGGCGGACGCGATCATCGACCGCTGGGAGCGGGTGTTCCACTCCAAGAAGGGCGACGAGGCGTCCACGCTGCTGTTCCTGCCGCTGGCCCATGTCTTCGGGCGGATGGTGGAGGTCGCCGCGTTCCGGGGCCGGGTCCGCTTCGGGCATCAGCCGGAGCTGCACGCGTCCGCGCTGCTGCCGGACCTGGCCGCGTTCCGGCCGACGTTCATCACCGCCGTGCCGTACATCTTCGAGAAGATGTACTCGGCGGCCCGCCGCAAGGCGGAGAAGGACGGCAAGGAGGGGCCGTTCCTCAAGGCGGTCGACGTGGCGGTGCGCTACGCCGAGGCGCTGGAGGCGAAGGCGTGGGGCACGGGGTCGGGGCCCTCACCGGCGCTGCGGATGCAGCACCAGCTGTTCGACAAGCTCGTCTACTCCAAGGTGCGCGCGGCGATGGGCGGCCGGATCCGCAACGCGATGTCCGGCGGCTCGGCGATGGACCGCCGTCTGGGGCTGTTCTTCGCGGGCGCGGGCGTGCAGATCTACGAGGGCTACGGCCTGACCGAGTCGACGGCCGCCGCGACCGCGAACCCGCCCGACCGCACGCGCTACGGCACGGTCGGCCAGGCCGTTCCCGGGGTCTCGGTGCATGTCGCCGAGGACGGCGAGGTCTGGCTGCGCGGCGGCAACGTCTTCCAGGGCTACCTCAACAACCCCAAGGCGACCGACGAGTCCCTGCACGAGGGCTGGCTGGCCACCGGTGACCTGGGCGCGCTGGACGAGGACGGCTATCTGACCATCACCGGCCGCAAGAAGGAGATCCTGGTGACCTCCGGCGGCAAGAGCGTCTCCCCGGGTGTGCTGGAGGAGCGGGTGCGCGACCATCCGCTGGTCCACCAGTGCATCGTCGTCGGCAACGACCGTCCGTACGTCGCCGCGCTGATCACGCTCGACCAGGACGCGGTCGAGCACTGGCTCCAGATGCAGGGCCGGCCGCGCCGGGACATCTCCCGGCTGGTGCGCGATCCGGCGGTGGAGACGGAGGTGCGCCGGGCGGTGGTGGCCGCCAACACGCTGGTGTCGCAGGCGGAGTCGATCCGGACGTTCCGTGTCCTCGTGCAGCCGTTCACCGAGGAGCACGGGCTGCTGACGCCGTCGCTGAAGCTGAAGCGGAAGGCCATCGAGAAGGCGTACGGGCAGGAGATCGACGCGCTGTACCAGGGCTGATGCCGGACGGAGTGCCCGGCCGGGGCCGGAAGGATCGCCGGTACGGACCGCCCGTACGGATCCCAGGTACGGATCGCCGGTCAGGAATGCATTCGGGCCCGTGATCGTTGACGATGGTGTACGACCCTGTCCACAACCGAAGGATCAAGAGCTCGTGAGCAGCAAGGTCCCCCCGATCGTCCTCAACAACGGTGTCGAGATGCCCCAGCTGGGGTTCGGCGTCTGGCAGGTGCCGGACACCGAGGCCGAGCGCGCGGTCAGCACGGCGCTGGAGGCCGGGTACCGCAGCATCGACACAGCGGCGATCTACGGCAACGAAACCGGCACCGGCAAGGCCATCGCCGCCTCCGGTCTGCCCCGCGAGGACATTTTCGTCACCACCAAGCTCTGGAACAGCGACCACGGGTACGACGCGACGCTGCGCGCGTTCGACGCGTCCCTGGAGAAGCTGGGCCTCGACTATCTCGACCTGTACCTGATCCACTGGCCCGTTCCGGCCCGGGACAACTACGTCGATTCCTACAAGGCGTTCGAGAAGCTGTACTCCGACGGCCGCATCCGCGCGATCGGTGTGTCCAACTTCCTCCCCGAGCACCTGGAGCGGCTGATCTCGGAGACGTCCATCGTCCCGGCGGTCGACCAGATCGAGCTGCACCCGCACCTCCAGCAGCGCGCGGCGCGGGAGTTCAACGCCGAGCAGGGCATCGCGACCGAGGCGTGGTCGCCGCTCGGCCAGGGCAAGGGCCTCCTTGAGGTGCCCGCCATCGTCGCGATCGCGCGCAAGCACGGCCGTACGCCCGCGCAGGTCGTGCTGCGCTGGCACGTCCAGCTCGGCAACATCGTGATCCCCAAGTCCGTGACGCCGTCGCGGATCAGGGAGAACATCGAGGTCTTCGACTTCAACCTGGACGACGAGGACCTCGCGGCCATCAGCGCGCTGAACGAGGACAAGCGGCTCGGTCCGAACCCGGCCGAGTTCGAAGTGGTCTGAGCCCGGGTCCGGGACGGCCCGGTCTCCGACTCGGCCTGAACTCCCGTACGCCATAAGGCACTCCCGTACGCCACACGGCCGTCCGCCCCGCCATCACCGGGGCGGACGGCTTTGTGCGCGTGGCGGGACCGATTCTGCTTCCTCCTCCGCGACTTGAAGCTCATCGACGTGAAGGATCACCCATGCGCCCCCGCCCCCTGGGCCTGGCCACCGCGGCCGGTGTCGTCCTGCTCGCCTCGGCGACGTTCTATGCCGTCATGGACCGCTCCACCGGCTCGGCCCGCGAGGGCTCGGTGTCCGCGTCCGACCTGCTGGCCAAGGTGACGTCCTGCGAGCGGATCTCCGACGGGCTGTACCGCACGGACGAGGAGAAACCGGCCACCGTCCCCGTGTGCGGCGCCAAGGGCGCGGTCTTCTGGAAGGCGGACATGGACGTCGACTGCGACGGCCTGCGCACCGACAAGTGCAACAAGGACCGCGATCCCTGGTACCAGGACGACACCGCGTTCCACCAGTCCGACGGCAAGCCGCTGCGCGCCGACGCGCTCCCCTACATCGTGGTCCCCGGCTCCAGCGCCCTGTGGGACTACACCAAGTCCGGCGTGAAGGGCGGCGGTGTGGTGGCCGTCGTCCATGGCAACAAGGTCGAGTACGCGGTCGTCGGCGACACCGGCCCCTCCCGCATCATCGGCGAGGCCTCGTACGCCGCCGCCGAGGGCCTGGGCATCGACCCCGACCCGGCGACGGGCGGCGCGGAGTCGGGCGTGACGTACATCCTCTTCACGGGCGCCGAGTCCAAGGTCTCCCCGATCGAGAGCCATGAGGCCGCGGTGGAGCTGGGTGACCGGCTGGCGCGGAAGTTCGTCGGGCGGGACTGAGCCGCCGGTGACTTGTACGTCGGGTCACTGGTGGGCGTGGAGGAAGGCGGGGATGTCCGAGCGCTTCGGGTAGTCGGGCAGCGGTGCCGGTTCGTCCCGGAGGAACGCGGTGATCACGGCGGCGGCGCGGCGGTTGTTGTCGTCCAGGCCGTTCCACAGGTGGTGGCCGACACCTGGCAGGTACTGCGTGCGCCGGATGCCGGGGTCGGCGGCCAGGACGGCGGTCGCCCACTGGCGTACCTGCGAGGAGCACTCGGCGATCATCAGCATGGCCGGGGTGCGGGAGTTCTTCAGGCGCGGGGCGAGGGACGGCGAGTCCTTCACCGTCCGCTGCACGCGGAGGCTCGCTGCGGGGCTGAAGGAGAAGTTCCGCGCGGAGTCCTCGGCGGGGATGCGGTGCGCGTCGCGGGCGCAGTAGGCGGACGCGGTGTCGCCGCCGAGGTCGGCGGCGGTGAACGCGTTGTCGCCCTCGGCCTGTCCGATCAGACCGGTGTCCGGGGCGAGGAGCCCGAGGCGCATGAGGCCGAACGCCACCGCGTACCGGGGGACGTGGGTCGAGCGGGGTCCGGTCATGGCGGGGGCGAGGCCGCGCGCGGTGGGTCGGCCGTGCTGTCCGTCGATGCGTGCGGTGGGGCCGTCCATGGGGCCGGGCTCCGCGATGATCGCGCGATGTATATGGGCGGCAACCATGGGGGTGGCGAGGGCGCGGGTGAGGACGACGGCGCCGGAGGAGAAGCCGAGGATGTCGGCCTTGGCCGCGGTCCGGGGTTCTGCGGTGGCCAAGTGGTCGAGGACGGCTGCGAGATCGCGGACCGAGCGGGACAGGGAGTACTGGTCCATCGGCAGCAGACCGCTGCGTCCGGCGCCTGCCGGTTCGTAGGCGTACACGTCGTGACCCTGGCTCGCCAGCAGCCGTAGGAAGCGGTGGTCGAGCAGTGAAATGCCGCGTACGGGGCCGCCGTTGAGGTAGACGAGCGGGACGGCCGGGCGGGGTGCGGGGCCCGTCGGCGGATAGTGGTAGACCGCGACCCGGCTGCCGGTGGACAGGTGCCAGTGCTGCATCGCCACGGAGGGCAGCGCGGGCGGATACCGGCGGGCGGTGGGCGCGGTGGGGACGCAGACCGACGCGGTGAGCGCGGCCGCGAGGACGATGGGCAGGAACAGGGCGACGCGGGCCGCCCGGGACGCCTCGGTTCGGCGCCTGCTCCGCCGGAGTGCGACGGCTGTGGCAAGTCCGGTGGTGACGCACCAGGCGACGAGCCCGGAGCCCGCGCCGTCGGTGAGGACGATCAGCAGGAGGAAGGCGGCGGATAGGGCGGCGGCGACTCCAATTCCCTTGACCACACGTGTGGTTGAGCGGGCGAGACGTAAGGCGAACGCGGACATGACGGACCCCCCAGAGTTTCCGAACGCTGTTTCAAAACGACGTTACCAGAGGGGCTAGGCTGCTCGGCATGGGCAGGCCGAGAACGAATGACGAGGGCGTCGCGGAGCGACTGGTGGCGTGCGCGACGGAGATGCTGGCCACGCGACCCCGGGAGTCGGTCACGGTGCGCGTCGTGGCGGCGGACGCCGGGACCTCGACGGCGGCGGTGTACTCCCTGTTCGGCGGCAAGGACGGACTGATCGCGGCGGTGCGCGACCGGGCCGTGGCCGGACTCTTCGCGGACCTGTCGGCGGTACCGGCCACCGACGACCCACTCACCGATCTGTACGCCCTCGCCGTCGCGTACCGGCGCTGGGGGCACGGCCACCGTCATCTGTACACGGTGCTGTTCGGCGGGGTGCAGTCCTTCGAGCCGTCGGGGGAGGTCGGGACCGCCGACCCGGTGGGGCCGCTCGTCGCGGCGATCGAGCGGGCGCTGGCGCGGGGCGTTCTCGACGGCGACGCCACCGCGATCGCGCTCTCGCTCTGGGTGGCGCTGCACGGGCTCGTGACGCTCGAACTGGCCGGGGCGCTGGACCTGTTGGCGGCCGACGCGGCGTTCGGGGCGGCGGTGGGGGCGACGTTGCGGGGGTGGGCGACGGGCGAGGTGTTTCCCGGACTGCGCCGGAAACCCTGACGGAGGCGGGACCTCCGTCAGGGTCGAGCGCTCCGGTTATGCGGGCCGTACCGCCGTGTACACGGTGTACGCGTCCAGAAGGAACACGTCCGGCCGCTGGTGGACGCTCGCCGGGTCGGCGGGGTCGACGAGGCGGTCCAGGGTGGCGCGGTCCTCGGGAGTGAGGTCGTCGGGGGCGGCGTCGCGCAGGCGGGTGAGGGTGGTGGCGACGTGGGCGCGGGCCTGCTCGGTGGCCGGGGCGGGCACGTCGAGGAGGAAGCTGCGGGTGCGGGTGGGGCGCAGCCCGGCGGAGGTCAGGAGGGCGGGCCAGTCCTCGGTCTCGGGGACGGCGCCGGGGAGTCCGGCGCGCATCCGGGCGAACCACTCCTCCTCCAGCGCGGTCAGCCGGGACTGGAGTCCGGGGCGGCCGATGCCGATGTCGCGGGGGAGGAAGCGGGCGGGGAGTCCGCCTTCCAGGAGGGCCAACGTGCCGCCGGGGGCGAGGTGTTCACCGAAGGCGGTGAGCGCGGCCCGCTGGTCGCCGAGGTGGTGCAGACTGCGGCTGGCCCAGAGGAGATCGACGGGTCGGTCCAACTTCTCCAGCACGTCCGGGAGTTCACCGGTCAGGGTGCTGAACCGGTCCCCCAGTCCCTGCTGTTCGGCACGGTCCTGCGCGCGCTCCAGGAGCGGGGCGGCGCCGTCGACCGCCACCACGTGCGCCTGCGGGAACGCCGCCGCGAACAGGCACGCCACGACACCGGGGCCGCTGCCCGCGTCCACGATCAGCTTCGGCGCGGGCACCTGCTCGGCGAGCCAGGCGATGGCCTGCTCGTACGCGGGGGTGTACAGCTCCGCCTGCGCCTCCAGCATGGGGCCCTGCTCGGCCCAGTCGAGGTCGGTGTGGTCGTGTCCGTGCGCCTCGTGGTGCTCGTGGTGCTGGTGGTGGTCGTGCGCCATGGTGGCCCGCCTCTCTTCCGGATGGGCCCAGCGTGCGACGGCGGGGCGGCCGCGGGCCAGTTCTGTTGCCGTTATGGCAAGTGCGGATGCCGTACGCGCGGCGGGCGGGGTGGCGGAACGGTTCGGCGCCCGGGCGCGTCGTCCCTCTTCAGGGTGCGAGGGCCGCACCCGGGGAGGGGATCAGGGTGCGCGGGAGCGATTTCGCGGAGTGGACGCGGCGGTTCGAGGAGGAACGTGAACGGCGGGCCGCGCTGGGCGACCCGGACTGGCGGCGGAACGCCACGGAGCACCCGGCGGTGTGGGCGAGCGTCCAGCGCTTCCAGGTCGGGGAGGACGGCGACGGCACCAGCCTCCTCGCCAAGGCCGACCGCGCGGGCGACCCCGACTACGCACGGGCGGCCCGCCTCTTCGTCGCCGAGGAACAGAACCACGCCCGTCTCCTCGCCCGGCTCCTCGCCTCGGCCGGGCTCCCGACCCTCTCCGGCCACTGGAGCGACACGGTCTTCGTACGTCTGCGCCGGCTCCTCGGCCTGCGGCTGGAGCTGCTGATCCTCATGGTCGCGGAGCTGGTCGCCCTCCGCTACTACCGCGCCCTCCGCGACGGCAACACCGACCCCCTCACCGCCGAGGTCGCGGCTCGCATCCTCGCCGACGAGGAACGCCACATCCCCTTCCACTGCGCCCGCCTCCACACCTCGTTCGCCCGACTCCCCCGCCCCCTCCGCCGCCCCCTCCTCCTTCTCTGGCGCCTGCCCCTGCTCGGCGCCTCCCTCCTCGTCGCCACCGACCACGGCCGCGCCCTCACCGCCCTCGGCGTCGGCCGGGCGCGCTTCGTGGCGGACGTGCTGGGGACGAGCGGGGACGTGATCGCGGCGATCCTGTCGCCCGGGACGGACGGACCGGCTCAGGAAGCTCAGGGCGACGGCAGTCGGCTCACTCCGGCTTCCGATAGGCCCGCAGCCTGAACACCGGGTCCGCGCGCGGCCGGTCCTGATCCGGGAGGCGGGACAGAAGCTCCGCGAAGTGGGCCGTCTCCGGGGCGCCGGGCGGAAGGGTGCTGAACCAGCCGCGGCCGAGGTCGGTGATGGTCCGGCGGGGGCTGCGGCCCTGACCGACGCCCACGAAGCGACCTTCGCCCGCCGGGATGAGACCGGCCTCGGTGGCGTGGGCGGTGATGATGTCGGGCGCGTCGGCGGCGGGTGGGCGGGTGCGGGAGGCGAGGACGGCGTCGATGTCGCTGCCCACGTTGTGGGAGCGGGCCTTGTCGACGGTGGTGACGTAGGTGCCGCCGGGGCGCAGGACGCGGGCGACCTCGGTGAGGACCGCGCGCCGGTCGGCGGGGTCGGCCAGCAGGTGGAGCAGCCAGACGCTGGTGACGGCGTCGAAGGTGGCGTCGGGGAAGGGGAGTTGGCGGCAGTCGGCGCGCAGGATCGCGCCGGGGACGAGGGCCGCCGAGCGTCGGATCATGGCGCGGGCGCGGTCCACCCCGGTCACGCGCAGACCTGGGCGGGCGGCCGCCAGGCGTCGGGTGACCGTGCCGGTGCCGCAGCCGAGGTCCAGGAGGCGGCCGGTGCGGGCGGGGATCAGGGCGAGGACGGCCTCGGTGGCGGCCTCCGCGCGGGCCTCTCCGCCACGGGAGGCGTCGTAGATGGCGGCTTCCTTCTCGTAGTCGAGCACGGGGCCAGTGTGCGGTCGCCGCGATCGCCATGTCCCGCTATTTGTAAAGGAGTTGACAGATCGTCAGGTATGCGTTCCCGATCTTTCTTACCTTCGGGCACGTGTGCGGAAGCCCTGCTCGTGACAGACTGGCGGCACGACTTCGGCACGCAGGGAGGGGCGGGCGTGAGTGAGCGGCGGGCCGCGCCCACCGTGGGCCAAGTGGTCCTGGGCAAGCGGTTGCAGGAGCTGCGTGAGACGGCCGGTCTCGGCCGGGACGCGGCCGCGCAGGTGCTCCATGTGAACGCCGCGACGGTACGGCGCATGGAGATGGCCGAGGTAGCCCTCAAGATCCCTTACGTGCAGGCACTGTTGGCCGCGTACGGCGTGACCGGCGACGAGGCGGCCGCGTTCATCCGGCTGGCCGAGGACGCGAACCGCCCGGACTGGTGGCAGCGCTTCCACGACGTGCTGCCGGAGTGGTTCAGCCTCTACGTCAGCCTGGAGGGCGCCGCCCGGCTCATCCGCTCCTACGAACCCCACTTCGTCCCGGGCCTGTTGCAGACCGAGGCGTACGCGCGCGCCGTACTGGAGGCCGGGACCATCGGCCAGCACGCGCCGGACTCGGTCGAGCGGCACGTCACCCTGCGCATGGAGCGCCAGCACCTGCTGGAGCGGGACGACCCGCCGCATCTGTGGATCGTCATGGACGAGACGGTACTGCGCCGCCCCGTGAGCACCCGCTCCGAGGTCATGCGCGACCAGCTGGACAAGCTCCTCGAATACACCGAGCGGGACCGCGTCACCCTCCAGCTCGCCGAGTTCGCCGCGGGCCCGCACCCGGGGACGTACGCCCCGTTCACCCTCTTCCGCTTCCCCCAGCGGGAGTTGCCCGACATGGTCTTCACCGAGTACCTCACCGGCGCGCTGTACCTGGACTCCCGCGAGGAGGTGGCCACGCACCTGGAGGTGCTGGACCACATGACGGCACGCGCGGCATCCGCCCAGCGCACGCAGAAGCTGCTGCGCGAGTTCCGCGAGAGCCTCTAGAGCTGTTCACCCGGAGCCGTTCACGCAGGGCTGTTCAGGCCCGTAGGTAGGCCAGGACCGCCAGGACCCTGCGGTGTGCCGCGGCCGTCGGGGGCAGGTCCAGCTTGGCGAGGATGCTGCCGACGTGCTTGCCGATCGCGGCTTCGGAGACCACCAGTTCCCCGGCGATCGCGCTGTTGGACCTGCCCTCGGCAACGAGTGCCAGCACCTCGCGTTCGCGCGGGGTGAGCCGCTCCAGCGGGTCACGGCGACGGCGCAGCAACTGGCGTACCACCTCGGGGTCGACCACCGTCCCGCCGTCCGCGACCCTGCGCAGCGCCTCCAGGAACTCCTCGACCTGGCCGATCCGGTCCTTGAGCAGGTAACCGACGCCCGTTCCGTCGCCGGAGTCCAGGAGGTCGGCGGCGTACGTCCGTTGCACGTACTGGCTGAGGACCAGGACCGGGAGTGCGGGGTTCCGCCGCCGCAGCCGTACCGCCGCGTGCAGGCCCTCGTCCTGGAAACCGGGCGGCATGCGCACGTCCGTCACCACGATGTCGGGGGCCTGCTCCTCGACCGCGGTGATCAGTGCCCGCGCTTCCCCGACGGCCGCCACCACCTCGTGGCCGCAGCGGCCGAGCAGGCCGACGAGCCCTTCCCGCAGCAGCACGCCGTCCTCGGCCAGCACTATGCGAAGCGGTCGGCCGCCTCGGTCAACTCGCAAGGAAACTCCACACGCAACAGCGTCGGTCCACCCGCCGGACTGGTCAGCGCAAGTCTGCCATCGAGCGCCCACACCCGGTCCGCGAGACCGGTGAGACCGCTGCCCGCCGAGGGGTCCGCACCGCCGCGTCCGTCGTCGCGCACCTCCAGGAACAGGCGTCCGTCGCGATGGCCGCCGCTCACCCGCGCCCGGTCGGCCCCGCTGTGCCGGTCGACGTTGGCCAGCGCCTCACGGACCACGAAGTACGCCGCGGACTCGACGGACTGATCCGGACGGCCCGGCAGTTCGAGGTCGACGGCGACGGGGACCACGCAGTGGTCGGCGGCGTCGGCGACCGCTGCCCCGAGGCCGTAGTCGGTGAGCACCTTGGGGTGGATGCCGTGGATGAGTTCACGCAGCTCCGCGAGCGCGCTCCCCGCCTCCTCGTGAGCCTTGGCAAGCTGGTCGGCGAGAGGGCCGGGCGGAGCGTCGAGGCGCGCCAGCCCGAGGGTCATCGTCAGGGACACCAGGCGCTGTTGGGCGCCGTCGTGCAGATCGCGCTCGATGCGGCGGCGCTCGGTCTCGAAGGCGTCGACCAACCGGGCCCGGGATCGGGCCAGTTCGACCACCTCAGCGCTCAACTCCCCGTCACGGGAGGCGATCAGGAGCCGGGTCAGCGCGGCGCGGGCACCGGCCGTGACACCGAGCGCGTAGGCGCACAGCCCCAGCAGGAGCAGCCCCAGTACGGCGACGCCGATCGCGGCGGGCCAGGTGGTGACCGTCCACTGCTTGAGCACCTTCGCCTCATGGCCGTCGCCGGTCGTGGCCATGAGCAGCGGAGT
This sequence comes from Streptomyces sp. SID4985, assembly GCF_009863025.1. Taxonomy (GTDB): domain Bacteria; phylum Actinomycetota; class Actinomycetes; order Streptomycetales; family Streptomycetaceae; genus Streptomyces. The sequence continues at coordinate 10,102 of NZ_WWIR01000331.1, read as the reverse complement.
CGCGGCCAAGGACAGGGGCACAAGGGCGACCACGACCGCCAGTGCGTCGACGGGCCACAGCAGTCCGGCGAACAGCAACGCGTATCCGAGTTCCCGCCAGGTGGCCTGCTCGCGGAGCCGCGTGGTCAGCCATGCCCACAGTCCCGGCGCGGTCGGTACCCGGTGCCGGCCAGTCATCGCGTCGCCGTCGACCAGGCGCAGCCTGTGCCGCTCCACCCAGGCCACCGGGATACCGCCGAGGGCGAGTACGACGCACAGCGGCAGCCCCACCAGGACGACGGCGAGCGCACCGCAGACCGCCACCGCCGTCACGCCCGCCGCCAGGACGGCGGCGCCGGTCACCGCGCCGGTGAGGAGATACGCGGCGGAGCGCCAGGGCCAGGCGGACAGCAGAAAGCCCGGCCGGGACATGGCCTGCCACACATTCCGAGGGTGCATGAGCATGACCGTAAGCGGCCCCGTCGGCCGGAGGCCATCGGTCCGGGGCCCGTATTGGGGGTATGCCTGGCCCTACCCCGTTTCTCGTCCTGGCCGTACTGCGTCACCGGGGGCCGCCGCGGTTTCGTGGAGGCACCGACGAGCCGAGGAACAGGTGCCGATGAGGGAAGACATGACCGAGGACGCGATCCGACTGCGCTCCGTGACCCGGCGGTACGGCTCGGGCGGCACGTCCGTCACCGCCCTCGACGGGGTGTCGCTCGCCTTTCCCCGGGGGACCTTCACCGCCGTGATGGGCCCGTCCGGGTCCGGCAAGTCGACGCTGCTCCAGTGCGCGGCGGGGCTGGACCGGCCCACGTCGGGCTCGGTCACCGTGGGCGGTACGGAGCTGACCACGCTGAGCGAGACCGGGCTGACCCTGCTGCGCCGTAAGCGCGTCGGCTTCGTGTTCCAGGCGTTCAACCTGCTGCCCGCGCTGACCGCCGAACAGAACGTGGCACTCCCCCTGCGGCTGGCGGGGCGCCGTCCGGGAAAGGCCGAGGTGCGCGAGGTGCTTCAGCGGGTCGGACTCGGCGACCGCGCGCGGCACCGGCCGGCCGAACTGTCCGGCGGCCAACAGCAACGGGTGGCGCTCGCCCGCGCCCTGATCACCCGGCCCGACGTGCTGTTCGGGGACGAGCCGACCGGCGCGCTGGACTCGCGGACCGGCCGCGAGGTGCTGGACCTGCTGCGCGGCATGGTCGACGGAGACGGCCAGACGATCGTCATGGTCACCCACGACCCCGTCGCCGCCGCCCGCGCCGACCGCGTCGTCCTGCTCGTCGACGGCTGCGTCGACGGCGAGCTGACCGGCGCGGGCGCCGAGGACATCGCGGCACGGATGGCCACGCTGGAGGCGGCGCCGTGCTGAGCACCGCTCTGCGTACCCTGCGCACCCGCTGGGTCACCTTCGTCGGCAGCTTCGTCGCCCTCTCCCTGGGGGTGGCGCTGATCGCCGTCATGGGGCTGGCGCTGGCGTCCTCGCTGGACGCACCCGACCGGAGGCCGGAGCGGTTCGCCGCCGCGCCGGTCGTCGTGCAGGGGCAGGACACCCTCAGGGTCGCCACCGCGAACGGTGACCGCACTCAGAAACTCGCGCGGCCTCGTGCCGTGCCCGCCGCCGCGATGACCAGGCTGCGCGCTCTCGGGACCGTCGTCGAGGACCGGTCGTTCGCGGTGCGGGCCGAGGGCGCCCCCGCCGATCTGGTGGGCCACCCCTGGTCCACCGCCGCCTTCGCGCCGTACGCACTCGACGCGGGACGCCCGCCCGAGTCCGCCAACGAGGTCGTCGTGAGCGGTGACTGGGCCCGCCCGGGGACCGACGTACGGACCGGCGGCGGCACCGTGCGCGTCGTCGGCACCGTGACCGGGCTCGGCTTCGAGAACGCCGTGTTCTACACCGACGCCCGCGCCGCCGAACTGTCCCCGTACAGCCCGCGACTTGTAGTCGACGCCGATGCGACGGCTGTGCGCGAGGCGCTCCGTGGCGTCGAGGGTGTCCAGGTCCTCACCGGGGACACGCGCCGGTACGCCGACGCCGATCCCGACCGGGACAGCGAGGCTCTGACCGCGATGAACGCCATGTTCGGCACGGCCGGGGGCGTCACCGGGTTCGTGTCGGTGTTCGTGGTGGCCTCGACCTTCGCGTTCGCGGTGGCCCAGCGGCGCCGCGAGTTCGGGTTGCTGCGCACCGCCGGGGCGACCCCGGGGCAGCTCCGCCGCATGGTCGTGTCCGAGGCGCTCGTGGTCGGCGTGCTCGCCTCGGCCGTCGGCTGTGTGCTCGGTTCCCACGAGGCTCCGAGGCTTGCCGCGTGGGCGGTCGACGAGGGCCTCGCGCCGCGCTGGTTCGCCATCGGCGACTACACCTGGCCGTACCAACTCGCTTTCTGGTCGGGCCTGTTCGTGGCGGTGTCCGGCGCACTGACCGCGTCCTGGCGGGCGGGGCGCACCGGTCCCGGCGAGGCGCTGCGCGAGGCGTCCGTGGACACCGGGGCGATGACCCGGGGCCGACGGCTGTTCGGCGCGGCCCTGCTGATCACCACCGCGGTGACGCTCGCCGTGGCCCTGCTGACGAATCCGGGCGAGCTGTTGCAGCGCAAGGTCTACGTGAGCCGCCCGATGCTGCTGATCAGCGCGGTCGCACTGCTCGCGCCGGTGCTGGTACGGCCGCTGGTCCGGTTGATCGCCCGGCTGCCTGCCCGGCTGCCCTGCGCCGTGGGGATGCTGGTGCGGGAGAACGCCGCCGCCGGGGTGCGCCGCACCGCCGCCGTCGCGGCGCCCGTACTGGTCACGGTGGCGCTGGCGGGCTCGCTGCTGGGCGCCACCGCCACCCTCGACCGGGCGAAGGCCACCGAGGTGCGCGAGCGGACGGCCGCCGACTTCGTGGTCGTTCCGGCGGATGACTCCGGCTTCGACGGGGCGACGCTGCGGCGGCTTCGGGCCGTGTCCGGTGCCGAGGTCGCGCCGAGCGCGTCGAGTGCCGTGTACGCCCTGGAGGACGACGTGGCACTCCTCAGGTCCGATGCCAGGGCCGCCGAGCCGGAGCCGCTCGCGACGACCGCACACCTTCCGCTCGCCGCCGGGAAGGTGAGCGACCTGGACGACGACTCGATCATCGTCAACGAGGAGTGGCAGAAGCACACTGTGGGCGAGCGGGTGGACGTGTGGCTCGGCGACGGCACGAGGAGGTCCCTGCGGATCGCCGCGGTCATGACGACCGGCACCGGCGGCAACGGCGTCTACGTCACCCCGCGCAACGCCCCTGCGGCACCCGTCGACCGGGTCGACGTACGCCTCGCGGACGGATCCGACCGGACCACCGTGGCCGCCGGTCTGCGCCGGGCGGTGCGGGCGTCGGGCGGGAAGGTCCTCACCGGGAACGCCTGGGTGCGTGATCAGTCCCCCGAGACCAACCGGACGACCAGGGCGGGCTTCCTCCTGGTCCTCGGTATCGCCCTCCTCTACACCGGCATCTCTCTGGCCAACACGATGGTCATGGCGACCTCCGACCGGGTCCGCGAGCTGGCCGTGCTGCGGCTGACCGGCGCCACCCGGTGGCAGGTGCTGCGACTGGTGGGCGCCGAGGCGCTGATGGTCGTCATGGTCGGCGGAGTGCTGGGAGCGCTGGTCGCCGGGCTCAACCTGGCAGGCATGTGGGTCGCGTTGGGCCTGCTCTCCGTGTGGACGACCGTCGAGATCCCGTGGCCGACGCTCGCCGGGGTCCTGGGCGCCTGCGCGGTGCTCGCGGTGATCGCGGCCGTCGTTCCGGCGGGTCTGCTGCTGCGACGCGGGGCGGTGGAGTCGGTGGGCGTACGCGAGTGACGCGGTGACGATGCGGCACTCAACACCCGTTCGCGGGGCGCGCGTTCGCCCCCGCTCGCACGCAGGACGCACGACGAAGAGCGCGGTGCCCCCGGCACGGCCAGGGGCACCGCCCGTCCACCTCAGGCCAGTTCGGCCGTCAGGGTGATCGGGGCGCCGGTCAGGGCCTGGCTGACCGGGCAGTTCTTCTTGGCGTCCTCGGCCGCGGCGCGGAAGGCGTCCTCGTCCAGGCCGGGGACCTCGCCGCGCACGGTGAGGTGGATGCCGGTGATGCCCTCGCCGGGCTGGAAGGTGACATCGGCCTTGGTCTCGAGGCGGGTGGGGGGATTACCGGCGCCGGTCAGGCCGTGCGAGAGCGCCATGGAGAAGCAGCTGGAGTGGGCGGCCGCGATCAGCTCCTCGGGGCTGGTGCGGCCGTTCGCCTGCTCGGCGCGCGACGGCCACGAGACCGGCTGGGAGCCGATGCCGGAGGAGTCGAACGTGACGGTGCCGTTGCCCGTCAGGAGTTCGCCCTCCCAGACGGTGTGTGCGGTGCGCGTGGTGGCCACGGTGGTTCCTTTCGCATGTGATCCCGTTTCCGGGCTCTGTGTCACCCATCCGATCACATTCGGCGGCGCGGCGGTGTGAGGACCCGTCCGCGCTCAGGCGGCGCGCCGGTCGGCGTCGGTGTCGAGCGGCACCTCGGGACCGCTCAACTCCCCCAGCCAGCGCCGCAGTACGGCGTGTACGTGCTCGGCGCCCACGAGCTCCCCGCCTGGTGCGGACAACGCCACCGGGGAGAGCAGGAAGGGCCGGGACTGGGCGCCGCCGAGGCCGCCGTGGGAGCCGATCTGCTCCTCGAAGGCGAGGACTTCGCCGGTCTCCGGGTCGTAACTGGAGTTGACCATGATGTCGGCGGTGTGCGGGAAGGCGTGCGTGCGGCGTACGGCCTCGGCCGCGCCGGGGCCGAAGGGGGCGAGCGGGCCAGGGTGTTCGTCGAGGTCGGCGAGCGGGATCTCGGTGCCCGCGGGGCCGAGCACCACACCGCCGTGCTCCTCGCTGCGCACCAGCAGGAAGCCGACGCCGGGGTGGTTGGCGAGGGTGGCCAGCAGGGCGGGGTGGCGGGCGTCGATCTCCTCCTTGGTCAGCCGGTGCGGCCTGTCCGGGAAGGAGATCAGGCCGAGGTTGCCGGAGGCGAGCACGACCGGTTCGAGGCGGCGGGCGGGGCGCGGAGGTGTCTCGTCGGGCTCGTCGGGCCTGCCGAGGGCCGCGCGCACGGCGGCGCGGGCCTCGGCCCCGCTGTGGGTTCGCTCGGCGCGGCGCGGTACGGGCAGCCCGCAGCCCGCGCGGACGAGGTTGGCCAGCGTGAGGCCGTAGCGGGCGCGGAAGGTCTCGCCGGGGCTCTGGCCGTGGTCGGAGAGGATCACCACGTGGTAGGGGCGGGGCGCGTGTTCGGCGGCCTTCTCGATGAGCGCGACGGAACGGTCGAGGCGGCGCAGCACCTGCTCCACGTCCCGGCTGTGCGGCCCGGAGTGGTGGGCGACCTCGTCGTACGCCACGAGGTCGGCGTAGACGACGCTGCGTCCGGCGAGCAGGTCGCCCATGACGGCGGCGACCACGACGTCCCGTTCGACGACGGTGGCGAAGGCGCGGATGAAGGGGTAGAGGCCGCCCCGGCTCACCCGGGGCCGCTCCTGGCGCAGCCGGGCGCGCACGGACTGGACGGTCTCGCGGCCGATCTCGGCGGCGAAGGACAGGGCGGTGCGCACGGCGTTGGCGGGGTCGCTGAAGTAGGCGAAGTACCCGGCGCGGGAACGGTTCTCCCGGCCCCGGCGACGGGTCGCGATGGACAGCACGAGCGCCTGTTCCCCGGCACCGCCGCTGAACAGGTTGCCCCGGCTGGCCCCGTCCATCGCGAGCAGTCCGCGTTCCCCGGTGCGGATCATGGCGCGGCGCTGGAGTTCGGCGGCGGAGGTGGGCCGGTTGCAGACCATGACCTCGCCGCGCTCCTTCTCGTACCAGCGGAAGGCGGGCACGTCGAAGGTGCTGCCGTGCAGGATGCCGAGCTGGCTGGCGCCGGTCTGGCTGGACCAGTCGGTGCGCCAGGGGGTGAGCCGGTGGGTGGGGCCCGTACCGTCGGCGCCGGTCAGCAGGCGGGCCAGGGTCGGCAGATGCCCGGCGCGGACGGCGGCGGTGAGCACGTCGTGCCCCACGCCGTCGAGCTGGACGCAGACCAGTCCGGGCCCGGCCGGACAGGGCGGGGTGCCCCGGCGGCGGCGGTCGGCCAGGCGCAGCAGTCGGCGCCGGTAGGCGTCGTCGTCGCGCACGGCGAGGGCGCCGCCGGTCGCGGAGGCGACGGCGGACATCACGGCGGCGACGATGACGGCGGTCTCGGGCGCGGCCTCGCCCTGCCCGGTGGGGCTGAGCCGCAGGGCGAGCAGCAGCAGGGAGCCGTTGAGCGCGAAGACGAGAAGGCCGAGGAAGAGCGCGGGCACGAGCAGCAACAGCCGTACCAGGAGCGGCCAGACGAGGGCGGAGAGCAGACCGAAGGCGCCCGCTCCGCAGGCGGCGGTGATCGCGATCCGGGTCGCGCTGTCGCCGTCGGCGGACTGCAGCCGGAAGTCGGGCAGCAGCGCGGCGAGCGCGAGCATGGTGAGCGTCGAGACCGCCCACACCGTGACGCTCCGCCCTAGCTGACCGGCGATCCGTCGCCACCGTACGCCCCGTACACCCCCCACGCCCCGTGCACCTCGCCTCCCGGCCCGTACGGCACCGGGCCCCGCTCCACCTTGCCACACCGGGGCGCGGAGCCCCGGTGATCCGGATCACCGGGGCGATGTCGGGCGCCAAGCCCCCGTTCAGAGGCCGTCGTACCCGGCCGTCGGCATCGACAGCCTCCGGTGCACCCGCGCCTTCATCGCCGCGTCGTACGACGGCTCGGCCCGCCCCACCGTCTCCACGCGCACCCCGCGCCGGGCGCACTCGGCGGTGAACTCCTCCACCGAGGACAGGGCGCGTTCGAGGACGCGTCGGCTGGGGGCGACGAAGACGTCCACTCCGGAGCGCACGCCGTCCCACAGAGCGCCGTGGTCGAAGCGCAGGCCGCCGACGAGGAGCTCCCGTGTGACGACGTAGCCCTGCTCGGCGGCCCAGCGGGCGCACATGGCGTGCTGGCTGCGGGAGTCGACCAGGAACGGGTCCTCCTCCAACTCCTCCAGCGGAGTCAGGCTGGCGATGGCGGTGACCCGCACCGGCGCGATCCCGTCGGCGGCACCCCGTAACGGTCTCATGGCGTCCCCTCACCTCCGGGCTCGCCGCAGACCCTACCGCTGCCCGTAGGCTTCGGGGGAGTCGTGCGAAGGAGGTGCGGGGGTGCCGGTGGAGGTCACCTGGTGGGGACACGCGACCTGTGCGATCCAGGATTCGGACACACGGGTGCTCACCGATCCCCTGTTCGCCGTGCGCCTCGCACATCTGCGCCGCCGCCGGGGCGCGTTGCCCCCCGCACGCGCCCGGCGCGCGGATCTGGCGCTGGTCTCCCATCTGCACTCCGATCACCTGCACCTGCCGTCGCTGGCCGAACTGGAGCCGGGTACGCGGCTGCTGATGCCCCGGGGCGCCCCGCGCGCGGTGCCCGGGCTGCGACGGCTGCGCCACCTGGACATCACCGAGGTCCAGCCCGGTGACGAGGTACGGGTCGGTCCCCTACGGGTACGCGTGGTCTCCGCCCGGCACGACGGACGCCGGCTGCCGTTCGGCCCGCACCGCTCCCCCGCGCTCGGGTACGTGGTCGAGGGCGAGGGCCGGACCTACTTCGCCGGGGACACCGGTCTGTTCGACTCCATGGCCGAGGAGGTCGGCCCGGTGGACGTGGCGCTGCTGCCGGTGGGCGGCTGGGGGCCGTTCCTCGGCGAGGGGCATCTGGACGCGGGGCGGGCGGCGCGGGCGCTGGCCGGACTCGGGCCGCGCTGTGCGGTGCCGGTGCACTACGGCACGTACTGGCCGATCGGCATGGACGCGGTCCGCCCGCACGAATTCCACGCGCCCGGCGACGAGTTCGCGCGCCTCGCGGCCGAGACCGCGCCCGGCGTCGCGGTGCACCGGCTCGGGCACGGGGAGAGCGTACGGCTGGAGGTCGCCCGGTGAGATGCCCGGCGGGCGTGGCCCTGCTGGCGGCGGCCGCCCCTCAGGTCGTACCGCCCGAGTCCACGCAACAGGCCCTCGGCTACCCGCCGTTGTTCCTCCTGGTGCTCATCGGGGCGCTGGTGCCGGTGGTGCCGACGGGGGCGCTGGTCAGCTCGGCGGCGGTGGTCGCCTTCCATCAAACGGCGCCCTACTCCCTCGCGTTGGTCTTCGTGACGGCCTCGCTCGCGGCCTTCCTCGGGGACGCGGCGCTGTACTGGCTGGGGCTGCGCGGGCTGCGTTCGCAGAGCGGCTCGCGCTGGCTGGAGGCGATACGCGACCGGGCGCCGGAGGAGAAACTCGCCGGCGCTCAGGAGAAATTGGCGGACCACGGGGTCGCGGTGCTGGTGCTGTCCCGGCTGGTCCCGGCGGGCCGGATACCCGTGATGCTCGCCTGTCTGCTGGCGAAGTGGCCGCTCAGACGCTTCGCCCGGGGGAACCTGCCGGCCTGTCTGGCGTGGGCGGTGACCTACCAGCTGATCGGCATCCTCGGGGGTTCGCTGTTCCCCGAGCCGTGGGAGGGCGTGGTGGCGGCGGTCGCGCTGACGGTGCTGGTCGGCGCGGTACCGGGGGTGGTACGGCGGGTTCGGGGGCGGTGAGGGGGCTCGTGCGTACGGGGCGCGGTCCCGGGTCAGTCCAGCACCCGTGTCCCGGGTCAGTCCAGCACCCGTGTCCCGGGTCAGTCCAGTACCCGTGTCCCGGGTCAGTCCAGCACCCGTGAGGCCCCGATCGGCAGGTCCCACAGGTCGTCCCGGTCGTACCCGGCCTTCTCCCAGGCGGTGCGCACGCGGGTGAGCGGTTCCAGGACCGGTTCCGCCGAGAGGACGAAGGTGCCCCAGTGCATCGGCGCCATCCGCCGGGCGCCGAGATCCTGGACGGCCTGGACGGCCTCCTCGGGGTCGCAGTGCACATCGCTGAGCCACCAGCGCGGGTCGTAGGCGCCGATCGGCATCAGGGCCAGGTCGATGCCGGGGTAGCGGCGGCCGATACGGCTGAACCAGTGGCCGTATCCGGTGTCCCCGGCGAAGTACACGCGCTGTCCGTCGGGCGCGGTGAGCACCCAGCCGCCCCACAGGCTGTGGCAGGTGTCGGTGAGGGTGCGCTTGGACCAGTGGTGCGCGGGCACGAAGTCGAAGCGGACACCGTCGAGTTCGGCGCCCTCCCACCAGTCCAGCTCGGTCACCCGGGTGAACCTCCGTCTGCGGAACCAGCTTCCGAGCGCGGCGGGCACGAACAGCGGTGTGTCACGCGGGAGTCGGACCAGCGTGGGCGCGTCCAGGTGGTCGTAGTGGTTGTGGCTGATGACCACCGCGTCCACCGGGGGCAGCGCCTCCCAGGGGATGCCGACCGGCGTGACACGGGCGGGCGTGCCGAGGATGCGGCGCGACCACACCGGGTCGGTGAGCACGGTCAGGCCGCCCACCTGGACGACCCAGCTGGCGTGCCCCACCCAGGAGGCGGCGACGGTACGGGCCCCCACATGGGGCAATGGGCCCGGTTCGTAAGGGAGTCGGGGAATGTCGGCGAGGCCCTGCGGGTCGGGGCGCAGGGAACCCTCGCGGGCGAAGCGGGCCATGGCCTTCAGGCCGGGCAGCGGCGTGGTGAGCCGGTCGTGGAAGGCGCGCGGCCACACCCGGCGCTCCCCGAGCGGGCGCGGCTCGGCGAGCGGCGGAAACGCGGGCGGGAGCGCGGACTTGGGCGATCCGCCCACGGGAACGGTGGTGGTCGTGCCGACGGTCGCGCTGATCGCTTCGGGGGTCGTGGCGGTGGACCCGGGCTCGTGCGTCTGCTGCGTCATCGAGGATGCTCCCATCGCTGAGCGTCGTCACGGAGATCGTCGAAGACGGACCCCAAGGACATCAACGCGCGTTGCACATGCGGCAGTTCCATCGGTGTGGGCGAGGTGAGGCTTTCGGTGCGATCCGCATCGGTCGTACCCGTCAGGGGGCCGGTGGCGAGCCGTACCCGCAGTGCGCCGAGGTCGTCGCCGAAGCGGTGGCCGCCGGGGGCGGGCATGGGGAGCCGGGCGGTGAGGTAGTCCTCCAGTTCCTGGGCGTCGCCGACGCCCCGTGCGGCGAGCGCCTCACGCAGCGGGCCGAGGTCGGCGTACAGCTGGCGGCCCGCCTGCGGCGGCCGGGCGAGC
>NZ_WWIR01000330.1 GCF_009863025.1 Streptomyces sp. SID4985 | reverse complement strand
CGCGACCCGCACGGGTCCGGACCCGCCCGCCCGATCGACCGCCCGCCGCTCAGCCCAGCTGCGCCAGGCCCTCGGTGGCGATCTTCTCGAAGACCGCGAGGTCGTTGGCGAAGATCGAGTCCGGCACCGGCCAGTGCACCACCAGCTCGGTGATGCCCAGCTCCCGGTACGTCCCGGCCCAGTCGACGAACGCGTCCACCGACTCCAGCGGCTTC
>NZ_WWIR01000329.1 GCF_009863025.1 Streptomyces sp. SID4985 | reverse complement strand
GGCCTGCGCGGCGGCGGGGCCGCCACCGGCGCCGGGGCCACCGGCCTTGCCCGGAGCGGGCTTCTTGCCGCCCTGGGCGACGTCGACGGGCAGCATGACCAGCGCGGTCGTACCGCCCGAGTCGGACGGGCGCAGCTGAATGCGGATGCCGTGTCGCTGGGACAGACGGCCGACCACGAACAGACCCATGCGGCGGGACACCGAGACGTCCACCGTGGGCGGCGCCGCGAGGCGCTCGTTGATCGCGGCCAGGTCCTCCGGGGAGAGACCGATACCGGTGTCGTGGATCTCGATCAGCACACGGCCGTCGGGCAGCGCGTGACCGGTCACCTTGACCTTGGTCTGCGGGGAGGAGAACG
>NZ_WWIR01000328.1 GCF_009863025.1 Streptomyces sp. SID4985 | reverse complement strand
GGGTGGCGGCCCCGGCCTCGTCCGGGGTGACGGCGTCGCCGGAGCGGGGGCGGGGCGAGCCGTCGAGCAGTTCCTCGGGCAGCGGCAACAGGGTGTGCCAGCGGCGGTCGGCCAGGACGCGGGCCTGCTCGCGCAGCTGCCGGGCGACCTCGGCGTCCTCGGTGGAGTGCCGGGTGTCATCGGTCAGCAGCGACCAGACGAAGTCGGCCGAGTACACGGGCTTGGCGGACTGGTCGGGCTCGCCCCCGCCGGACTCGTTGAGCGCGTGGTAGGCGCGCAGGGCCGCGGCGACGGCCTGGTGGCGGGCCTTGGCGGTCTCGGCGGGTCCGGCGGCGTCGAGGGCGCGGGCGAAGGCGTTGAGCGCGTCCGCGAGGGCCAGGCGCTGGAGCCGCTGGGGCTTGAGCGAGTTCGGCAGGCAGACCAGCCAGGCGACGGCGGCGCCGAGCGCGGCCAGCGCGGTGTGCGGGAGCACGTCTCCGAGGCCGGGGGTGCCCTCCGCGGTGACCGCGAAGGAGAGCAGGATCAGGACCGCGCCGAGGCCGCGCAGCCCGGCGTAGTCGCAGCCGAACTTGGCGAGTCCGGCGACCGCCGCCATCCCGGCGACGGCGGCCACGCCCTGGAACCAGGGCCCGGAGGGTCCGGCCCAGACGGCGAGGAGGGAGCCGAGTCCGACGGCGACCGTCATGACGGCGCCGACCAGCGCGAGCATCCAGAGCCTGCGGCGGCGGCTCATCGGCAGACTGCGCTCGAAGGTGATCGTGAACGCGCCGAGGGCCGGGAAGAAGGCGAGCCGGGGGTGGCCGAGGAGCACCAGCGGCAGGGTCGGCAGCGCCATGGTCAGCGCGGCCCGCAGGGCGAAAGGAAGCGCTCCGCTCACCTTGGCCATGGCGAACGAGCCCCGTGGGGAGAGAACACGGGCAAGTCCGGCGAACAGGGAGGAGGAGTTACCGCGATTCTTTCGCATGTCTCAATAACTCTAACAAATCGGCGATCCGTCAGATCGCGCTTGTTCGATA
>NZ_WWIR01000327.1 GCF_009863025.1 Streptomyces sp. SID4985 | reverse complement strand
GCCACTCCGGGCGGGCGTGGCACCGCGCGGCAGCGGCGTACCCGAGGGGGAGGGCCGCCGCTGGGTCGTACGCTGCTGGTCCGGATAGGTGTCCACCAGGCGCCCGGCACCCCGGTCGCCCTCTGCCGTACGCGGCGCGGGCGGCCGTACGTCGCCCAGGCCCTGCGCCTCGCGCGCCGCGATCTCCTTCAGCCGCAGGGACAGCTGGAGCGTGCTCGGCCGGTCCTCCGGATCCTTGGCCAGACACGCCCGCACCAGCGGGGCCAGCGCGTCCGGTACGCCGTGCAGCTGGGGCTCCTCGTGCACCACGCGGTAGAGCATCACCTCGGAACTGCCGTGCCCGAAGGGCGAGTCACCGGTCGAGGCGTACGCCAGGGTCGCCCCCAGCGAGAACACGTCCGTCGCCGGGGTGACCGCGGCCCCGCGCACCTGCTCCGGCGCCAGGAAGCCCGGCGAGCCCACCGCCGTACCGACATGCGTGAGCGTGGAGGCACCCGTGGCCCAGGCGATGCCGAAGTCGATGATCCGGGGGCCCTTGGGGGACAGCAGGATGTTGGACGGCTTCAGGTCCCGGTGGACCACGCCCGCCTCATGGACGGCGACCAGTCCCTCCGACAGCGCCGCGCCGATCGACGCGGCCTCGGCCGCGACCAGCGGACCCTCGTCGGCCACCTTGTCGTGCAGGGAGGGTCCGGGCACGTACTGCGTCGCGAACCATGGGCGTTCCGCTTCCAGGTCCGCCGCCACCAGCCGCGCCGTACAGCCGCCCCGGATGCGGCGGGCCGCCGACACCTCGCGCGCGAACCGCGACCGGAACTCCTGGTCCTCCGCGAGATCGGGCCGGATCACCTTCAGCGCGACCCGCTGCCCCTTCTTGTCGGAGCCGAGGTAGACCACGCCCATCCCGCCCGCGCCGAGCCGTCGGTGAAGCCTGAACGAGCCGACGACGCGCGGGTCCTCGCGCCTCAGGCGCATCATCGCCATGTTCATCCCCGCTGCCCGGTCCCTGTGACTCGGCCCAGCTTACGTTTCCACGGCCGCCCGCGCGCAGAGGCCGCGCCCTCCGGTACCGACGGATTGCGCGGTGGCCACTCCAGGTGAAGCGCGGTCAGCAGACGGTCAATTGCAGAGCTGTTGAGGGCCGGAGGATGTCAACAAGTCGACCGATCAAGGGGGTTGGGATGCGGCCCGCTGCCCGTCGGCAGCGAGGACGGACCGCGCGGGACCGGCACCCGGCGGTCCGCGCCCGCGCCCGCCGCCCCGATCCCCGGTGGCGCGGGTCACCGTGCGGAGGTCAAAGTGACTGAAGTCATACGTATCCACCCGTGGGTGGAGAGCGACCCGTGCGGCGGCCTCCCGGCACCGACAACGGGCGACCCCTCCGGGAAGACCCCGAGAACCGGAGCGAGGTCTCCACCCAGGGGAGTACTCCGCACGGGAGGGCTCATCCTCCGGGAGGCCCGCCATTCGATACGAGGGCATGACGCCCGGGATATCGCCCCGCGCCTACATTTGAGGTCAAGCGGCGGGTGCGGTACTCGTCCCCCGAGGTCACACACCCGCCGCTGTTCACGAAGCGCGACAACACAAGAACCACCGAGCACGACCAGGGAAAGCCTGGAGGAACCATGGCCCCTACGGCACCGAGGCGCACCACGCCCGGCCCCCGCCGGACGGGCCGCCGCCATCCCGTGGTGGCGACCCTCATGGCCCTGCCCCTGGCACTGCTCCTCCTCCTCGTCTTCGACGGGTGGGAGACGGTGGCCACACAGGCGTCGTCCGTGGGTGCGATGCTGGGGCGCTGACCAGCGCTCCAGACCCGGAAGAGCGGTCCGGGCTCCATCCATCCATCCTTTCAACCCCGTGGGGACGGGGGTGCGGCGGACGGCACGAATGCCGGCGCAGCTGGGGAGCTGCGCCGGCATTGCGCTGCCCGGGACCCACCATGGCAGCGTGGGCCGCTGTGGGCATACTGTCGGCTGATCGCTTGATCGCCGAGTGGTCACCGTCCGGGACCCGAGGTCAGGCGGAAGCAGGGGGAGTGGGGGAACGTCGTGGGGCTGATGGACCGTATCCGCGGTGAGTTCATCGACATCATCGAGTGGACCGACGACGGCCGGGACACCATCGTGTGGCGCTTCCCGCGCCACGGCAACGAGATCAAGATGGGCGCCCGGCTCGTCGTGCGCGAGTCGCAGGTGGCCGTCTTCGTCAACGAGGGCCGCCTCGCCGACGTCTACCAGCCCGGCACGTACGCCCTCTCGACCCGGAACATGCCGGTCCTGTCGACACTGAAGGGCTGGAAGCACGGCTTCGAGTCGCCCTTCAAGGCCGAGGTCTACTTCGTCACCACCCGGCAGTTCACCGACTTCAAGTGGGGCACCCAGAACCCGGTGATCCTGCGGGACGCCGAGTTCGGCATGGTCCGGGTCCGCGCCTTCGGCACCTTCACCGCCAAGGTGGTGGACGCCGCCGCGCTGCTGCGCGAACTGGTCGGTACCGACCCGCAGTTCCGCACCGAGGAGGTCGGGGAGCACCTGCGCCAGCTGACCGTCTCCAAGCTGGGCTCCGCGCTGGGCGCCGCCGGAGTCCCGCTCCTGGACCTCGCCGCCCGGCAGGACGGCATCGGGCGGCAACTGGCCGAGGCCCTCACCCTGGAGCTGGCCTCCACCGGCATCGCCATCCCCCGGTTCTCCATCGAGAACATCAGCGTCCCGCCCGAGGTCGAGGCGGCGATCGACACCCGCTCCCGGATGGCCGTCACCGGCAACCTGGACGACTACGCCAAGCTCCAGGCCGCCGACGCGACGACGATCGCCGCCGCCAACCCCGGCACCGGCGGCGACGCCGTCGGCCTGGGCGTGGGCATGGCGCTGGGCCAGCGGATCGCGCAGAGCGCGTCCGGCGCGGCGACGGCCCCGCCGGTCCCGGCGGCACAGCCCGCTCCGACTCCGGTCTCCGCCGACGTCCCGCCCCCGCTGCCCACCGCCCCGCGCTGGTTCCTCGCCGTCGGCGGTCAGCAGCAGGGCCCGTACGACGCGAGCGCGCTGGCCGGTCAGGTGGCGGCCGGGAACCTGAACCGCACCACCCTGGTCTGGCGCAGCGGGCAGGCCGCCTGGCAGCCCGCGGACCGGATTCCGGAGCTGGCGTCGCTGCTCGCCGACGTACCGCCGCCACTGCCCCCGCAGGGCTGAGCCCGTCGGCCGGAGCCTTCCGGCAACCGATCGCACCTTCCGGCAACAGGTCACAAGGAGAAGTGAGTTGACGGACCAGGACGTCGCGCCCGCGCCCGACCGGGCGTTCCAGTGCGAGGCGTGCGGCGGGGTCAGCGAGTACGCGCCCGGGACGTACGCGCTGCGCTGCCCGTACTGCAAGCACGAGCAGGACATCACGCCGATACCCCGGCAGGTCACCGAGCACCCGATCGAGGAGCTGGCCGCGCTGCCCCACCGGGCCATCGCGCCGGACCAGGTGAAGACGTACACCTGCCCCGGCTGCCACGCGGTGACCGAGAGCGACACGCTCAGCGACAAGTGCCCCTTCTGCGCCACCCCGCTGGTCTCCGACGCCTCCGGCACCGAACGCGTGGTGCCCGAGGCGGTCCTGCCCTTCGGGGTCAGCCGCGACCAGGCCCGGGACGCGCTGGCGAAGTGGACCAGCTCCCGCTGGTTCGCGCCCGACGAGCTGAAGAAGGTCACCGAGGCCGAGACCTTCCGGGGCAGCTATCTGCCCCACTGGACGTACGACGCCCAGACCAGCACCCGGTACGCGGGCCGGCGCGGCGACTACTACTGGGTCGAGGAGAAGGACTCCGAGGGCCGCACCCGCCAGGTACGCCACACCAACTGGCAGCCCGCGTTCGGCACGGTCGACCGGTTCTTCGACGACGTACTCGTACCCGGCAGCGGCCAGGTGCCGGAGAAGGAACTGGACAAGCTCACCCCCTGGCCGCTGGAGGAGACGGTCCCCTACCAGGAGGAGTACCTCGCGGGCTTCCGCACCGTCCGCTACGACATCGAACCGGAGGCCGGCCTGGAGTCGGCGAAGGCGCGGATGGCACCGGTGATCCGCGCCGACTGCAAGCGGGACATCGGCGGCAACGAGCAGCGGGTGCTCTCGATGTCCACCTCCTACAGCGCCCTCACCTACAAACTGGTCCTGCTCCCCGTCTGGTTCCTGACCTACCTCCACGCGGGCAAGACGTGGTCCGTGATGGTCAACGCCCGCACCGGAGAGGTCATCGGCGAGCGGCCGTACAGCGCGACGAAGATCACCCTGGCCTCGGTGGGCGGCGCCCTGCTGATCGCCCTGGTGGTGCTGCTCGTGATGATGCTGCGCAACTGAGGACACGGGAGCGGGCCGGGGCTCGCGCCAACAGGCGCGCGGATTCCGGCCGATGAGCGCGCGTGCGTGCTCCCACCGACGGGTGCGCGCGCTCTCGCCGACGGGAGCGCCTGCGGCCTCCCAGTGACGGTTCCGCACGCGGGCCCCGGCCGCCAAGGGCACCCCCGCCCCCGTACCCTCGCCACACACCGCCACCCCGCCCGAGGCCCCCGTGACCCCAGACGCCCTGACCGCCCACCTCACCTCCACGGCCCACCCCGGCCCCGCGTCCCCCTGCGCCTGCCCGACCGGACTCCTCGCCGACCGCCCCGACGCCACCGTCCTCCGGCACGGCGACACCGTCGCGAAGGCCCACGCCCCCGGCACCGACCCCGTCGCGCTCGCCCGGCGCCTGGCGGTGGCCGCCGCTCTCCCGGACGTCCTGCTGGCGCCGCGCGCGCCCACCCCCGTCCTCGTGGACGGCCGCCTCGTCACCCACTGGCCCCACGGCGCCCCCGTCGACCGCGACGACCCCGATGCCGCCCCCTGGGAAGCCGCCGCCACCCTCCTCGCCCGGCTTCACCGCACGCCCCTGACAACCCCGCTGCCCCCGATGCGCGGACCGGACAAGGCGGCCGCCGCGACGGAACGGCTGAGGAAGGCCCTGGAAGCCACCCCCTGCCCCGATGCGGCCCCGGTGCTGAGCGCCTGGGCCGCGCTCCCCGGCTGGGCCCGCGGCGAGGCCCCCGCGCCCGGCGCACCGGCCCTCTGCCACGGTGATCTGCATCTCGGCCAGCTCGTCCGCCATCCCGCGCCCGACGGCCCCTGGCGCCTGATCGACGTGGACGACCTCGGCGCCGGAATCCCCGCCTGGGACCTCGCCCGGCCCGCCGCCTGGTACGCCTGCGGGCTGCTGCCGCCCGAGGAGTGGTCCCGCTTTCTGGGCGCGTACCGCGCCGCCGGCGGCCCTGCCGTACCGCCCGACGGCGACCCCTGGCCCGTACTCGACGTACCCGCCCGCGCCCTCACCGTGCAGACCGCCGCCCTCGCGCTCACCAAGGCGCTCGCCGCGGGCCGTTCGCCGGACGAGGTCGAACAGGCCGTGGTGGACGCCTGCGCCCGTATGGCCACCCGGCCCTGACGACCGCCGGACCCGGGCCGGTTGAGCTGCAATTTCCCGGAAAAGGCTGCAACCGAGCGGGGCAGGACGGAGTCTGTCCTGGGGAAACACCAAGCAGGACCCTACGGCGAGGAGTTGAGCCGACCATGCAGTGTCCGAAGTGTCACGCGCCCATGCGTACCTACAACCGCAACGGCGTCCAGATCGAGCAGTGCGACGGCTGTCGCGGCATCTTCCTCGACTACGGCGAGCTGGAGGCCCTGACCCGCGTGGAGTCCCAGTGGGCGCAGCCCGCCCCGCAGGCGTACCCGGCCACCCCGCCCGCCCCGGCCTGGGGCGCCCCGCACGGCGGCCACCAGGGCGGCCACGGCGGTCACTACGGCGGCCACCACCGCCACAAGAGCTTCGGCCACATGCTGTTCTCCAGCTGAGCCGAGCAGCCCGGCTGAGCCGCACGGCCTCAGCCGGGCAGCGAAAAGCCCCGGCCGTTCGAGACGGCCGGGGCTTTTCCGGTGTGTGGACGATACTGGGATTGAACCAGTGACCTCTTCCGTGTCAGGGAAGCGCTCTCCCGCTGAGCTAATCG
>NZ_WWIR01000037.1 GCF_009863025.1 Streptomyces sp. SID4985 | reverse complement strand
CGTGCCCCGCGCCCCCGGCCGCGCCCGGCGGTCCCGCGCGGCCTCCTTCTCACGCACTCCCTGGGACGACGCGGCCCTCCCTGCCCGCCCGCCCTCGCCTGCCCCTAGGGGGTGTCTCCCCGATCCTCGCGGGCCCGCGACCCCTGGGGCGGAGCCGAGCACGACTCGGCTGCCCACACGTATCCCCGCGCACCGTGCCCCGAGCACGTCGTGTGCGCGTCCCCTATGGAGATCACACCCATGAGCAACCGGAACAGCCAGGCAGCGAAGACGGCGGCCCGCGAGCGACTGCGCCAGGAGCGCGAGCGCGAGGCCAAGCGGGCCAAGGTCAAGCGGCAGGTCATCGTCGGCGTCTCGGCGATCGCGGTCCTGGCCGCGGCGGGCGGCATAGGCTACGCGGTCGTCCAGGCCAACAAGCCCGGCGCCTGGGAGGCGGCCAAGACCGCCAAGCTGGTCAAGCCCGCCAACTCCTCCGGCGCCGACGGCACGACCGTGGTCATCGGCAAGGACACCGCCAAGAAGACCCTCGTGATGTACGAGGACCCGCGCTGCCCCGTCTGCGCCCAGTTCGAGCAGGTCAACGGCGCCACGGTCGACAAGGACGTGGCGGACGGCAAGTACAGGGTCCAGTACGTCGGCGCGACCTTCATCGACAACAACATCCCGGGCGAGGGCTCCAAGAACGCGCTGAGCGCGATGGGCGCGGCCCTGAACGTCAGCGGCCAGGCCATGCTCGACTACAAGGCGGCCCTGTACTCGGCGAAGTACCACCCCGACGAGCAGGACGACAAGTTCAAGAGCGACGACTACCTGATCAAGGTGGCCGACACGGTGCCCGCGCTGAAGGGCAACGCGCAGTTCCAGAAGGCCGTGAAGGACGGCACCTACGACAAGTGGGCGCTGGTGATGAGCGAGAAGTTCAACACGGACGGCAAGAAGTACGGCTTCCAGGGCACGCCGACGCTGATGATGGACGGTAAGAAGGTCACGGACTCCGGCGGCCAGAACGCGCCGATGACCGCGGCCGACTTCGGCCCCGCCATCGAGAAGGCGCTCAAGGGCTGACCAAGGGCTGACCTCCTCCCTCGAATGAAGAGCGGGCGAACTTTCGGAGTTCGCCCGCTCTTTCGCTTACCGATCAGTAGCCTGATCGGCCGTGACCAGACCATCGAGATCTCTCGCGGCCACCCAGGCCCTCAACTCCCTTGCGCCCAGCCGCCGTAGCGTCGTCAAGGCCGCTGCCGCCACCGCCGCGCTCGCCGGGCCGCTCGCCGCCGCGCTCCCCGCGCGCGC
>NZ_WWIR01000004.1 GCF_009863025.1 Streptomyces sp. SID4985 | reverse complement strand
GCGGATTCAATTCGGACGTGCGGACACGCCGAATGGACCCCCGCCAAGGGGAAGTCGTAGGTAGTGGGGTGGCCGCTTCCGTCTACTGGCGATTGCCGTACCCGGGTCAAGCGGCTCGGAGTACATTACGCATCTTCCAAGAGCGAGTCAACGTGACCTGCGTCTCGGTGCATGGGGGCGGTAGGGGCTCACCGTCGGGTCGCCGTCCACCCAGTACCGCCAGGGGTGCACACCGCCGTCGCCGGAGACGCCCGTCCTCGGGCCGTTGCGCACCTGGTCGGACGGGACGGGGGTGCCGGTGAGGAGGTGGAGCGGGGAGGCCGCCGGGCCGCAGACGTCCGTGCCGTCCAGGGACCGGTCGATGTCGAGGGCGGTGGCGAGACGGGCCGGGCCCTTGGCCAGTTCCTTGTCGTTGCGGGCCGAAAGACGGCGCTCGCGGGCCAGCTCGGCACCCTCCACGATCTCGCCGGCGCGGAGCAGTACCCCGCTCGCCCGTCCCTCGGGGCCGCAGACGAGGTTCATGCAGTGCCACATGCCGTAGGTGAAGTAGACGTACGCGTGGCCGGGCGGGCCGAACATCACGCCGTTGCGGGCGGTGCGGCCACGGAAGGCGTGGGAGCCGGGGTCGTTCGGGCCGTCGTACGCCTCGACCTCGGTGAGGCGGACGGTGATCGGGCCGTCGGGGGTGGTGCGGACCAGGAGGCGGCCGAGGAGGTCGGGGGCGACCTCGAGGACGGGACGGTCGAGGAACTCCCGGGGCAGTGGCGTACGGTCCGGTGGCGTGATCATGCCCTCCGAGGGTAGTGCAGCCCCGGTCGCCCTCATGGCGGAACCGGTCGGAGCCGGATCGCGTTTGTACGGGGCGAAGGTCCATTCGTAAGGGGAGAGTAAATGGCGTTCAAGAAGCTGCTCGCGAGCCTGGGGGCCGGGGGCGCCTCGGTGGAGACGGTGCTGACCGAGGTCAACGTGGTGCCCGGTGGTGTCGTGCAGGGCGAGGTCCACATCCAGGGCGGCTCGGTCAACCAGAACATCGAGGGGCTGTCGGTCGGTCTTCAGGCGAAGGTCGAGGTGGAGAGCGGCGACCAGGAGTACAAGCAGGACATCGAGTTCACGCGGGTGCGGCTCGGCGGTGCCTTCGAGCTGCAGGCGGGGGCGGTGCACGCGGTGCCGTTCGGCCTGGAGATCCCGTGGGAGACGCCGGTCACGATGATCGACGGGCAGCAGCTGCGCGGGATGCACATCGGTGTGACCACCGAGCTCCAGATCGCCCGTGCGGTGGACTCCTCCGACCTGGACCCGATCAACGTGCACCCGATGCCCGCGCAGAAGGCGATCCTCGACGCCTTCGTCCAGCTGGGCTTCCGCTTCAAGACCGCGGACATGGAGCGCGGTCACATCCGGGGCACCCGGCAGCAGCTGCCGTTCTACCAGGAGATCGAGTTCTACCCGCCGTCGCAGTACCGGGGTCTGCACCAGGTCGAGATCAGCTTCGTGGCGGACGAGCACGCCATGGACGTCGTGCTGGAGATGGACAAGAAGCCGGGCCTGTTCAGCGAGGGCTCCGACACCTTCCGTTCCTTCCAGGTGGGCCTGCACGACTTCCACACCACCGACTGGGCGGCGTACCTCAACCAGTGGCTGTCCGAGGTCGGCAGTCGCCGTAACTGGTTCTAGGCTCGGAGCCACTGAACGGAAACAGTGATCAGGAGGTACCGAGGTGACCGAGCTCAAGCGGCGGCCGCTCCCCCATGACTTCCATCCGCCCGTGCCGTCGTTCACGGTGACGAGTGAGGACATCGAGCCGGGCGGGGTGCTCAAGGGCGCCCAGGTCTACGCCGACGGGAACATCTCGCCGGAGCTGAGCTGGGAGGGGTTCCCGGCGGAGACGAAGAGCTTCGCCGTGACCTGCTTCGACCCGGACGCGCCGACCGGCAGCGGGTTCTGGCACTGGGTGGTGTTCGACATCCCGGCCTCGGTGACGTCGCTCCCGGCCGGTGCGGGCAGCGGGAAGTTCGACGGGCTGCCCGAGGGCGCGATTCAGGCGCGCAACGACTACGGGACCAAGGACTTCGGCGGGGCCGCGCCGCCGCCCGGGGACGGGCCGCACCGCTACGTCTTCACGGTGTACGCCGTCGACCAGGAGAAACTCGGTCCGGACGCGGACGCCTCGCCGGCCTTCGTCGGTTTCAATCTGCGGTTCCACGCGCTGGCGCGCGCCCAGCTCATCGGGGAGTACGAGAACTCCGCGCAGAGCTGACCGCCGCTTCGGTGTTTGCCCGCCCCTGGTCTTGGAAGTGATCAGGGGCGGGCGCTTTTTTATTGCGTTGTCCATCTCGATGCGCCCGTCCAGAGTTGATCCACGTCCGCCGGGGGGTGGGCGGGCACACGGGAGGTGGGCTTGATGCGTGGCACCTTGGTCCTGAACGCGAGCTTCGAACCGCTGTCGACGGTGACGCTGAACCGTGCCGTCGTGCTGGTCCTCCAGGACAAGGCGGTCGTGGAGCAGGCGCACCCCGTGCTGCGGATGCGCGGTGTCGATGTGGACATACCCGCGCCCCGGGTGATCCGGCTGTGCAGGTACGTACGGGTGCCCTTCCGAAGACAAGCGCCATGGTCGAGGCGGGGTGTGCTGGTGCGGGACCGGCACCGGTGCGCGTACTGCGGGCGGTCGGCGAGCACGGTCGACCACGTGGTGCCCCGGGCGCAGGGCGGTGGAGACACCTGGCTGAACACGGTGGCGTCCTGCGCGGAGGACAATCACCGCAAGGCGGACCGGACTCCGGAGCAGGCGGGGATGCCGCTGCTGTGGCAGCCGTTCGAGCCGACACCGGCGGACGCGATGCTGCTCGCGCTGGGGAACGAGGACTTCGACGCGCTGCCGGACTGGCTGGCGCTGAAGGCCGCGTAGGCCGGAGATACGACAGTGGGGCCCGCCTTCGTGATGAAGGCGGGCCCCACTGTCGTACGGCTTCAGTCGATGGACGGGCGCTCGCGGCGGTCGGAGTCGGTGCCCTTGTTCTGCTGGGGTACGGAGCCACCGCCCCCGCCGAAGTTGCCGAAGTTGCCCATGGCGCCGGAGAGGCCCTTGAGGGCGTCGCCGATCTCGCTGGGGACGATCCAGAGCTTGTTGGCGTCGCCCTCGGCGATCTTCGGGAGCATCTGGAGGTACTGGTACGAGAGCAGCTTCTGGTCGGGGTCGCCCGCGTGGATGGCCTCGAAGACCGTACGGACCGCCTGGGCCTCGCCCTCGGCGCGCAGGGCGGCGGCCTTGGCCTCACCCTCGGCGCGCAGGATCTGGGACTGCTTCTCGCCCTCGGCGGTGAGGATCGCGGCCTGGCGCGTGCCTTCGGCGGTGAGGATCGCGGCGCGCTTGTCGCGGTCGGCGCGCATCTGCTTCTCCATCGAGTCCTGGATGGAGGTGGGCGGCTCGATGGCCTTCAGCTCGACGCGGTTGACGCGGATGCCCCACTTGCCGGTGGCCTCGTCGAGGACGCCGCGCAGGGCCGCGTTGATCTCCTCGCGGGAGGTGAGGGTGCGCTCCAGGTCCATGCCGCCGATGATGTTGCGCAGCGTGGTGACGGTGAGCTGCTCGATCGCCTGGATGTAGCTGGCGACCTCGTAGGTGGCGGCCCGGGCGTCGGTCACCTGGTAGTAGATGACGGTGTCGATGTTGACGACCAGGTTGTCCTGGGTGATCACCGGCTGGGGCGGGAAGGGCACGACCTGCTCGCGGAGGTCGATGCGGTTGCGGATGGTGTCGATGAACGGGACCACGATGTTCAGGCCCGCGTTCAGGGTCCGCGTGTAGCGGCCGAAGCGCTCGACGATGGCGGCGCTGGCCTGTGGGATGACCTGGATGGTCTTGATCAGGGCGATGAAGACCAACACCACCAGAATGACCAGGACGATGATGACCGGTTCCATCGTGTTCCCCGTACCCCTCTCCGCTGTCGAAGATCTTGCTGGTCGAGTCTGTCAGACCGCTGCCCGGCTCGGGGGCAGATGCATCAGATGACGAGCTGAATCAGATGACGAGCGCGGTGGCCCCCTCGATGTCCACGACGTCGACCTCCTGCCCGACCTCGTAGGCGCGTGAGGCGTCGAGGGCGCGGGCCGACCAGATCTCCCCGGCGAGCTTGACGCGGCCGCCGGAGGCGTCGACGCGCTCCAGGACGACCGCCTGTTTGCCCTTCAACGCGTCCACTCCGGTGGCCAGTCGGGGGCGCTGCCGGTCGTGGCGCAGGGCGATGGGGCGGACGACGGCGATGAGGGCGACGGAGACGATCACGAAGGTGAGCACCTGGATCACCACGCCGAAGCCGAGTCCCGCGACGACGGCGGCGGCCACGGCTCCCACCGCGAACATGCCGAATTCGGGCATCGCGGTGATCACGAGGGGGATTCCGAGCGCCGCAGCGCCGACGAGCCACCACACCCATGCGCCGATGTCGTCCACGCGCTCATGGTAGGGCCGTGGGGCGGGCCGCCGACAGGGTGCGGACGGGGGCCGCCCGGATCAGGAACGGATCGGGAGCGGATCGGGAAGAGGCCGGGAACGGATCAGGACAGGGGCAGGCCGCGCGCGGTCCAGCGGTCGCCGACCTGCTCCACGACGAGCGGGAGGCCGAAGCACAGGGAGAGGTTGCGCGAGGTGAGTTCAAGCTCGATGGGGCCCGCGGTGAGGACCTTGCCCTGGCGGATCATCAGGACGTGGGTGAAGCCCGGGGCGATCTCCTCGACATGGTGGGTCACCATGATCATGGAGGGGGCGATCGGGTCGCGGGCCAGCCGGCCGAGGCGGCGCACCAGGTCCTCGCGGCCGCCGAGGTCGAGTCCGGCGGCGGGCTCGTCCAGGAGCAGCAGCTCGGGGTCGGTCATCAGGGCGCGGGCGATCAGGGTGCGCTTGCGCTCGCCCTCGGAGAGGGTGCCGAAGCGACGGTCGAGGAAGTCGCTCATGCCGAGGCGGTCGAGGAAGGCGCGGGCGCGCTGCTCGTCGACGTCCTCGTACTCCTCGTGCCAGCCCGCGGTCATGCCGTAGGCGGCGGTGAGGACGGTCTGGAGGACGGTCTGGCTCTTGGAGATCTTCTCGGCCATGGCGATGCCCGCCACGCCGACGCGGGGGCGCAGCTCGAAGACGTCCACCTTGCCGAGGGTCTCGCCGAGGATGGTGGTGGTGCCCGTGGTGGGGAAGAGATAGCTGGACGCGACGTTGAGGAGGGTGGTCTTGCCCGCGCCGTTCGGGCCGAGGATGACCCAGCGCTCGCCCTCCTTGACCGACCAGTTGACCTGGTCCACCAGAGCCCGGCCCTCACGGACCACGGATACGTCCTGAAGCTCCAGAACATCGCTCATGAGCGCGTTGTCTCCCCTTGCGTTGTGGCCGGTCTCGGCTGTCGCGTACGCCTGTGGCTCGGGCCGCCACGCCAATGGGCGCAGCCCATATGAAATCTACGCCACGAGTGTGGTGCTCCAATCCATCGGTCCGGTCCTTAGGGTGGGGGGATGCTCACGGAACCGCGTTCAGGACGCCTCGCCGCTTGGGGAAATGCCCTCTTGGCCGGACTTGTCTCCCCGGATGACGCCGTACTCGCCGTGGTGGGCGAGGACGCGGTGCACCGGGTCGAGGGCCTGCCGGGCGAGGAGGACGTGGTCGGGCTCACGCTGGCGCTGGGACGGCTGCGGGGGCTCGGGGTGACGGGTTTCCGGGTGGCGCTGCCCGCGCCGGGGCATCCGCTGGGGCTGAGCGGTCCGCCGGAGTTCAACGCGCGGGCGCTGGAGGCGGAGGAGGCGGTGGTCTGCTCCGGGGCGGCGTTCGGTCTGGTCCCGGAGGTGTACGAGGCGGGGCCCGAGGGTGACGTGCACACCGAGGTCGTCTGGCATGTGCTGCCGGTGCGGGAGGCGCCGCCCGCGGACGTGCCCTCGCTGAGCGAGGCGGAGCGGGAGCTGGCGGAGGCGCTGCGCGAGGCGACGGAGGTGCTGACGCGGCTGGACGTGGCCGCGTCGGGTCCGGTGGCCGAGGCGGCGATCGACGCGTACCGGGCGCGGGCGGAGGCGCCGCGCCGTGCGGGGGCCCGGGTGACGGGCGGCCAGGGGTACGACGTGCTGTCGCCGGGGTATCCGCCGCGTGCGGTACGGGTGCTCGAACTGGCGGAGCGGATCGGGATGTTGGTGTCCCTGGCGTACGGGGGCGGGCACGGGGGTGCGGTGAGCGCG
Organism: Streptomyces sp. SID4985; assembly: GCF_009863025.1. Classification (GTDB taxonomy): domain Bacteria; phylum Actinomycetota; class Actinomycetes; order Streptomycetales; family Streptomycetaceae; genus Streptomyces. Next base: position 238 of record NZ_WWIR01000004.1, on the reverse strand, counting down.
TCGGAGATGACGGCGCGGTCGGCGGCGCTGCGCCCGGTGGAGCGGACGGCGCGGCGGGCGCGAGTGGCGGCGTACAACTCGGTGGTGGAGGAGCGGGAGCGGCGCTGAGGCACCCCCCGCCCACGGCAGACGCAGGGCCCCCGGTGGGGGTGCCGGGGGCCCTGCGGGTCTGTGGGGGCGCGTCAGCCGTTGATGCCCGTGTTGCCGAAGGCCGGGTTCAGCAGGCCGATGACGTCGA
>NZ_WWIR01000326.1 GCF_009863025.1 Streptomyces sp. SID4985 | reverse complement strand
TGGGACATCGGCTGCGGCGCGGGCGCCTTCGCCGTCGACGCCGCGCGCGCCGGTGCAGCCGTCATCGCCGTCGACCACGACCAGGCCGCCTGCGCCCGCACCGACGCCGCCGCGCGTACCTTCGGGGTCCAGCTCCAGATCGTCAGGGGCCAGGCCCCGCACGTCCTGGAGAACCTGCCCGAGCCCGACGTCGTACGCGTCGGGGGCGGGGGAGCGGCCGTGGTCTCCGCCGTGGCCGACCGCCGTCCGCAGCGCATCGTCACCCACGCCGCGACCCGCGACGCGGCCGAACTCGTCGGCCGCTCCCTGACCGAACACGGCTACCGCGTCGAGTGCGCCCTCGTCCAGGCCGTCGAACTCGACACCCGGGCCTGGACGGAGACCGAGCGGAGCGTCGCGTTCCTGCTCACGGGCGAACTGCCCCGCCGCGAAACCCCGCGCTGACCGAGGGCGCGTATGGGGCGGAAAGGGCAGCTCGCGCCCGCCCCGTGATCCTGTTGTCGTACCGCGCGCGGTAGGCTGGCCGATCGTTGTACCGCACCGGCGTAGCGGAAGTTCGTTCGCCAATGTCCAGAACGCACGCCCGTTTTGGGGGTGGGTGGGGTACGACGACACCACAGGACGCGCGACGTGGCGCAGTCCACAACGGGCAGTCGCGGATCACGCTGTCGCGACGGCGCGACGGCGGGACAATGTCACTAGCGGTTTTCATGCCACTGAATGGCTTTGTCGTCATTTCTGGCGGCCGTTCGTGCCGCCGGGCACGGACGCTCGTTCTCACTACGGGGCGGTCGGTGCGCCGTTCCGGGTGAGCTGGTCGTAGGAGCACTGAAGCGATGGGCGAGGGGTACGCATGACCGACACCGGCCAGATCCCGGGCGAGGGACAGCCGGAGAGCGCAGGCATGGTGGAGCAGCCGGGCGCCCCCGCCCACGGCTACACCTACGTCGCCGAGGCGCCCGCCGGGGATGAAGACCTGTTGCTGCCGGGCGCCCAGGGCGCGTGGGGCAACGAAGTGCCGCCGCCCGCACCGGAACCGGTGGTCGAGGCCGTCCATCAGCCGGGCGCGCACGAGGCGTCGGGCCGGGACAGCGGCCAGGTCGACCTCACCGGCGTACGGCTGCCCGAGCCGGGCCCCGTCTCCGTCACGCCGTCCCCCATCCTGTCGGCCCCGCACGGCCAGGCCCCGCAGCCGCCGCGCAGGCCGCTGCACCTCGGCCCGCCGATCCCCGACGCCTCCGCCAGCCCGGTCCGCTCCCTTGCCGACCGAGGCCCGGCGGGCGCGCCCGTACGACAGCCCGCCCAGCCCGTGGCCGGTCCCGAGTACGCGGAGGCACCGCACCTCCACGAGCCCGTTCCGCAGGGGACGGGCCAGTGGAACCTGGCCGCCGCCGTGGCCCCGCCCACCGCCGAAACGGTTGGCCCGGTCCCCGGCACCATCGCCGACCCCGCCCAGGCCGCCATGGCCCGCATGGCCACCCAGGCGACGGGTGTCGTGCACGCGCATGACGGGGTCCAGTCGGTGGATGGCCACGACGGGGTGTACGAGGTCGCCGCCGCCGAGGCTGTGCCCGCCGAGGCCGGTGTGGTGGCGGAGGCTGTGGTTCCGTCGGCCGAGGAGCCGCAGGAGCCGCAGGAGGTGGTCGAGGCCGTCGCCGCGGTGGAGGCCCCGGCGGAGCCGGTCGAGCAGGCCGAGCCCGTGACGCCTGAGGCGGCCGTCCCGGCCGAGGCGGTTGCCGCCCCGGTCGTCGCGGAGCC
>NZ_WWIR01000325.1 GCF_009863025.1 Streptomyces sp. SID4985 | reverse complement strand
CGGCCGGGGCGGCCCGGCCTGCCCCCGGCGCGGCTGCACCGCGACGCCGTTCTGCACGTCCATGACGGCGTGGGCGACGAGCCCGCCCATCGGGTCGTGCCGTATGAGGTCGCGCAGCCGGGAACGCGACGAGCGGCCCTCGTTGCCCGGGTAGAGGTGCTTGCCGAGGCCGACGGCGTGCGCCAGCGCGGCGAGCGCGGCGGTCCGTGGGTCCGGCGGTACGCCGGTGCGGATCGCGGCGTCCAGGCGGGCGCGGATCTCACGGCTGATCGCCGTGTCCGTCGCCTGGTACCGCGTCGTCGGCAGCACCCCGCACATCTGGCCTGCCACCGCGGCGACCATTCCGCACCGTTCGAGGTGTGAAAGGTAGGTCTGGCGCAGGCCCAGTCGTGGGCCGCCGATCCAGTGGACCGCCCGTACCGGAGCGCCGCGCCTGCGCAGCAGCTCCAACGCGCTGTCCAGAGTTGGATCTCCTGTCGGCCGTGGCACCACCACGGCGATACGATCCCCGTCTGGGGCTATCCGTCCGGCCAGCGCCAGCTCCACTAGCTGTGCACCGGCCAGACCGAGGTCGAGCGACTGCGGCTGCGCAGTGGTACCCGTGGCCGGGTCCAGTGCGAGCAGCAGAAGCTCTTCCGGAATTGTTCTGCGGCTCCTGCCCATCCATGCCTCCCCGCGTGGATGAATGACAGGGTGACGCCTCTCACATTCATCTGTCGAGGGTGCGTGCCCGGTTCATGGGGGAACCGGTAGGTATGTCGTTCTCGTCTACCACCTTGGGCAAGCCCCCACACAGGACACTGGTACATGGTTCGGACAGGGCGCGCGGCGAGCGTGCGGCGCATGGAGGAGGCATCGGTGGCGGGCGAGTCCCCCGACAGGTCGAAGCAGGAGCACTCCGTCGGTTCGGCGGAGGGGGTGGATTCGGCCGGGTCCGAGGAGAGTGGTGCCTCCGGCGCGGGTACGGGTGGCGCGGGGTTCGCCTCCGGCGCGGCTGGGGACAAGGACTCGCGGGGGGCCGCCGATACCAACTCCGTTGCGGGCGGGGACGACGAGGCTTCCCAGGGGGTGACCGACGCCAACTCCGTTGAGGGTGCGGACGACGAGGCTGCCGCCAAGGCTCCGGAGGGGGCTGCGGGTGCCTCGGGCTCCGGTCGCTCCGAAAGCGCCGACGACAACGTTTCCGCGAGCGCCTCCGAGGACGCTGGTAACGGCTCCGCCGGGGGTTCCGGGCGGGACGAGGACGGCGACTCCGCCTCCGGCGCGGCCAAGGGTGCTTCCGCTGCGCGCGCCGAGGGCTCTGCCGAGAGCGGCAACGATTCCGCTGACGCGGCCAAGGGCAGCGGCTCTGCCTCTGGGGCTTCCGCCTCGCGCGCCGCCGATGCGTCCGAGGACGACGACAACGAGGCTGCTGCCAAGGGTGGTTCGGCCGTGGGTGCCGGGGCGGCCGAGAGCAGCGGTCCCGACCCGGACGCCGGTGACGCCGCTGCCTCCGAGTCGGGGTCTGCCGACGAGCCCGGCGCCGCTGCCGCGCCCGCCTCCGGCGTTGACTCCGAATCTGCCGAGCGCAGGTCCGGCGCCGCCGAGCGGAAGGCCGAGGACGAGCCGACCTCCGACGCCAAGCCCGGCTCCACCGCCGAGGCCGACAGCAAGTCCTCCGGCGAGGGCGCCTCTGGCCCGACCTCCGACTCCGCCGACGCCAAGTCCGGCTCTGCCGACGGCAAGTCCTCCCCCGCCAACGGGGGCGCCTCCGACGTTGACTCGGGCTCTGCCGACAAGACCGCCTCCGGCGCCGCGTCCGGCTCCGCCGAGCAGAAGGCCGACGCCCAGCCCGGCACCGCCGACAACGCCAAGTCCGGCCCTGCCGACAGCAAGTCCTCCCCCGCCAACGGGGGCGCCACCGACGTTGACTCGGGCTCTGCCGACAAGACCGCCTCCGGCGCCGC
>NZ_WWIR01000324.1 GCF_009863025.1 Streptomyces sp. SID4985 | reverse complement strand
TGTCGGTCGCGGTGCCGGTCGGCTGCTGCGACGGGCCGCCGCCCGGTCCGCCGTTGCCGCCGGGTTCGGCCGACTGGCTCGCCCCCTTGGTCGGCTTCGTGCCGGGCTTCGTCGAGGACGAGGCGGACGGCTCCGGCGCGGACGCGGACGCGCTGCCGGAGGCGGTGGCGCTCGGGCTGCCGGAGGCGCCGGACGGTGCCGCGCCGGGCACGGCCGACGGCGAGGCGGACGCGGTGCCGGGGCTCGCGGACGGGCTGCCCTTGCCCTTCTCCGGTGTGGACGCGTCCATGGGCGGCGGCGCGGTCGTGGGCACCCCGGGCTGGAGGATCGGCGCGATCGGCGGCTTCTTGGGCAGCGGCTTCGGGGTCACCCCGGACATCCAGGCGTAGCTGAGGCCGCCCAGGCCGACGAGCAGGGCCGCGCACAGTGTGACGCGCAGGGCGGGGCGTCCGGCGGTGGAGCGCTTGGCGGCCCGGAAGAGACGGCCGCCGATCTTGATGGTGAGATAAATGACACCCGCCATCGGGCACAGCAGCATGAAGCTGCCGAGCACGCCGACCAGACCCTCGACGATCTTGCCGTCGGCGAAGGCGGAGCCCGTGCCGACCAGTTGCTCGGTCAGCGAGCGGACCATGGTGGTGATGATGCGCGGCAGGTTCCACAGGCCGTAGGCCAGCTCGGCGATGATCAGCGGGACCATCGTGAGCACCCAGGTCGCGACGATGACGCGCGCCGACTTCTTCAGCCCGGCGACCTCTTCGCGGGCCGCCCGTCCCTTGGCGGTGGGCAGCAGGGAGAGCAGGATGGGCTTGATCTTGCCGTAGAGGTCCGGGACTCCGGCGAGGTCGCCCAGGATGTAGTAGCCGTCCAGGCGGACGGCCGGCATCAGCTGTTCCAGGATCTCGAAGTGCCCGAGGTAGACCGCGGCCAGGAAGAACGGCTCCCCGGTGGCGAAGTAGGCACCGGCCATGGCCAGCATGAAGACGACGTTGAAGTAGACGCCGCCGAAGTCGGTGCGGATGCGGCCAGCGCGGTTGATCCGGTAGACGTCGGTGACGTCGGTGTACATGGACGGCCAGATGAGGAAGAGGCCGCAGCCGATGCATCCCGGCCGGGCGCCCCCGTATCTGCACGCCGAGGCGTGGCCGAACTCGTGGAAGACGAGGGAGGCCACGGTGAGCAGGAAGACGATCAGGATCAGGATCGGCTGGTCGAGGACCTCCAGGACCGGTTCGATCGCCCCGAAGAAGCCGAACAGCCACACGTCCATGGCGACGGCCGTGAGCAGTACGGCGGCGACGACCACCGGCTTGTGCAGCCACTGCAGCGACCGGGCGATCTTCGCCGTGCGGCGCTCGTTGAAGATCACCCGGTGACCCTTGAGGGCCAGCAGCAGGTCGGAGCGCGGGGCGTCGACCTCGTCGCTCTCCTGGCCCTCCGGCACGGTCACGCCGAGCGGTTCGAGCTTGTTCTCCACCAGGTAGCGGATGTTCTCCCCGCTGACCTCACGGCCGAAACGCGCGCTCACCCGGTGGGCGATGGTGTCGACGTCGCGGACGCCGTCGACGGACGACGCCACGAGATACAGCAGCCGTGACAGCTGCACGACCTGCCCGTCCCCCCGACGGGCGATGTACTTGGGCTCGGTGAAGCCCGAACCCTGGTACTCGCCGTGCAGCTTCAGCCCCGCGCTGATGCGCGGAACGGGCCGGGACGGCACCTCCGCGTCCGGCAGGCTGCCGGCCGCCACCTGCTCGTACGTCACCGGCCAGCCACCGGGCCCGGGCAGCGGGCCGGTGTCGTACAGCGTGGTCGTGCCGTTTCCCGACACCGTCATGTGTGGTCTCCCCCCACGTCATGGCCGCCGCTTCCCCCCGGCATGGCCGCGGGGGCGGACCGCCCCGGATTCGGGCGCGGTCCGCCCCCATGGCCGCCCGTGCGGCGGTGCCGTTACTGCTTGACGGAGATCGCCTGGCCGGCCTGCGACTGGGCGTCCGACCACACGGAGTGGTCGTTGAGCGCGGCCGACTGGTTCTGGGCCTCGATGTTCGCGATGTGCTTGGTGACGTTGGTCGTCTTGTTGAAGCTGAACTTCAGCTTGCCGAGGGCCTCGCGGCCCGGCAGCAGCTCCGCGGACTCGTTGTCCAGGTCACGCATGTCCATGCTCATGATGGTGGTCCTTTCGGAAAGATCTCGGAGGGTGGAGGTGCGCGGGTGTTACTGGGTGACGCTGATGGTCTGGGCGGCGCCGGAGCTGGCGACGGAGAACGCCGAGTGGTCGTTCAGCGCGGCGGACTGGTTCGAGGCCGCGATGTTGGCGACGTGCTTGGTGACGTTCGTCGTCTTGTTGAAGCTGAACTTCAGCTTGCC